>NZ_ALCA01000059.1 GCF_000278725.1 Actinomyces sp. ICM47 | reverse complement strand
AAGGCAATGTGGCTTTGATTCGACGAGTGTATGAACATGTGTGCCGCTGTGGTGCACGGCTGGGCGACTCATTAATGTGATGTTGCATGCTTTCGTTTAAATGACTATTCTGTCCTTAACGAAAGTGAAAGCGGCAGAAGGTTGTCGCGAATGCATTGAGAGGTGAAGACATGGGACGTGCAGAAGAACGCACGAACTACATCCTGGATCGCCTCGCCCGCGAGGGTGAGGTGAGTGTCGCCCAGCTCGCCTCCGACCTGGGGGTTTCGCCCGTCACCGTGCGTGCCTCGCTGAAGGTCCTCGATGAGCAGGGTTACCTCGTGCGCACCCACGGAGGGGCACGCCCCACCACCTTCCGCAACATCCACCTGCGCCAGAATGATCGCGTCGATCAGAAGGAGCGCATCGCCCGGGCCGCCGCGGACATGATCTACGACGACGACCGGATCATGATCGAGGCCGGCACCACCTGCGCCCTCATCGTCAAGTACCTCACCGGCAAGCGCGGAGTTCAGGTTCTGACCAACTCCGTCCTTGTTTTCGCAAACGCCCGATCCAACCCGAACCTGAACATCACACTGACGGGCGGGCACTTCCGCGCCGAGTCCGAGTCCCTCGTGGGGCCGGTCGCCGAGCGCGCTATCAATGACTTCAACGCGCGCGTTGCGTTCCTCGGAACGGACGGCTTCAGCGTTGATCGCGGCCTGACCACCCAACTCGTTGAGGGTGGGCAGGTTGGTTCCATCATGCGCACACGCGCACAAGAGACGTGGCTGCTCGCAGATTCCTCCAAGTACGGGGAAGCCGGCTTCGTCACCTTCATGGGGATCGACCAGGTCACCGGAATCATCACCGACGATGAGATCCCCGAAGAATCCATCAAGGAATTGGCCGAGCGCACGAAGCTGCGCATCGTCTAGGAGGAATTACATGGCCACCATCGTGGTGATGCCCCAGCTGGGCAACTCTGTTGAGTCATGCATCATCGTCGAGTGGATGATCGCCGAAGGCGACAGCGTCGCCGTCGACCAGACCCTCGCGTCCATCGAGACGGACAAGTCGACGATGGAGGTCCCCTCCACCGCCGAGGGCACCGTCCTGAAGCTCCTGTGGGAGGAAGGCGACGAGGTCCCCGTCAAGGATCCGCTCATCATCGTCGGTGAACCCGGAGAAGACATCTCCGGCCTCGTGCCCGGCGGTGACGCCGCACCCGTCGAGGATGCACCCGACAAGGCAACCACCGCACCCGAGCAGGCTGCCCCCGCCTTTGCCACCGAGCGAGCCACCGGCGCGGTCTCCCCACGTGCCCGCGCCCTGGCCGCCTCGGCGGGCCTGGATGCCTCGACCATTACCGAGGGTTCCGGCCCCCACGGTCGCGTCATCGAGCGTGACGTCGCCGCCGCGATCGCTGCAGGTCCCGTCCTGACCTCCGCCGCGCGCGCCGCCGGTGTCCAGGCCACCGAAGGCACCGGCATTGGTGGCCGCGTGAGCGTTGCCGACGCCGGCCGAACGCCCGAGGCCGCCCCGGCCTCGTGCCCCGTTGCCTCCGCCCCTGCGGGTGCCGATTACCCCGGTGCCTCGACCTCCGCCCCGCTCAAGGGTGTGCGCAAGGTCGTCGCCAAGCGCATGATGGAGTCCCTGACGACCACCGCGCAGCTGACCCTCAACACCACCGCGAACGCCGCCGGCATCCTCGCGATGCGCAAGAAGGTCAAGAACGCCGACCCGGCTCTGGGCCTGGGCAAGATCACGCTCAACGACCTGGTCTGCTTCGCCGTGTCGCGCACCCTGCCCAAGTACCCCGTGTTCAACGCCCACCTTGAGGACGGTGTACTCACCCAGTTCGAGCAGGTCCACCTCGGCTTCGCATGCGACACCCCGCGCGGCCTCCTCGTCCCCGTCATCCGCTCCGCGCAGGCCCTGGGCCTCAAGGCGTTCTCCGACGAAGCCAAGCGCCTGGCCGGCGGTGCCATCGACGGCACCATCGCCCCCGACTTCCTGAGCGGCGGCACCTTCACGGTCTCCAACATCGGCTCCTTCGGTATCGAGACCTTCACCCCCGTCATCAACCTGCCCCAGACAGCCATCCTGGGTGTCGGCGCAATCACCCCGCGCCCGGTCGTGGCAGCCGACGGCACGATCGGCGTGGAGCAGCGCCTCAACCTGTCGCTGACGATCGACCACCAGGTCATCGACGGTGCGGACGGCGCCCGGTTCCTGCGCGACCTGGTCGCCGCCATCGACAACATCGACGTGACGGTCCTGGCCTGAGGAAAGAGAAATACTCATGAGTGACACGCATTTTGACGTCATCGTCCTCGGCGCGGGCCCCGGCGGCTACCTGGCCGCCGAGCGCCTCGGGCACGCGGGCAAGAAGGTCGCCCTCGTCGAGGAACAGTACCTGGGCGGCACCTGCCTGAACGTGGGCTGCATTCCCACCAAGACCCTGCTCAACGGCGCGAAGAACTACCTGCACGCCAAGGAAGCCAGCCAGTTCGGCGTGGACGCCAGCGGCGTTGCCGTCAACTGGACAAAGATGCAGGCCTGGAAAGATCAGGTCGTTAAGGGCCTCGTCGCGGGCGTTGCAGCCACCGAGCGTAAGGCGGGCGTCACCGTCATCAACGGACGAGGCCACCTCGACGCCCCCGGTCGCGTGACCGTCGAGGGCACGACCTACACCTCGGACCACGTCATCATCGCCACGGGTTCCGTGCCGGCCATGCCGCCGCTTCCCGGCACCCAGGACAATCCGGCGCTGGTGGACTCCACGGGCATCCTGTCCCTGCCCGAGGTCCCCTCCCGCCTCGCGATCATCGGCGGCGGCGTCATCGGTGTCGAGTTCGCCTCCCTGTACTCCACCCTGGGTTCGCAGGTGACCGTCATCGAGATGGCCCCCGAGATCCTGCCGTTCATGGACGACGACCTGGCCGCCAAGGCCCGCGCCGCCATGAAGGACGTGACCTTCGAGCTGGGCTGCCGCGTCGAGTCCCTTGACGGAGGCACCGTCCACTACTCAAAGGGCGAGAACAAGTTGAGTGTCGAGGCCGACGTTGTCCTCATGGCCGTTGGCCGCCGTCCCGCGACGGCGGGCTGGGGCGCGCAGGAGGCTGGCCTCGAGATCAACCGCGGCATCGTCGTCGACGATACGATGCGCACCAATTTGCCCAACGTGTGGGCTATCGGCGACGTCACCGGACGCTCCCTCCTGGCGCACGCCGCCTACCGTATGGCGGAGATCGCCTCGGCGAACATCCTCGATCCGACCGCGAAGAAGCGCGGCGAGGTCATGCGCTGGCACACCGTCCCGTGGGCCGTCTTCTCGATCCCCGAGGCCGCGGGCGTCGGTCTGACCGAGTCCGCCGCTCAGCGAGAGGGCCGTGAGGTCCTCGTCGCCAAGGTTCCCGCCCTCATGTCGGGCCGCTTCATCGCCGAGAACGGTTTTAAGGCACCCGGTGAGGCGAAGATCCTGGTGGACCCCACGACCCACCAGGTGCTGGGCATCCACGTGCTGGGCGCGTACGCCGCCGAGATGATCTGGGGCGCGCAGGCCGTCCTCGAGATGGAACTGACCGTCGAGGACCTGCGCCAGGTCGTCTTCCCGCACCCCACTGTTTCCGAGGTCATCCGCGAAGCCGCGTGGGCCGTCAAGCTCTAACGAATAACTACATCAAGGAAGAGTAGAACAATGACTCAGTCTCTTATCATCGACCCCAATGAGGTGCGTCGCCCGGGATACGTGAAGTTCCCCGAGGTCCCCGTCAACCAGTACACCTTCGACCGTGAGACCGAACTCGCCCGCTACGGCGAAAAAGGCATGGTCCAGATGCTCCACGACATGATCGTCGTGCGCACCTTCGAGTCGATGCTCGACTCCATCAAGAAGACCGGCGCCTGGCAGGGCATCGAGTACAACCACCGCGGCCCCGCCCACCTCGGCATTGGCCAGGAGAGCGCCTACGTCGGTCAAAGCTTCGTTCTGTCGCCTGAGGACTTCATCTTCGGCTCCCACCGCTCGCACGGTGAGATTCTCGCCAAGTGCTACTCGGCCATGCACCAGATGGACGAGGGCCAGCTTGAGGGCATCATGAAGGGCTTCCTCGGCGGCGAGACCCTGTCCTACGCCGAAAAGATCGGCTACAAGGACACGAAGGACCTCACCGAGAACTTCATCCTCTTCGGTGCCCTCGCGGAGATCTTCGCCCGCAAGTCCGGCTTCAACCGCGGCCTGGGCGGCTCGATGCACACCTTCTTCCTGCCCTTCGGTTCCTACCCGAATAACGCGATCGTCGGCGGCTCCGCCCCGATTGCGAACGGCGCGGCCCTGTTCAAGCGCATCAACCGCAAGCCCGGTATCGTCGTCTCCAACGTCGGTGACGCCGCCCTGGCCTGTGGTCCCGTGTGGGAGGCTCTGAACTTCGCGTCGATGGATCAGTTCCGCTCCCTGTGGCGCGAGGAGGACGGTGGCAACCCGCCGATCCTGTTCAACTTCTTCAACAACTTCTACGGCATGGGTGGTCAGACCTTCGGCGAGACCATGGGATATGAGATCCTTGCCCGCGTGGGCGCGGCCCTCAACCCCGAGGCCATGCACGCCGAGCGCGTTGACGGCCTCAATCCGCTGGCCGTTGCGGACGCGACCACCCGCAAGAAGAAGATCCTCGAGGAGGGCCGCGGCCCCGTCCTCATGGACACCATCACCTACCGCTTCTCCGGCCACTCGCCGTCGGACGCTTCCTCCTACCGCACGAAGGAAGAGGTCGAGCTGTGGGAGCAGGTTGACTGCATCAAGGAATACTCGAACCTGCTCATCTCGAACGGCCTGACCACGCAGGACGAGATCGACGGTTACGCGGCCTCGCTGACCGACAAGCTGGTCAAGGTCCTCGAACTGGCCATCGACGACGACGCCACCCCGCGCGTCGCGGACGGCTACATCGACACCGTCATGTTCTCCAACGAGAAGGTCGAAGCCTTTGACGACGCGACCCCCGAGATCGACCTTGAGGACAACCCGCGCGTCAAGGCACTGGCCAAGAAGGTGCGTTCTTCCGTCGATGAGAACGGCAAGCCTGTCTCCAAGATGCGCATGTACCAGTTCCGTGACGGTCTCTTCGAGGCGATGCTGCACCGCTTCAAGACCGACCCGACGATGGCCGCATGGGGCGAGGAAAACCGCGACTGGGGCGGTGCCTTCGCCGTCTACCGTGGCCTGACCGAGGCCCTGCCGTACCGTCGCCTCTTCAACTCGCCCATCGCCGAGGCCTCGATTGTGGGTGCCGGCGTCGGCTACGCGATGGCCGGTGGCCGCGCGGTCGTTGAACTCATGTACTGCGACTTCCTGGGCCGCGCCGGCGACGAAGTCTTCAACCAGATGGCCAAGTGGCAGTCGATGAGCGCCGGCCTGCTCAAGATGCCCCTCGTCCTGCGCGTGTCCGTGGGTGCCAAGTACGGCGCGCAGCACTCCCAGGACTGGAGTGCACTCGTCGCCCACATCCCGGGCCTGAAGGTCTACTTCCCGACCACCCCGACCGACGCGAAGGGCATGCTCAACCTGGCGCTTGCCGGAACCGATCCGGTCGTGTTCCTGGAGAGCCAGAAGCTCTACGACAAGGGCGAGGACTTCGAGCCTGGCGGCGTGCCCGAGGGCTACTACGAGACCGAAGAAGGCGAGCCGGCGATCCGCCGCGAGGGATCCGACATCACGATTGCTGCCTACGGCGCGACCGTGTACAAGGCCCTCGAAGCCGCCGACGTCCTAGCTGAGAAGTACGGCCTGAGCGCTGAGGTCATCGACCTGCGCTTCGTCGCCCCCCTGAACTACGACAAGCTCATCGCGTCCGTGAAGAAGACCGGTCGCCTCGTCCTCACCTCGGACGCGGTCGAGCGTGGATCCTTCCTCAACACGGTTGCCGCCAACGTGCAGACCCTCGCCTTCGACGCGCTCGACGCGCCGATCGCCGTCGTCGGCTCGCGCAACGGCATCACGCCCGGACCCGAGCTGGAGTCGTTCTTCTTCCCGCAGGTCTCCTGGATCCTCGACGCGATTCACGAGCGCATCCTGCCCCTGCCCGGCCACGTGCCCACCACGAAGCACGCGACCGAGGCTGAGATCGCTCGCCTGAACCGCGAGGGCCTCTAACAAGCACTGGGGACGGGCTGCTCCCCCTTTCCGGCCCGCCCCCGTCCGAGGCTCGCATTCCCTGACGCGAGCCACGCGAGGCCGGGGCAACCTCCTCCTCACCTGAGCCCCGGCCTCGCGCCCCTTCCTTTCTCCACATTTTTCTCCACCCAACGAAGAGATGGCAGAACCCATGGACATCACCAACGACCCGGCCGCCACCCCGGCCCAGCGCATCGAGGCGCTGCGCGTCGTCGCAGCCGACGAGCACTTCCCGAGCTGGGTGCCCGAGTCGAACAACCACATCCACACGTGCTTCTCCTTCAGCCCCTACACGCCGACGCACGCCGCGCTGCTCGCGCGCCGGGCAGGCCTGCGCGTCGTCGGCTCGGTGGACCATGACTCCATTGGCGCGGCGGCTGAAATGAGCGAGGCCACGTCCGTCCTCGGCATGGGTTCCGTCACGGGCTTCGAAATCCGTGCCCGATTCGGTGAGGGCACGCCGCTAGCTCAGCGCAAGCTCAACAACCCCGATTCCGTGGGCGTGGCCTACATGACTGTCCAGGGCGTGCCCGCACCGGCACGCGAGAAGGTCGCCGAGTGGCTTGCTCCGGGGCGCGCTGCCCGCCTGGAGCGCACGCTCGCCATGGCAGAGCGAGCCAACCAGATCCTCACCGACCTGGGTCTGGAGCCCTTCGACCCGCAGGCCGATATGGTCGGCATCTCGCAGTACGCAAACGGCGGCGGAATTACTGAGCGTCACCTGCTTGCTGCCATGGCCTCGGCCCTGATCCGCGGATTCGGACGCGGCCCGGCGCTGACCGAGGGCCTGGCGCAGATGGGCGTCGAGATTCCCGCGTCCCTGGCCGCCGTCCTGTCCGACGCCGATAACCCGCACCTCATGTACGACCTGCTGGGCGTCCTGAAAGCCAACTACCTGGATCGCATCTACATCCAGCCGACCGACGAGCTGCCGAGCGCGGCCGAGGTCGTCGCTTTCGCCGACTCGGTTGGCGCAATCGCCACCTACGCCTACCTGGGCGACGTGTCCGCCTCGCCGACGGGCGACAAGAAGGCTGAGAAGTTCGAGGACGACTTCCTCGATGAGCTCTTCGAGCACATGGAGTCCATCGGCCTGCGCGCCGTCACCTACATGCCCCCGCGCAACACCCCCGAGCAGCTGGCGCGCATCCACGTGCTCGCGGCAGCCCACGGCATGCTCGAGATTTCGGGAGTGGACATCAACCAGCCCCGCCAGTGCTTCACCTGCGAGGAGCTGCGCCGCCCCGAATTCGCCGACCTCAACGAGGCCACGTGGGCGCTCGTCGCGCACGAGGCCCTGTCCTCCGTGGACCCCTCCCTGCACCTGCTGGGCCGCACGGGTCGCCTGACCCCCGAGGCCCTGGCGGAGCGCATCAGCGAGTACGCGCCCCTGGGCCGCGCGATTGCCGACGGTGAGGACGCCGTCGCTCTCGCCGCCCGAGCAACATCGATCAACTGACGAACGCGTCGAGAAAAGAGAACCATCATGAGTAACGCTCCCGAGGTACGCGGCCTGTTCCTCAAGGCCCTCGGTCGCCCGGTCATCGTGGCCCCCAGCGAGGCCGAGCCGACCGTCACCTTCGACGGCCCCCTCGCCGAGGTGTGCCCCTGCTCTCTGAAGGAGACGGAGCTTCCCGTCGTCGTGCGGGTGGGGGAGGAGACCTACGAGGTCCGCCCGACCCGCACCGGCGAGCGCACCATCAACGGCCGCGTCGCCCTCGTCACGGGCGGTGCCCAGGGCTTCGGTGCTGAGATTGCGCGAGGCTTGGTGGACGCCGGTTGTTTCGTGTACGTCGCTGACCTGAACGGTGAGGGCGCGGTCGCGAAGGCAGCCGAGCTGGGCGGCGAAGGCGTCGCCCACCCGATCACCGTCAATGTCGCCGACGAGGACTCCGTGGCCGCGATGGCCGCCGAGATCGAGCGCGTCACGGGCGGCCTTGACCTGGTCGTGTCCAACGCGGGCATCGTGCGCGCCGGCTCCGTCCTTGAGCAGGACGCCTCGGCATTCCGCCTGTCGACGGACATCAACTACGTGGCCTTCTTCCTGGTCACCAAGCACCTGGGTCAGCTGCTGGCCCGCCAGCACTCCACCGCCCCCGAGTGGCTGACCGACATCATCCAGATCAACTCCAAGTCCGGCCTGGTCGGCTCGAACAAGAACGCCGCCTACGCGGGTTCCAAGTTCGGCGGTATCGGCCTGGTCCAGTCCTTCGCCCTCGAGATGGTCGCCCACGGCGTCAAGGTCAACGCGATCTGCCCCGGCAACTTCTACGACGGGCCGCTCTGGTCCGACCCGGACCGCGGTCTCTTCGTCCAGTACTTGAACTCCGGGAAGGTCCCCGGTGCCAAGACGGTCGCCGACGTCAAGGAGTTCTACGAGGCGAAGGTCCCCATGCACCGCGGTGCCCAGGGCATCGACGTCCTGCGCGCGATCTTCTACATCGTCGAACAAGAGTACGAGACCGGCCAGGCCGTGCCCGTCACGGGCGGCCAGGTCATGCTCTCCTGACACCCTCTCGAGGCCGGGGACCCAGGGTAGTCACGGTCCCCTCCTCGGGTACCCCGGCCTCGTCCCTCTCGTTCCCACCATCGTTTTCCCAGTGAAGGAGTCAGTCATGACCCAGGTTCCCTCCACCCAGTACGCCATCCAAATTGTCGGCAAGGAGGAGTTCGTCGTTAACCCGGCGAAGCCCGTCGACCCCGTCGGCCCGACGCAGATCCTGCTCGAGGTTGAAGCCTGCGGCATCTGCTTCTCCGATACGAAGCTGCTTCACCAGTTCGATAGCCACCCGCGCAAGTCCGACGTCGTGGCGGGCATCGATCTGGATGCGCTGAAGGACATTCCGTCGTACCACCCGAATCAGGAGGCGGTGACTCCCGGCCACGAGCCCGTCGTCCGCGTCGTGCAGGTCGGCGAGGCCGTCACCCACTTCAAGGTTGGCGACCGTCTGCTGGTCCAGGCGGACTGGAAGCACCTGCGCACCGCGAAGTCCAACGGTGCCTTCGGGTACAACTTCGATGGTGCCCTCGAGGAATACGTCGTCGTCGACGAGCGCTGCGTCGTGTCCCCGGACGGGGAAGAGTACCTGATCCACGTGTCGGAGGGGCCGTCGGCCGCCGCCGTTGGCCTCATCGAACCGTGGGCGACCGTCGAGGGCTCCTACGCGTGGGCCGAGCGCGATCATGTCGCCGACGGCGGGCGCCTGCTGGTCGTCGGCGAGGGCGACATCGATGCGCTAACCGCCGAGCATAAGCCCGCCGAGGTTGTGCGCGTTGCCGCTGAGGAGCTTGAGGGCGTCGAGGGAGAGTTCGACGACGTCGTGTTCTTCGGCTCGGACGCCGACGCCATCGAGAAGGCCGCTCTGCTGATCGGCACCCGCGGCACCATGTGCGTCGTCCTGGGTGGCGCCGCGATCTCTCGTAAGGTGTCCCTGGACATCGGACGCGTCCACTACGACTTCATCCGCTTCTGCGGCACAACGGGCTCGGATCCGCGCGAGGGCTATGCCTGGATCCCCGCCAACGGCGATCTGCGAGAGAACGACCGTTGCGTTTTCGTCGGTGCTGCCGGCCCGATGGGCGTCATGCACACGATGCGTGCCGTCACCTCGGGTGTCCCCGGCATCTCCGTCGTCGGCACCGACCTATCGGACGAGCGACTGGCCAACCTGACAAAGGTTGTCGGCCCGACCGCCGACAAGAACGGCGTGCCGCTGGATATCATCAACACCGCCTCGACGCCCCTCGAGCACGGCTACACCTACGCGACGTGCCTCGTGCCCGTCCCGGCGCTGGTCTCCCAGGCCGTCGACCTGCTGGCCCAGGGCGGCATCCTCAACGCGTTCGCGGGCATTCCGGCCGGCACGTTCGGCGATTTTGACCTGCAGGGCATCATCGAACGCCAGATCTTCATGCTGGGCACCTCCGGCTCTGATGTGTCCGATATGCGCACGGTGCTGCGCAAGATCGAGGACGGCGTCATCGACACCACGATCTCCCTGTGGGCAGTTACCGGCATGGCGGGCTTCGGCGACGCCATCAACTCGGTCATCAACCGCACGTCGGGCGGCAAGATCATGGTCTTCCCGATGATGCACGACCTGGGCCTGACCCCCGTGTCCGAGCTCGCCGAGAAGCTGCCGACGGTCGCCGCGAAGCTCGACGCCGCCGGCCTGTGGACCAAGGAGGCCGAGGAGGCGCTGCTCGCCACGGAGTAAGCGCGCGCTCGCGCGATAGGGCCCCGGCCTCGTTCATGTTCCTGGGACGAGGCTGGGGCACCCTTGTGCCTCGTGCGCCGGGTGCCGGTGGGTGCGTTCGCGGGCGGAGGAGGTGATCGCGGTGCTGGCGGAGCCGCCGCGGTCTTGGTGGTGGCAGCGTCGGCGGCCGCTCCGCCCGTTGTGCAGGAAGTTTCTCGCGAAAAGCGCCCGCGGCTGTCGACTTTCTGTCATCATGGGTGTCACAAGCGTTGCGCGGCGGAACAAGGAGGTTACCGTGAGATTCGACGATTGTGTGACAAATGAGGGCTACGTGGCGTTGCAGGCGTGGCTGGTCGGCCAGCTGGACCCGCGCACGCCGCACGCGGCGGACCTCTTTGCGCAGGACAGCGAGTGCCTCTACGATGCCTTCCTGTCCGTGCTCATTGGCACGGGGCTGGGATTCATCGCCTACGACGACGATCGCACCCATCATGGGCTCTACGCTTTCGACTTTTTCGTGGGCGACAGCAAGGTGCCGCCGCGAGACAAGGGCGTTGATGGGCAGAGGGCGCCCGGCATGGCGGGGGAGTCTGCCACGGACGCCGCCGGCCGCGCGATGTGCCACGCGATCGTCGACACGTGGCTCGGTGACGTGGGCAGGCACATCCCCTTCGTGGCATCTGTGATTGCCTCCGTGGCCACGCTCGAACTCGTCGCCGATGTGCGCGTCGACGAGTGCGTCTTCGAGCTCGACCTGCCCCCGGACTACGCCCGCTCCACCGCAAACAAACCGTGGGAAGACGGCAGCCTGCTAATCGGTGCGCTCGATTTGTCCCTGGTTTCCCCCGGTCCGCTCATCCACGTCGAGGCGAGCCCGCGATACAAGGGACAGACGCCGAGGCTCAGGCACTGGTGGTTGAGGTCGTCGGCGAGCCCGCGATACAAGGGACAGGCCCTGTCCCCCTCGGGCTTTACCGAGGCCTTGGCCTCGTCCGTGCAGATGGGGCTCTCTGTGGAGTCCTCCATGGCCTCCGGCACCGGAGTGACTGCCGCTCTGCGCGCCCCGCACGGGGGCCCTGAGATGCTCGGGTGGGCCGCCGACGCAGTGGCTCGAGCCCTGTCCGCGTGCGGGCACACCGGGGGAGTGCAGATCCGAGCGCGCTTCGTACGTGTGCCGGCGTAGTATCCGACCGACGCGCCGTCGCGCATAACGAAGCCCCGGCCTCGTTCATGTTCCTGGGACGAGGCCGGGGCATCTTTGTGCGCGTCGCTCTCGTTTGCGCTGGTTGGGGAAGACGACGTCCCTCTGCGGCCTGGGCCGCCGCCGCGCGGTCTCCCTGGTACTCGGATTTGCTCGCGAAAGCGGCCCCCGCACGCCATCGTTTCTGTCATAGTGGTGTCAGGCGTGCGCTCGTCGGAACGAGGAGGTTGCCGTGAGATTCAACGATTGCACGACAAACGAGGGCTACGTGGCGCTGCAGGCGTGGCTGGGCGGGCAGATGACCCCGCGCGCACCCCACGCGACGCAGCTGTTTGCCGAGGACCAGGAATGCCTGTACGACGTGTTCCTCTCCATGCTGGTCGGAACCGGAATGGGGTTCGACGATTTCGACGACAACCGCGCCCATCACGGGCTCTACGCCTTTGATTTCCTTGTCGGAGACGTGGAGATGCCCTCCGCCTTGCCGTTGTCCGCGGCGGATGTTGACGGCCAGGTGGACGAGGCCGGGGGAGGCTCGGCGCTGTGTCACGCGCTCGTCGACACTTGGCGGGGGAGCGTGGGGCTGCGCGTTCCCTTCGTCTCTGTCGTGTTGGCTGCCGCATCCACGCTGGAACTCGTCGCCGAGCTGCGCGTCGACAGCTGCGTGTTCGTGTTCGACCTGCCTCCCGGCTACGCGGCTGATACGGCTCCCATGCCCTGGGAGCATGGTGGGTTACCCATCGGTTCCGTTGATTCCTCGCTGCTTGTTCCAGGCCCGACCATCCGCGTCGAGGCGCACGACCCCTCCTCGCGCTCTCCTCTGACGTCGACAGACTTTGCGGCGGCGCTGGGCAAGAGCGTCGAAATGGGCCTCGTCGTTGGCACTGCCCAAGCCTCCGATAGCGGCGTGTCCGCGCTCCTGCGGGCTCCGCACACCCGCCCCGAAATGCTCGGCTGGGCCGCTGACGCGGTGGCTCGCGCCCTGTCCGAGTGCGGGCATGTCGGTGCTCTCCAGATCCGCGCGTGGCTGGGCGGTTCCCCGGCCTAGGACCCGACCTCTGCGCGTTTATCGCGTGAAACAACCCCGGCCTCGTCACGATGGACGAGGCCGGGGCAAAGCCAGTCGGGGAGCGCGAACTCAGGCGCTCACCGTCGCGCCGGACTGATCGGAGGCCGGAGCCTTCTTGTCCTGCCAGTAGTCCAGCTCGGAGGGATCCAGACCAATCGAGGAGGCGGTAAACTTCGGGTCCAGGCCCTCCTTGCGCTGCGCCGTGTAGTCGTTCGCGCAACGGACGGCGATGCGACCGAGGATCACAATCACCGGCAGGTTGATGAGTGCCATGAGGCCCATGAGGATGTCACCCAAGCTCCACGCGACCTCGAACTTCAGCAGCGCACCGCAGAAGACCAGGGCAGCTGCCAC
This sequence comes from Actinomyces sp. ICM47, assembly GCF_000278725.1. Lineage (GTDB taxonomy): Bacteria > Actinomycetota > Actinomycetes > Actinomycetales > Actinomycetaceae > Pauljensenia. Next base: position 1,610 of record NZ_ALCA01000059.1, on the reverse strand, counting down.
GAGGCGGAAGGCCGTCAGCATCCACTGTTCCAGCTTGATGTTGCGCAGCAGGAAGCGGAAGTTGACTTCGGCGTAGTAGAAATTGCCCACCAGCGTCGTGAACGCGAACAGGAAGAGTGCCAACGAAATGAAGACCTGCGCGATCGGTTGGCCGAGCACCGTGGCCATCGCGTCCTTCACGAGGGGAGCGCCGGTGACGCCGCCGTCGTCACCGACACCCGAGGAGAGGACCACGAACGCGGTGAAGGTACAAATGATCATCGTGTCGATGAAGACCGAGAGCATCTGAACGAGGCCCTGCTTGGCAGGGTGCGACACGGAGGCGGAGGCTGCGGCGTTCGGCGCGGAACCCACACCGGCCTCGTTCGAGTAGAGGCCACGCTTGATGCCGAGCATCATCGCAGAGCCTGCGAAACCACCGAAAATCGCCTTGAAGTCGAAGGCTCCCGAGAAGATCGCGGAGAACATCGCGGGGATATTGTGGTAGTTGAAGACAATGACAACCGCGCCCACACCCAGGTAAATGATCGCCATGATCGGGACGAGGAAGCCGGTCACGTCGGTCAGACGTCGAGTGCCGCCCAGGATTGAGCCGGCCATCAGGACCGCAAGGACGCCGCCGACGGCCCAAGGAGTCCACTCGTTCGCCCAGGAGTACTGCGTGAACGTGTCGGCCACGTTGAAAGAAGCGAGCAGGTTGAAGCCGCCCATGTAGGTCAGAATGAGCATGACAGCGAAGAGATAGGCCAGCCAGTTCTGCTTGAGTGCCGTCTGGATGTAGTAGGCCGGGCCACCGTAGGAGTGGTGGGGTCCGCGCTTCTTGTAGATCTGTGCGAGCGTCGACTCGATGAAGGCGGACGCGCCTCCAATCGTCGCGATGACCCACATCCAGAAAACAGCGCCAGCGCCACCCGCCGTCACTGCCGTCGCGACGCCAGCGATGTTACCGACGCCCACGCGCGAGGCCGTGGAGACCATCAGCGCACGGAAGGACGAGACGCCGCCTTCTTTTTTCGGAGGCTCCATGACGACACGGAGTGCCTCTCCGAACATGCGGAGGGGGAGCGCGCGGGTGAAGACGAAGAAGTACAGGCCCACGCCGATCAGCAGTGCGACCAGTACGTAGGTGTACATGAAGTCGGAAATGGAGCCGAGAACGGATGCAATCATGGAAGTTCCTAGCATTGACGGATGCGGCGATGCCGCTCGGATGATGCGAGTATAGCCCCTAGGTCAACGCTTGGTAAAGTTTCAGGCAACAAATGAGATGGTCTTGGTATAAGCCCTGATCGGCATGCTGGATCGTCTTGCGAGATTGCGCGGCCTGGCACACATTTTATTTGATATTCTGTGTTCTGTGACATGAAAAGTGCTGAATTTTGGGCGTTTTGCGGGCAAAAATCTGCCGTAAAGCCCGGGATTCCGCGGAAAAGCTTCTGGGAGGCGAGCGGACCGTTATGATTTGACGGTCCGCTCGAACCTGCGTATTGTTTTCCTTGTTGCGCCGAACGGCAGCGAACGAAGCGAGAAGCTCGGGTCGCGGAAACATGGCGCGAATCGCCTATTGAGTGTGCGTGGCTTGTGCTGTGTGCGCTTGATTGTGTGGGTGT
>NZ_ALCA01000058.1 GCF_000278725.1 Actinomyces sp. ICM47 | reverse complement strand
AAGGCTGCGAGCAGGCTCAGGCTGCGGCGGGTCTTCGTGGTGCTCATAGGTTTTCTTTCTCCTGTGTGTGTGATTTCGGGAGTTTTTTCTGATGGTGGGTCGCCGTGGTCACGGGACCTCATGGGTGGCTCAGGCGTATGCCTTGCGCCTCTTGGTGGTGACCACGGTCATCACCATCGCCCCGCACATGAGCGCCGTTGCGACGCCGATGTAGGGGAAGATTCCGGTGCTGCCGGCCTTGGGCAGCTCGCCAACCTCGGTGTCCTTGACGACCAGGGTGGCCTTGTTGGTGCCGTCGATGACGAAGCCCTGCTCCACGGAGTTAGTGTTCAGTTCGGAGGAGAAGGCCTGGGCGGCACCCTTTGCCCACTTGGCCGCGTCGGTTGCGTCGGCCGCGAGTTCAACCGTCGTTCCGGAGCCGTCGGCTCGGGCGGTCGTCAGCTTGAACTCGAGGGGCTGGGGCAGGAGGGAGTGTCCTGCGGGGGCCTTGGTTTCGACCAGCCAGTAGGGGGTGTCGATATTGAGGTCGCCCACGCTCCAGTAGTATCCGTCGGTCGCGGTGGCCTGGGTCAGGGTCTTGACCACGGTGGCGTTGGCGTCCGTGTTGGGGTTGGCGTTGTAGATCGCGAACTCTGCGCCCTTGAGGGGGTACATCGCGTCGTTGTTGTCGCCGTAGGTGTACTGGTTCGTCGGATCGGTGAACGTGGCGCCCATGTTCTGGGTACCGGCCTTGAGCACGACGAAGTCGTGGGGGACGGTCGGGCCACAATCCTTGTTGTTGTAGTCGCCGTCGCTGTCCTTACGGTCATCGACCAAAACCTCGTTGAAGAGGCCCTTGCCGGGGACGCGTACACCATTTCCATCGACGGCACAGGCCAGGTCGGCCTCGTTGTAGCCGGTTGCCGCGGGGTTACGGGTGACCGCGAAGCGGATCCAGTATTCCTTGGAGGCTCCGGCAGCCAGATCGACACCGTCGGTCAGCGTGTAGACGCCGTCCGTGGCGGTGGCGTCGGACGCGGTGTCCAGGCCCGCCTGGGTCTCGGCGATCTTCGCGGACTGGATCTCCAGGCCCTTCGCGAAGTCGGGCTTGTCAGTGAGCTTGCCGGTGTTGGCGGCGAGCGTGCCGTCGTTGGTGGCGACGATCTTGTAGTCCACGGTGAAGCTGGTGGCACCGTTGGCACCGCCGTTCACCTCGATGGTCTTCGCGACGTGCAGGTCGGGGGACTGGTACTCGTTGACGAACGTACAGGTGATGGGGGCTGCCTCGTTGGACGCTGCGCCGCCGACGTTCTTGAAGTTGACGCCGCGCTCGGTGCGGGTCACGGCGACGTCTTCACCGATGCCGTTGACGCATTGGATGTCTTTGAGGTTCCACTTGTCGTCGCCGCCGGTGCTGATGTCCTTCTCCGTGATGGTGAAGTCGGAGTTACCGACTTCGAAGGGGATGAAGGTCGAGTCGTACTTTGCGTTTGCCGCACCGAAGCCGGTGGGGGTCAGGCTCGCGGCCGGGTCGGCTGCGGAGATGTACGAGGTCTTGGCCGGGGCGGACGAGGCCGTGGGCTTCGTGACGGTCACGGTGCCGGTCGTCGCCGGGGTGCGGGCAGTGTTGTCGTGCCAGTTGTCACCGGTCTCCACCGCGAAGTTGGCGGCGGGGATCGTCGGGTACATGCTCGAGGGGTCCTCGACGGACTTCACGATGCGCACGCTTCGTTCCTCGGTGATGACGCCGTAGAGGCAGCCGTAGTTGACCGAGAGTTCCTGCGTCACGAAGGTGTCAGTGCGCTTGGCGTCCGCTGGGGGCGTCGCCGGGCAGTCGGCGGTCGGGATGCTGTTGATGTTATCCGATGTAATGAGCGTCCTGGGGTTGTTCGCGGGAGTGAATCCCCAGAGCTGCAGGCGGTAGGTGCGTCCGTTCTTCGTGAAGGTCTGGTCCGACGTCGTCTTCTGCAGCTTCACGTTGTCCCAGACGTAGGGGTTCTCGTTGACGTTCCCCTTGGCACCGGGCCACGTACGCGGCAGAATCTCAGGCTTGTTCGTGTCCAGCGTGCTATAGGGCTGACCCGCGCCAGCATTGTAGTACTGGCTGTACAAGTCGTAGTCGCCGTTTCCCTCGCCCACGTACTTGACGCAGTACATGCGTCCGGACTGGCTCTCGGGCTTATTGACGTAGCCCTTTGAGGGATCGCTCGCATCAACCAGGTCCGGCTCGTAGGCAGGACCAATGAACTCGCCATTGGCCGTGTCCTTGGGCACACCATACGACCCATCAAGGACTAGGTCACGAGGCCACTTTCCGTTGAGTTGCTGATTCGCAGGCCAGCCGTTAATACCGAAGTATGTCGAGCACGTACCCGTGCCAGGCTGCGCCTCAGTCTTCACGTAGGCACCACCCTTGCGGTAGATGATCGTCGAAGAGAGCGTGTTGTAGGTTTCCTGGTTAACAAAGGGAAAGCTCTCGGGCGTTCCACCGAGCAGGTCGGGGAGCGTGATATTCAGGCTCGAGTGCAGGAACTGCTTGACATTTTTACCTCCACGGATCGGCAGGTTGTTATGGCGGATGGCGCCGAGCAGGAAGGTCTCGCCCGGCTGGACGGTGCCCGGATCATTCGGCTTGAAGCCGATGGCACTCTGGCCGTTCGCCCACAGCTTGGCGTCACCGCCGTTGTCCCACATCTTGCCGTGGTCGTTCATCCACGCTTCGCTGGTGCCTGGTGTCGGCGTGCCTCCCTGTGTGTCCCACTTCCAGGGATGACCGCGGGTGATGTAGGTCCACAGGTCGTTGTTCTTGGCGAATGTACCACCCAGCTGGGTACGAACAGGCTTGTTGTCAGTGATTGGCTTGCCGCCATTGATGCCGGCACGAGAGAAAGGGGTCTCCGACATTCCAGGCACGATGCCGTAGCGAATGAAGTTGTCGGGAAGGCTGGTGGTCGTGTCCGTCTCGGACTCATTGACAATGCCGGTTCCCATGCTCGCACGAACGGGACCAACCTCGATACCGGCGGCGGCGGGCTCCTGGGCGGCCTGGGCCGCCTCGGGGGTGGTGACCTGGGTTGCGACAATCGTTCCGGCGGCGGTAGCAGCGACGGCCAGCGCGGCCAGTGCGCGGGTCAGGAACCCTGTTCGCGTGTGCCGCGCGTGTCCTGCGCGCGCTCGACTCGTTCCCATTGATCATTCTCCTCAGGTCCCTTGCTTCGCTGTGGTGCCGGTGGGATGTCCGGTTCAGTTTTTCCACAACCTTGATGACACCCAGCCTATGACGCGGTTACTGAAAAATGCAACCCGATTTTCACTACCTTCCTCGTGGCTTACGTTACAGAATAACAGTCAAGGTCTATTTCCGCAGGAGTTCGCCGTTTTACCAGCTGGTATCAATTTAAATCGGCGCAATATACGTCGTTGCTTTGCCATTTTTAACGGCTGGCAACAAATCAAAATGCGGAACTAGACGCAACTTGACACCCTCGCACAAACAGTGCCGCACGCCCCGTCACCCCACTCCCGAAGGCCCTGGCCGCCCACACTGCATGGCACACACACCGCCCTCCACCTCCCCACTCGCCGCCTTCTCACCCGCCCCACCCCGGCCTCGTCACGCACGAAGAGCCGAGCACCTGCACAATAGGGCGCATGGATCTTCGCCCCGTCGCGCTTGTCGCGCCCGTTACCGCTTACGACCCGTCGCGTCCCACGCCCGCCGCTATCGTCTCGGGTGAGGTCGCCGCGCACGACGCGCCGCACCCGCTGTCGGTGTTCGACATGTTCCGCATTGGGATCGGGCCGTCGTCGTCGCACACGGTGGGGCCGATGCGCGCGGGACTCGCGTTCACGACGGAGCTGACGGCGCTGACGCCGCCGTCACACATCACGATTGATCTGTTCGGCTCACTGGGCGCGACGGGCCGAGGCCACTCAACGGACCGCGCGGTTCTCCTGGGTTTGGCGGGTTACGACCCGGAGACGGTGGATATCGACACGGTGGAGGCGATTCTGCCGACGCTGGCGCGCACGGGCACGCTCACGCTGCCGAGCGGCACGCGCATTCCCCTGAACATCGCCGAGGACATCCGCTTCGTCCCACGCACGGTCTTGCCCTATCACGTGAACGCGCTGACGATCACGGCCACCGGCCAGGACGGCGACGTCATCCTCCAGCGCACCTATTACTCGGTGGGCGGCGGCTTCGTCATGCTGCAGACGAACGACGACCCGCAGAATCCCGAGGTCTCCTCTCTCGCCTCCAGCCAGGCCGGCGTCGGCATCGACATTCCCGCACCACACCCCTTCGCGTCGGCGGCGCAGCTGCTCGCCCAGTGCGACGAGGCCGGCCTGAGCATCGCGGACCTCGTGCGCACGAATGAGGAGGCAGTGCGCCCGCGCGACACGCTCAACGCCTACCTGGATCGCATCGCAGACACGATGTTCGACTGCGTGGACGCGGGCACGTCGGCGGCGGGCATTCTCCCGGGCGGCTTGGATGTGCCGCGCCGCGCCCGCGCGCTCGCCGGAAAACTCGCCCAGCGCTTGACGGGCATCCCCGCATCGCCCGTGGAGTCGATGGACGAGGCCGGGGCTGGCTCAAGCGGTCGCCGCGCGGCGGGCGCTGCGTGGGCGTCGACGACGGCGGATCCCATGCGAGCGATGGATTGGGTCAACCTGTTCGCCTTGGCTGTGAACGAGGAGAACGCGGCCGGCCACCGCGTGGTGACGGCACCAACGAACGGGGCGGCGGGCGTCATCCCGGCAGTCTTGGGCTACCTGGTGACGCACTGCCCGGAGACGGGTTCGGTGCCGGGTGTGGCAGCGGGTCCCGCCACGGAGGACGGGGCAGTCCAGCCGCTGCGCCACATCCGCATGACGCCTGCTACTTCTGCCGACTCGCTGGCGGAGTGCACGGATTCCGGCGACGAGGCCACGGCCTCGTCCGTGAAGGAGTGCGCGGCGCGCCGCCGAGCCCTCGTGCACGAGTTCCTGCTGGCCGCCACGGCCATCGGCGCGCTGATCAAGACGAACGCGTCCATCGCGGGTGCCGAGGTCGGCTGCCAGGGCGAGGTCGGGTCGGCCTCGGCGATGGCGGCGGCCGGACTGGCCCAGGCACTGGGCGGCACCCCGCAGCAGGTGGAGAACGCGGCCGAGATCGCGATGGAGCACTCGCTGGGGCTGACCTGTGACCCGGTGGCGGGCCTCGTGCAGGTGCCGTGCATCGAGCGCAACGCGATTGCCGCCGTGAAGGCTATTAACGCTGCGCGCATGGCGCTGTGGGGCGACGGGCGGCACATGGTGAGCCTGGACGTCGTCATCGAGACGATGCGCCAGACCGGCAACGACATGCTCTCGAAGTACAAGGAGACCTCGGAGGGAGGCCTGGCCGTCAACGTCGTCGAGTGCTAAGGCACAACATCCGCCCACACGTGCGAAGAGGTCCGAGACGGTCGCGCACGCGGGTCCGCCGCGCCTCGTCCTCGGCAAACTCGTGGCAACCAACCCCGTGCGTACACCACGGGACCGGTGTCCCGTGAGACGCTGCAACGAGGCTCCACACTTACTCTTGTGGACCATTTGATAACACAAAGTGTCAAACACTTACCATCGAACATAGATTTCACATTAGCTCCAATAAATCGGCATAATTCCGCCATTTTTACGTCCTGACACATCCATGCAAACTGTGATGTTATGACAAACGCTTGCGGTCATCCCCATCCGCAGGTAGCATTCTCACGAATTAGTTTGACGATAACTAACCGGGAATGAAGCCCACCACACCCCATCACACACGCCACGGGACATACGGAGTACACATGCGACTTTCGACAGCCTTCACTCGGCGCACGACCCGCGCCAGGTCACACGCCAATACGCTGCTCCGAAAAATCGCCTGCACCGCCGCCGCTGCATTCGTGCTCGGCGGCGTCTGCCTCACCGCACCGCTCAACACCGAACCCGCGAACGCCGCACAGGAACCCGCCGGGTCCGACACGTTCACGATCAGCAACGTCGCCTCGATCTTTTCGGACTCCGTCGTCAATAATTCGCCCACCCAGCGCACCTACCCCGGCATCGCCCTGACCAACCAGACCGCCATGCAGGACAAGAACTTCCGGCGCTTCGTCTACTACGGTACGGTCCTGGACACGAAGAACTCGGTCTTCAAATACGCCTACATGGAGAAGAACAACCCCAATATGTGGTCGCGCGACGGCTGGGTCAAGCCCCTGGACCAATGGGGCACCTGGCCGGGCGGATCCATGCAGGAGGGAACGGGCTGGCAGCGCGCCCAGTGGCTGGAGTCCTCGCTAGCCTCGCAGGGCTACTGGAGCTACACAACCAGATCCATGCCGTGGGGCGAAAACCCCGCAGAGAACGGCATCATTTTCTACAACAATGAGATCACCGTTCAAGGCAAGGTATCCCCCTGGATGCAGACCGCTATGGGTTTCAAACCCAACAACCCCGGCACGGTCTCCACAGGCCAACCCTTCCTGCTGGGCACGCTGCGCAACAACAACCTGCCGATTTTCAACAACCTGGAACGAGGCACGGGCAGGGACGAGAAGACGCTGACCGATGTGGGTCCGCAGCGGTATTTCCACGGCAACCTGAACCTGCGCATCCAAGGCGACGGCTTCGCTATGCAGGGCATCGTCCCGTGGAACATCACCGAGACGCAGGACGACACACAAACCACGGTCGTTCCGCGCGCGGGCGGTGCCTACACCATCGTCGCCAACTCCGTGTGCGACACTAACCCGGACGGGTCAGTGGCCGCCAATGGCAGCCGTCGTAGGATCCGCGGCAAATTCACGGGACCCGCGCGCCTGTACAACCCGGAAGGACGCGACTCCGACCAATGGCTGACGGGCCAGACCGTGTGCGCCCAAAACGTCGGCGCGGGCAACGGCACGCACGACCTCTACAACAAGGGCCAACAGGGCCACATCGATCAAACCGCGGGCTGGGCGAAGGCACAGCGCGCGGAGAACGACTGGCCGGATGCCGTCGACATCTCGCTGCGCACCCCGGCCTCGAACGACACCGTCTCCATCTCAACCTCCACGCTGCCCGACACCGTGTGGGAAAAGAACGGCGTGCGCTACCGCATGACCATCTGGGGATTCACAAACAACGGACAGAGCGCCTCCTGCCCCACCGCGCCCCCAGCCGGCGCCACCCCCGTCACGTCCATGAGCACACAAGAACTTAACATGACCTTCGCGTGCCTGTACGCCATCATCAACCAGGAACGCTACGTGCGCATCCACAAAGTCATCACCACCGACGACGGACGCACCTACACCACCCAACCCTCCGCCACCTTCACCTCCACCGCCACCCAGGACACCATTGACGCATCCACCGGTGCCACGGCCTCGTCCACAACCTCAAACGGAAGCACCGTATCCGGATGGGTCGGCAACGGCTCCTTCAGCCAGACGATCACCCCCACCGGGGTGGGCGCAGCCAACAAGGGATCCATGGCCTCGTACCAGGCGTTCCTCGTCGGACACTCAGACTTCACCGTCACTGAAACAGGCATGACCAGCACAGACGACCCCACCGAACAATGGGAACTGACGGACATCACCTGCGTCAACGGCGAGGGCAACGACGTGGGCGTCACCATCAACAAAGCCACCAAATCCATTAACTTCGCGGGCGTGGGTGCCGCACACAGCGCAGCCGCCCAAATGATTGACTGCACCTACACGAACCGCTCACGCCACGCATCCGTCAGCTTCCAAAACACGGTCGCCACCAACGGCGGCCTAACGGGCGCGCTCACCTTCGACATCGACTACAAGATCACCGCATCCAACAAGGGAACCCTCAACAGCGACACGGGCACCGTCCAATTCGTGCCAAACTTCGCCTACGGCCTGACCATCAACTCCGTCATGATCGGCTCCAGCCAAGACGCCCTCGACTTGGGCACACCCGTATCCGCAGTCGGAGGACGCTACACGATCACCGGTTCCGAACCACTGCCCGCCAACACCACACGCGAATACTGGGTACGCGTCAACGTCACCCGCTCCGAGGCAGCAGGCGTCACCATCTCCAATTACATGTGTCGAAACATCGGCGGCACACCCACCAGCGGGTACGGCATGTACGCCGATCTCTCCGTCGCCGCCAACCGCGACATCGACGGCGCGGCCAACAACAAAGCCTGCGGTTCCGTCCCCGTCCACACGCTCGTCATCGCGAAAGCCGGCCACCAGTACACGAACCTCCAGTGGCCTGAAATCAGCAACGAGTACATGGACGATCAAGGCAATGGACTGTACCCACTGTCCGGCTCCGAATTCGCGATCTACGACGTAGACCCGCGCGTCAACGCTTCCGCCACACCCATCGTTTCGCTGAATTCAACCAACGTCGGCTACTCGCCCTACTACTGGAAGACCACCACGCTGGAAATGGGCAAGCAGTACTGGCTCGTCGAAACGAAAGCACCCGCCGGACACTCCCTGCTCCCCCAGCCGATCCCCTTCACGCTCACCTCCAGGTACCCCGACGGCTCCGGGACAAACGTGTCGATGGGTGCCGAAATGAGCAACCCATTGCGGTGGACAAAAGCCGCCGTCCAGTCCTATAACTCCGACTTCGATAACAACTCGCCGAACTCACAGGGCATGATCGTTGACGGCCGCTACCAGGCCTCGATCATCGTCGTCGACACGGAGATGCCGACCCTGCCCAAAGCCGGCGGCCTGGGACTGTACCCGTACCTGGCTGCCTCGGCGGCCCTGATCGCCTCCGCGCTGGCGACACGCGCGGCCCGCAGGAGGATCACACGCTGACGCAGCAAGCTAACGCGGGGCGG
>NZ_ALCA01000057.1 GCF_000278725.1 Actinomyces sp. ICM47 | reverse complement strand
TTCCTAACTGTCGGGCCAGCCCCAAGATAGTGGCTCCCTCGAAGCGCAACTGTCGGATCGCCCAGCGGATCGCCCGCACACCCAGACGCGCCCGAGGTGCGCGCATTGAGTGGTTCTGCTCGCTAAAGGTCGCGATCTGGCAGGTGGTTTCGCGGCATATCCATCGGCGCTTAAACCATCGGATCCGCACTGGAACCCCGGCCCAGGGCGCGTCGATCACCTCCACCACCACGCGCCCGTGGCCTTGTGCGATCACCCCACAACCCGGGCAGCCAGCGCGGCGATCACAGGACTCTATGTCGAGCATCAGACCGTACTCACGCCGAGCGGCAGCAACCAGATGGAAGCCCTCCAAACCGACGAGCAGATCACACCGATCACAACGATTAAGCGACACGGAGCAGCAGCAGGTAGGGTGAGACATTGTCGAGGTCCTTTGAAGATCGCGGGGGTTGAAGTCCGCTCATCATCAAGGACCTCGACCTCTACCCGCAACCCCCGCTCAACACCCGGTCACCCACACTCAACTCGGAAGAGCCCTTTTAGGTACTTGCTTTCCTAAAACTGATGTGATACAATGATTCAATCCAGAAAAGGAGTAAAAAATATGCGGCAAGGTATTCTTAAATAAAACTATAATCAAATAGTGGGAACAAAGGATTATGATAGCTCCTTTTGTAGGGGCTTAGTTTTTTGTACCCAATTTAAGAATACTTTTGCCTTATCAATTTTGACATATCCCCAAAAACAGCAATCACAAACAGGTGTATGCTGTATATGTGTATGTCCGCAACTTATAATCCCCAGTGGTAAAAGTATTTTACTGCTGGGGATTTTTATGCCCTTTGGGGCTGTAAAGGGAGGACAATCACATGAAAATAATCAATATTGGAATTCTTGCCCATGTAGACGCTGGAAAGACGACCTTGACGGAGAGCCTGCTATATGCCAGCGGAGCCATTTCAGAACCGGGGAGCGTCGAAAAAGGGACAACGAGGACGGACACCATGTTTTTGGAGCGGCAGCGTGGGATTACCATTCAAGCGGCAGTCACTTCCTTCCAGTGGCACAGATGTAAAGTTAACATTGTGGATACGCCCGGCCACATGGATTTTTTGGCGGAGGTGTACCGCTCTTTGGCTGTTTTAGATGGGGCCATCTTGGTGATCTCCGCTAAAGATGGCGTGCAGGCCCAGACCCGTATTCTGTTCCATGCCCTGCGGAAAATGAACATTCCCACCGTTATCTTTATCAACAAGATCGACCAGGCTGGCGTTGATTTGCAGAGCGTGGTTCAGTCTGTTCGGGATAAGCTCTCCGCCGATATTATCATCAAGCAGACGGTGTCGCTGTCCCCGGAAATAGTCCTGGAGGAAAATACCGACATAGAAGCATGGGATGCGGTCATCGAAAATAACGATGAATTATTGGAAAAGTATATCGCAGGAGAACCAATCAGCCGGGAAAAACTTGCGCGGGAGGAACAGCAGCGGGTTCAAGACGCCTCCCTGTTCCCAGTCTATCATGGCAGCGCCAAAAATGGCCTTGGCATTCAACCGTTGATGGATGCGGTGACAGGGCTGTTCCAACCGATTGGGGAACAGGGGGGCGCCGCCCTATGCGGCAGCGTTTTCAAGGTTGAGTACACCGATTGCGGCCAGCGGCGTGTCTATCTACGGTTATACAGCGGAACGCTGCGCCTGCGGGATACGGTGGCCCTGGCCGGGAGAGAAAAGCTGAAAATCACAGAGATGCGTATTCCATCCAAAGGGGAAATTGTTCGGACAGACACCGCTTATCAGGGTGAAATTGTTATCCTTCCCAGCGACAGCGTGAGGTTAAACGATGTATTAGGGGACCAAACCCGGCTCCCTCGTAAAAGGTGGCGCGAGGACCCCCTCCCCATGCTGCGGACGACGATTGCGCCGAAAACGGCAGCGCAAAGAGAACGGCTGCTGGACGCTCTTACGCAACTTGCGGATACTGACCCGCTTTTGCGTTGCGAAGTGGATTCCATCACCCATGAGATCATTCTTTCTTTTTTGGGCCGGGTGCAGTTGGAGGTTGTTTCCGCTTTGCTGTCGGAAAAATACAAGCTTGAAACAGTGGTAAAGGAACCCTCCGTCATTTATATGGAGCGGCCGCTCAAAGCAGCCAGCCACACCATCCATATCGAGGTGCCGCCCAACCCGTTTTGGGCATCCATAGGACTGTCTGTTACACCACTCTCGCTTGGCTCCGGTGTACAATACGAGAGCCGGGTTTCGCTGGGATACTTGAACCAGAGTTTTCAAAACGCTGTCAGGGATGGTATCCGTTACGGGCTGGAGCAGGGCTTGTTCGGCTGGAACGTAACGGACTGTAAGATTTGCTTTGAATACGGGCTTTATTACAGTCCGGTCAGCACGCCGGCGGACTTCCGCTCATTGGCCCCGATTGTATTGGAACAGGCATTGAAGGAATCGGGGACGCAGCTGCTGGAACCTTATCTCTCCTTCATCCTCTATGCGCCCCAGGAATACCTTTCCAGGGCTTATCATGATGCACCGAAATACTGTGCCACCATCGAAACGGCCCAGGTAAAAAAGGATGAAGTTGTCTTTACTGGCGAGATTCCCGCCCGCTGTATACAGGCATACCGTACTGATCTGGCCTTTTACACCAACGGGCGGAGCGTATGCCTTACAGAGCTGAAAGGATATCAGGCCGCTGTCGGTCAGCCGGTCATCCAGCCCCGCCGTCCAAACAGCCGCCTGGACAAGGTGCGCCATATGTTTCAGAAGGTAATGTAAAGATACATAATCGTCAAGACGGCAACAATCAGAAGTTATGGAGGGTAACAATGGAATATAGTAAGGAAGATTTAATGGAAGCAAAAAAGCAAATTTGGGGAGTGGGAGAGAACATGGGAACAGAGGAAAGTAAAAAAAATCTGGGAGGAGAACGCACAATTTTGGGATAATGCAATGGGTGACGAATCTAATGAATTTCACAGAGAGGTAGTGCGTCCCAAAGTAACGGAACTTCTATCTCCTAATCCTGCGGATTACATTTTGGATATTGCGTGTGGCAATGGAAATTATTGGCTCTTCCGAGTTGAGTGTGGGTGACCGGGTGTTGAGCGGGGGTTGCGGGTAGAGGTCGAGGTCCTTGATGATGAGCGGACTTCAACCCCCGCGATCTTCAAAGGACCTCGACAATGTCTCACCCTACCTGCTGCTGCTCCGTGTCGCTTAATCGTTGTGATCGGTGTGATCTGCTCGTCGGTTTGGAGGGCTTCCATCTGGTTGCTGCCGCTCGGCGTGAGTACGGTCTGATGCTCGACATAGAGTCCTGTGATCGCCGCGCTGGCTGCCCGGGTTGTGGGGTGATCGCACAAGGCCACGGGCGCGTGGTGGTGGAGGTGATCGACGCGCCCTGGGCCGGGGTTCCAGTGCGGATCCGATGGTTTAAGCGCCGATGGATATGCCGCGAAACCACCTGCCAGATCGCGACCTTTAGCGAGCAGAACCACTCAATGCGCGCACCTCGGGCGCGTCTGGGTGTGCGGGCGATCCGCTGGGCGATCCGACAGTTGCGCTTCGAGGGAGCCACTATCTTGGGGCTGGCCCGACAGTTAGGAA
>NZ_ALCA01000056.1 GCF_000278725.1 Actinomyces sp. ICM47 | reverse complement strand
CCCTTGCGCGCCTGTTGGTGTGGTGGCGGTGCCTGTTGGTGTGGTGGTGGTGCCTGTTGGTGTGGTGGTGGGGTGTGCTGGCTTGGTGGCGGCGTACCGCGCTGCCCTGTTGGTGGCTCTCGGCGCGCAAACATACGGATAGGCCGTGAGTATGCGGATAGGTTGTGCGCATCCGGATAGCTTATTAACCTATCCGCGAGCTACTAACCTATCCGCGAGTGCGCATCCTATCCGCGTGCTGATCGCAAATGCGGAGTGCCTGCGGCATTGCTTGACTAACGCGCGGGCTTGTCTTCTCTCGATGATTACCCTAGAATTGGCGAATTAGATCACTTACCATCTGTTCTTTTTCTGTTAGTGAGGTCAGTATGAGGTTGAAGGGCATTCTTGCAACTGGTGTGGTCATTATCGGTGCCGCCGTATGCTTTGTTGGTGGAGCGAACATTGGGCCGATGCTTGGTTTCGGTGCGTCGCAGCAGGAGACTGCCCCTGTCGTCACGGTGGATACGACCCTCGTGAAGAACTCCTTTGCGGATATTGGTGAACTCGCAACCGAGTCGTATGTTTTTACTCAGGTGGGCAAATACTCCGAGGAAGGAACCAAGTTCTTCGGTATGGAAGTACCGGGTACCAGCGCTCATTACCTCATCACCTATTCGGGCGAGGTGAAGGCTGGGCTGACCGACGTGAGCCAGATTCAAGTTCAGGCTGACGAAGGAGCTCATGTTGTGACAGTCACTGTCCCCACGGTAGAGATCCTCTCCTCATCCATCGATCCAGCGTCTATCGAGACCTACGACCAGTCCTTTTCTATCGTCAATCAGATAGAGGTCAGTGAGGTGACCAGTTTCCTGGCGGATCGTGAAGCTGCTGCGAAAGACGAGGCTGTCGCAAAAGGCCTGCTTGATAAAGCGCAGAATCGCTTGAAGGAGGTAGTGAAAGGGCAGGTTAACGCCGTCCTTGGTGAACGGGCTAGCGCGTACGAGGTTCGTGTGACGCTTGCAGAGGAACCCGGCGCGTGACTGACCGAGCCTCACACGGTGCCTAGCCCCGGCCTCGTGGGGCTCGTGCACTAGACTTGCCAGCGTGAGCCGATCCCCCCGTAACCAGCGCGATGCGCGCCGCCGCCTCGATCCGACCCTACCCGAGGGCGCTGTCCCCTCCGAAACGGGCCTGCTCGGTCCCCTCGAAGTGAAAGCAATCTCCGAGGCGCTCGGTATTCGCCCCACCAAGGTGCTGGGCCAGAACTTCGTGCACGACGCGGGCACGGTGCGCAAGATCGTCGCGGCTGGCGGCGTCGAAGAAGGCGACGAGGTCGTCGAGGTCGGCCCCGGCCTCGGTTCCCTGACGCTGGCGCTCTTGGAAGTCGGCGCGCGCGTGCGGGCCGTCGAAATCGACCCGCCCCTGGCCGCCGCGCTGCCCGAGACCGTGCGCGCCCGCATGAGCGAGGCCGCCGACCGCTTCCACGTCGTCACCATGGACGCCACGCAGATCAGTGGGGTTGATGACTTTGGCGTGGATTGGCCCGCGCCCACGAAGCTCGTCGCGAACCTGCCATACAACGTGGCCGTGCCGGTCCTGCTCAACATGCTTGAGGCCTTCCCCTCCATCCAGGGTGTCGTCGTTATGGTCCAGGCCGAGGTCGCGGACCGCCTGGCCGCCGGCCCTGGATCGCGTACCTACGGCGTGCCCTCCATCAAGGCTTCCTGGTATGGCTCGGTTGAGCGTGCCGGGACGATCGGTCGCTCCGTGTTCTGGCCAGTGCCCGGCGTGGATAGCGCCCTCGTGCGCCTGACCCGCTTGGAGACGCCGCGCGGCGATGACGAGCTGCGCCGCGCTACCTTCGAGGTCACCGACGTAGCTTTCGGCCAGCGCCGCAAGACCCTGCGTGCGGCCCTGAAGAACTGGGCGGGCGGCCCCGAGGCCTCCGAGGCCCTCCTGTCCGCTGCCGGCATTGATCCGACGCGCCGCGGAGAGACCCTCTCGATTGACGAGTTCGTTGAGCTGGGGCGTGCCGTTATCGAGGCCCGAGGCCGTGGTGCCCTCGCGGCGTCGACCGCAGCCCGCTGATACCTCCAGGAAGAAGGAACGCCATGCGTGAAGTGCGCGCCAGCGCGCCCGGAAAAGTCAACTTGACCCTGCGCGTGGGCGCACCCACGCCCGACGGCTACCACCCCCTCGTCACGGTCTTCGAGGCCCTGAACCTGCGCGAAACTGTCACCGTGCGCACCTCCAAGGCACCCGGAGTGCGCGTTGAGACAATCGCGTACCTGCCCGACGGCAGCGTCGACGAGGCGACGACCCGTGCCATGGCCGACCTGGATCCACAGACCCACTTGGCCGTGCGCGCCGCGCGTGTCCTCCAGCGCCTCGCCGCCGCAGGCCCCTGGGCCTCGACAGCCGCGGGCCTGAGCATCCGCGTCGACAAGCGAGTCCCCGTCGCCGGCGGCATGGCCGGCGGATCCGCTGACGCGGCAGCCGCGCTCGTGGCTTGCAACGAGCTGTGGGAGCTGGGCCTGGGGGCCGATCAGCTGGAGACGATCGGTCGCACTCTGGGTGCAGACGTTCCTGCGTGCCTGGCGGGCGGTATCGCTCTGGGAACCGGGCGCGGCGACCACATGAGCGTTCTACGTAAGGGGGACGAGGCCGTGGCTCAGCATCACTGGGTCATGCTCCTCGCCCGTGAGGGCCTGTCCACCCCGTCAGTTTTCCGCGAGTTCGATCGAATCGATGCGGAGCAAGCGCCCGCTCTGGTCAACCCCTCCCCCGAGGAGGTTGCCGCCCTGTGCGCGGGACCCGAGAGCCTTCGCCACTGCCTCGTCAATGACCTGCAGGCCCCCGCCCTGCGCCTGCGGCCCGAGCTGGCCGAGACTATCGCCGCGGCGACGGATGCGGGTGCCCTGGCCGTCATGCTGTCCGGGTCTGGCCCGACCGTCGCAGCCCTCGCGCGTGACGCTGAGCATGCCCACACCCTCGCGGCCACTCTGAGCGACGCGCCCACGGTCGCGCGTGCAATCCCCGCCCACGGGTCCGCTTGCGGTGCCCGCATCGAATCGACGGAGGCCATCTGATGGCGCACCTGCTCGGAACACAGAACGTCGGCGCCCTCGCGGGTGCGCGCAAGCTCCTCGAAGGAGTCACGGTTGGCCTCGACGACGGCAGCCGCGTCGGCATCCTCGGCCCGAACGGCGCGGGAAAGTCCACGCTCCTGCGCATCGTTGCCGGCACACAGGAACCCGACGGGGGAGTGGTGACCCGGCGCGACGGCGTGCGCGTCGCCGTCCTCACCCAGGCGGACACGCTCAACCCCGAGGACACGGTCATCGAGGCCGTTCACCCCGGCTTGGAGGAGTACGAGTGGGCCTCCGACCCGGCCGTGCGCGACATTCACGCCGGCCTCCTCGCCGACATCGACCCCGCCGCGCTCGTCGGCACCCTGTCGGGCGGCCAACGCCGCCGCGTTGCCCTGGCCCGCGTCCTCGCGGCCACCGCCGACATCGTGTGCCTGGACGAGCCCACCAACCACCTCGACGTCGAGGGCGTGGCCTGGCTGGCCGCTCACCTGAACGCGCGCTTCGCTCGCCCCGGCGCGTCCGGCGCGCTCCTTGCCGTCACCCACGACCGCTGGTTCCTCGACGCCGTGTGCGAGCACATCTGGGAGGTCGTTCCCGGCGTCGACCCGGGTGGTGATCGTCCGCAGATCGCCGGGCACGTCGAAATCTATGACGGCTCCTACGCCGCCTACACGCTGGCCCGCGCCGAGCGCGTGCGCCAGGCGGACGTTGCTGCCGCTAAGCGCGCCAACCTGCTGACTAAGGAACTCGCGTGGCTGCGCCGCGGCGCCCCCGCCCGCACCTCGAAGCCGAAGTTCCACATCGCCGCCGCCGAGGCCCTCATCGCTGACGTGCCGCCCCCGCGCGACACCGTCGAGCTGGTCAAGATGGCGACCGCGCGCCTGGGCAAGGACGTCATCGACCTCGAGGACGTCTCCGTGTCCTTCACGCGCCCCGACGGGTCGCGCCTGGACATCCTTCAGGGCGTCACCTGGCGCCTGGCACCCGCCGAGCGCGTCGGCATCGTCGGCGTCAACGGCGCCGGCAAGACGACGATCCTCAATCTGCTGCGCGGCGACCTCGAGCCCACCTCGGGGCGCGTCAAGCGCGGCAAGACCGTCCAGGTCGCCACCCTCTCCCAGGACACCCACGAGCTCGACGCGCTGGCCGACATGCGCGTCGTCGAGGCCGTCGCCGACGTCGCCCAGAGCGTCGTCGTGGACGGCAAGGAGGTCAGCGCCTCCCAGATGACGGAACGTATGGGCTTCACGCGCACTCGCGCCTACACGCGCATCAGCGAAATCTCGGGCGGCGAGCGCCGCCGCCTCCAGCTCATGCGCCTGCTCATGAGCCAGCCCAACGTGCTGCTCCTCGACGAGCCCACGAACGACCTGGACACCGACACCCTGGCATCCATGGAGGACCTGCTCGACACCTTCCCGGGCACGCTCGTCGTCGTCTCCCACGACCGCTACCTCCTTGAGCGCGTCACCGATCACCAGGTCGCCCTCCTTGGCGACGGCCAGATCCGCGCGCTGCCCGGTGGCGTCGAGCAGTACTTGCAGATGCGCGCCTCCGGCGACTTCGGGGCATTCGGTTCGTCCACTCGCGCCGACGAGGCCGGCTCCGCCTCCCGCTCCGCCGCGCAACCCGCGGACGCCTCCTCGGGCGGGGAGAGTGCGGGGCAGGGGAGCGCTCGCGGCGGCGTGAGTGACGCTGCGGCGCGGCGCGCCGCCAAAAAGGAGCTGGCCCGCATCGAACGTAAGCTGGATCGCCTGCGCGCCGAGGCCTCGAACCTGGAGGCGAAGCTGGAGAAGCTGTCGATCAAGGTGGCCACGGACGCGTCGGCCGTCTCAGAATTGACGAAGGTGTCCGCGCAGCATCAGGACATCGTGGGGGAGATTGACGGGCTGGAGGAGGCCTGGTTGGAGGCTGCTGAGGCGGCTGAGTAAAACGGGTGTGGCGGGTGCCGCGCCCCACTGCTGAACTGCGACCCTCGATCTGTCCTCCGAGACAGCCTGGCAGTACGTCGGCGGCGATCACGTGTACGACGAGCCCGGTCAGGCCCCCTCCTCCACGAGCGCACGCTTCCGTTTCGACGAGGCTCACGCCCTGCTCAACCGCCAGGTCCACAAGGGCGACCATATTCAGATCGTCAAGGTGGGGGACGACCAGAACGCCTACGGCATCGACTTGATTGAGCTTGAGGAGGCGCTGCCTGAGATTCAGCGTCCGGCTGACGCTGTCAGCATCGCCGACTACCAGGGTGCACAGCCCGGCGACGGCGTGGATGATTCTGATGCGCTTATCTGGGCGATGAATGAGGCCGCGAACACCTCCTCCAAGACGGTCTACATCCCTGCGGGAACCTGGGAGCTGGGACGAAAGATCGGCTTCGATCATTCCGATCTGACGATTCAGGGTGCGGGCATGTGGTACACGAACCTGCGCTTCACGTCCGACCAAGCTGGCGGTGGCGGCTTCGTCTTCAACCGTGGCGTGGGCGGTGTGACCATGACTGACTTCTATATGTCTTCTTCCCTGACCTCCCGTTACGGTGAGAAGGCGCAGTACAAGGGCTTCGCTGGCTCGGCTGGGGCGAACACCCGCGTCGCTAACGTGTGGGTCGAGCACTTTGAGTGTGGCTTCTGGATGGGCGATTATGTGGATGCCAGCCAGATGACCTACACGGACGGCATGGTCATCGAGAACGCCCGCATCCGCAACAACTTCGCGGACGGCGTGAACTTCGCGCAGGGCACCGCGAACTCGACGGTGCGTAACTCCTCCGTGCGCGGTAATGGTGACGACGGCCTCGCCTCCTGGTCGAGTATTGACACCTCGACGAACAGCCAGGCGCGGGTCGCTGAGGCCAACTCCTTCGTCGGCAACACTATCGAGTTGGGCTGGCGGGCCTCGGGTATCGGTATCTTCGGAGGCAAGTCCCACGCCATTCGTGACAACCTGCTCGTCAACAATTTCTCCGGCGCTGGCATCCGCCTGAACACCGTGTTCGATGGCCACAACTTTGACCTGAATGCGGATGGCGGCATCACGATCGCTCACAACAAGCTGGTGCGCTCGGGCACGACCAACGATTTCTACGGCAATACGCGCGGCGCGATCGACTTCCTACACGTTCGTCGGTGATCTGGCGCGCTCGCAGCCAGCCGACGATGGAACGATGGTCGTGATTCGTTTCTGGTCCGTGAAGTGACCTGACTCCGTTTTCGTTGTCGCAATCGCCCGCGCTGCTTCGGTAGCGCGGGCGAGTTGCGTTATGCTCGCCATGGACGAGGCCGTGGTGCCGTGGGTGAATGCGGATCCTCCGTAGCGGCTTCTGTCCGGTGTGTGAGGTGGTTGACGTGGAAGCCTGAGCGGCTCCCACCATAGGTGTGGCAAAGATGAACAGTGCAGGCTCACCTACCCGAATTACGCAAAAGAAATGCCCATTTTATTTACGTAATTAGTGATGGTAAAAGCGCGAAATTAGTTCCCGCGTGCGCGGTACATAGTATTGGAATTGCAACGAAAAACCGCTTGTCTTGCACATGTTGCGAAAAGGCGTATCACTGGAGTCAACAGCGCGGCCAACCCGGTCGCAACCGGCTATCAAGAGGCCCCACGGGGCCACGTTGTAAAGGACACTCCAATGGCAGATATGCCCCGCATCCTCGACTGCTCCGTCCTCGACTGCTCCTACAACAAGGAGAAGAGCTGCGGAGCCGCCGCAATCACCGTCGGCTACTCGACTTCCTGCACGACCTTCATCCCGCTGACCGTCAAGGGCGGCCTCGCCAAGGCCGAATCCTTCGTTGGCGCCTGCCAGAAGGCCGACTGCGCCCACAACAACGCCCTCGAGTGCACCGCCGCCTCCATCTCGGTCGGCGCGGGCACCGCGGACTGCCTCTCCTACGAGGCGCGCTGAGCGCACCACACACGAACGAGGCCGTGGCAGGGATTACCCGCCACGGCCTCGTCGTATGTCTCATCGAGGAGCACCTAGCGTCCGTCGCCCGAGCGCACCCGAAGCGTGGGGTGGGGACTTAGGCCACGCTGGCCGTTCCAGATGAGGTTGACGACGTGTGCGGCAACCTCGTCCTTCTTCATGCGCCGGTCATCGAGCCACCACTGTCCGACCTGCGCGATGAGGCCGACGAGCATCTGTGCGTACAGCGGCGACCAGGTGGTATTGAAGTTCGAACGCTTGAATTGAGTGGCGATGATGTGCTCGACGCGCGTTGCGACGTCGCCCATGATTGAGGAAAACGACCCCGCCGTTCGATCCGAGGGCGCGTCGCGCACCAGCACGCGGAAGCCGTCCGTGTTGCGCTCGATATAGTCGAGCAAACCCAGGGTCGCGTTCTCCAGGATGAGGCGCGGGCGCTCGGACGACTCCAGGGAGGACTGGAGGGAGAAAATGAGGGCCTGTACCTCGCGGTCCACGATGACGGCGTACAGGCCTTCCTTGCCGCCGAAGTGCTCGTAGATGACGGGCTTGGAGACTTTCGCGCGGGCGGCGATCTCTTCGACGCTGGTCGCCCCGAAGCCCTTTTCGGCGAACAGAGAGCGCCCCACGGCCACCAGCTGCTCGCGGCGCGCGAAGCCGCTCATGCGTGTCCTCTTCTCAGCCATGCCTCCAGTATCACACGGGACGAGGCCTGGGCGGGGCGGGTGGTTCGGGCGCGGGGGAGTGGCGCGTTTGAAAGCGCCCATGAGGTCCGGGTATTATCACCGTGGACGCATTCCGCCTTGGTGTAACGGCAGCACAGAGGTTTTTGGTGCCTTTAGTCTAGGTTCGAATCCTAGGGGCGGAGCGATCAGATCCGTATCGGATCTGTTAACCCTTTGAGGAGGAGTATGTCTCGCCCCGCCGCCGTCATCGTCCTGGCCGCCGGTCAAGGAACGCGCATGAAATCAGCCCTCCCGAAGGTTGTGCATCCCCTCGCTGGCCTGTCCATGATCGGACACGCTCTGCGCGCTGCTCACGGCCTTGACCCTGAGCATTTGGTCGCCGTCGTGCGCCACCAGCGTGAGGTTGTCGCCGCAGAAATCGCGCGCGTGAGTCCAGCCGCCATCATCGCCGACCAGGATGAGATTCCCGGCACCGGTCGCGCCGTCCAGTGCGGCCTCGAGGCTCTCGACGCTGCAGTCGCCCCCGCGCCCGGCACAATTGTCGTCACCTACGGCGATGTTCCTCTCTTGTCGACGGACACCCTGGCCGAGCTGGTCGCCACCCATGAGGGCGCGGGGCACGCCGTCACTGTCCTGACTTCGCGCGTCGAGGATCCCACCGGCTACGGGCGCATTATCCGCGACGCCTCCGGCACGGTCACCGCCATCGTTGAGCAGCGCGACGCGACGCCCGAGCAGGCCGCGATCAACGAGATCAACGCGGGCATCTACGCGTTCGACGCGCAGTTCCTGCGCGATGCCCTGTCCTCCCTGGGGACTGACAACGACCAGGGTGAGGTGTACCTGACCGACGTGCTGGCTGCGGCGGCTCCCGCGGGCCGCACCGCCGGTGCCCTGGAACTCACCGACCACTGGCAGAGTGCCGGTGCGAACGACCGTGTCCAACTCGCCGAGCTGGGCGCGGAACTCAACAAGCGTCTCTGCGAGGCGCTCATGCGCTCCGGCGTGACCATCGTCGATCCGGCCTCCACCTGTGTCGATGTCGATGTGAGGGTCGGCGCGGACACTACGATCTACCCCGGCACCTGCCTGCGGGGTACCACATGCGTTGGTGATAACTGTGAAATCGGTCCTAACGCCACGCTGATTGATGCGGAAATTGGGGATCGCGCTGTGGTTCCCGCCGCGTGGATCGGTCAGGGCTGCGTCGCAGCCGATACGATGGTTAAGCCTTACAGCACCATCGGCACACTGATCGCGGCGCCTCGCGCCTGATCCAACACAAGGAGAGACCACCGTATGAGCGGACTGGTGACCACTGGAGAAAAGAACCTCGTCCTCGTTTCCGGACGAGCTCACATGGACCTGGCTCATGCCGTGGGTGAGGAAATCGGATGTGGGGTTTCGCCGGTGACGGCCTACGACTTCGCCTCCGGCGAGATTTACGTGCGCTTCAACGAGTCCGTTCGCGGCGCCGACGTGTTCGTCCTGCAGTCCATCGCGGGCGACATCAACAAGTGGCTCATGGAGCAGCTCATCATGATTGATGCTGCGAAGCGCGCTTCCGCGAAGCGCATCACCGTGGTCGCTCCCTTCTACCCCTACTCGCGTCAGGACAAGAAGCACCAGGGTCGCGAGCCTATCTCCGCCCGCCTGATGGCCGACCTGTACCGCACCGCCGGTGCTGACCGCATCATGAGCGTGGACCTGCACGCCTCGCAGGAGCAGGGCTTCTTCGATGGGCCAGTCGATCATCTCTTCGCCATGCCGGTCCTCGTGGACTACGTGCGCGGCCGCGTCGACCTGTCCAACACGGCCGTTGTCTCCCCGGACGCCGGTCGTATCCGCGTTGCCGAAAAGTGGTCGAAGAAGCTGGGCGGCGCACCCCTGGCCTTCGTTCACAAGACCCGCGACACGACTCGCCCGAACGTTGCCGTCGCGAACCGCGTCGTCGGCGATGTCGCTGGCAAGGAATGCGTCCTGGTCGATGACATGATCGACACCGCCGGTACGATCACCGAGGCAATCAACGTCCTCACCAACGCCGGTGCTAAGAAGGTGATCGTTGTGGCCACCCACGGTATCCTCTCCGACCCGGCTACCAAGCGTCTCTCCGAGTCCGGAGCCGCCGAGGTTGTCGTCACCGACACCCTGCCGATCCCTGCTGAGAAGCGCTTCGAGCAGCTCACCGTCCTGTCTATCGCGCCGCTCCTGGCTCGCGCGATTCACGAGGTCTTCGAAGACGGTTCGGTCACATCGCTGTTTAACTGACGGCTTCCCACTTCACATCCGCCCTCGTCGTGAGGTACCCTGTTTGGGTTGCTCCGGCGAGGGCGGATCCGTATCCGCCGTTATCGACAGGGCCTGAATTGATGCGCGCCGCGCTTCCTTCACTCTGCCGACACCGACGCCGGACCTGAGATACGAAGGAAAACACATGAGCGACAACCCCGTCCTGCTTGCCGAAGAGCGTTCCGAGTTCGGTAAGGGTGCCTCCCGCCGCGCCCGCCGCGCCGGCAAGGTCCCCACGGTCCTCTACGGCCACGGCGAAGAGCCCCGTCACCTCGACGTTCCCGGTCACGATCTGTTCCTGATCGTCCGTGGCAACAAGAACGCGCTCGTTGAGCTGAAGATCGACGGCAAGTCCCAGCTGGCCCTCGTCAAGGACGTTCAGGTTCACCCCGTGCGCCGCGACATTCTGCACGCCGACTTCCAGGCCGTCAAGGCCGGCGAGAAGGTCGACGTTGAGGTTCCCGTCGTCGTGATCGGCGAACCCGTCCCCGGCACCGTCCACTCCCTGGAGGAGTTCGCCATCCTGGTGAAGGCTCCCGCCACCTCCATCCCCGAGCACGTCGAGGTCTCCATCGAGGGCATTGAGGCCGGTTCCGCCGTGCACGTCTCCGACCTCAAGCTGCCCGCCGGCGTTGAGGTGGAGCTTGACGCTGAGACGGTCATCGTGTCCGTCCAGGAAGCCGCCGCTGAAGAGGCTGAGGAAGCCTCCGAAGAGGCCGCTGCTGCGGGCGACGCCGAGTGAGGCCCGCGTAGCAGACGCTTTCCGGTGAGGGGGCGAGGCTTGGGCCTCGCTCCCTCGTCGTATCTGCGATACTGGGGACATGAGTGACCTCCACGTGATCATCCCCGCCGGCGGTGCCGGCACCCGCCTGTGGCCGCTGTCGCGGCGTCGCCGTCCCAAGTTCCTCCTCGACCTAGCGGGCACGGGCCGCACCCTCCTGCAGGGTACGGTGGACCGCCTGGCTTCTGTGGCCTCGTCCGTGACCATCGTGACCGGTCAAGCGCACCGCGATGGCGTACTCGCCCAGCTTCCCGAGTTCGCTTCCTCGCAGGAACGCACGCTCCTCATCGAGCCATCGGGGCGCGATTCCATGGCCGCGATCGGATTGGCCGCCTACGTCGTGCGTGAGCGCTTTGGGGACGATGCCATCGTCGGCTCGTTCGCCGCTGACCACCTGATTGCGCGCCCCGAGCTGCTGCGCGCCGCCGTTGCAACCGCGATTGGTGCCGCGCGCGACGGATACGTCGTGACGATTGGGCTGACGCCCACCGAGGCCTCGACCGCTTACGGCTACATCGCGCCCGGACCTGCTCTGTTCGGTGAGGACGAGGCCGGGGCGGCTGGCGCTGCCGGGCGTGCCCGCCGGGTCGCCGAGTTCGTCGAAAAGCCCGATGCGGACACTGCTGCCCGCTACGTGTCCCAGGGCTACCTGTGGAACGCGGGCATGTTCATCATGTCCGCGGGTGTCCTGGCCTCCCACCTGGCCCGACTCATGCCCGATCTGCACGCGCGCCTAGAGACTATTGCGCGCTCGTGGGGAACGTCGCAGTTCGAGGCGACGCTGGAGGAGAACTGGCCGCACCTGACTAAGATCGCCATCGATCACGCCATCGCTGAACCCGTTGCTGCCGACGGGGGAGTGGCCGTCGTTCCCGCTGACGCCGCCCTCGGCTGGACGGACCTGGGCGACTTTGAGGCGCTGACCGGTATCGCTGCCGCTGCAGGGAACCTCGGTGAGGCCATCCGCATCGACTCTGAGGGTGCCGCCGTCTACGGATCCGTGGGTGAGGATGGCCCACTCGTCGCCCTCGTTGGGGTGCCCGACGTCGCAGTTGCCCTGACCTCTGACGCGATCCTTGTGACGCGCCTAGAATGTGCG
The DNA here is from genome assembly GCF_000278725.1 of Actinomyces sp. ICM47. Classification (GTDB taxonomy): domain Bacteria; phylum Actinomycetota; class Actinomycetes; order Actinomycetales; family Actinomycetaceae; genus Pauljensenia. The sequence continues at coordinate 7,926 of NZ_ALCA01000056.1, read as the reverse complement.
CAGGCCGTCAAGTCTGTCGTCGATACGCTTGCCGAGGCCGGTCGCTCCGACTTGCTCTGACAGCCCTCCACTAGGCGGAGCGAGTGGCTCCGTGACTCACGGTGATTCCGCGCCCCCTTCGAGTGTATGCTATCGGGTGAGGTGCACCGCCCCGGGCGGCGTTGCGCGCGGCTTGGCTGGTACCGTGTTGGGCAGAAAAACGCCCCGACGAAAGGGATGAGACGTGAACAAGCGGACCTTCGCCGCCTTCGCTACTACGGCCACGGTGGCCGCTCTGGCTATGAGTGCATGCTCGCCGACGCCCGGCGCTACCCCGGCCGCGTCCGCGAAGGTCTGCGCCGCTACCTCGAGTGCCCACATGGACCCCGCGACGGACCCCGTCGCGCGTGCCCTCGCGGATGCCGCGAACAAGGCGTCGATCACCTATCAGGCCGGATCGGGTGAGGCAGCACCGGCCTCGCTCGCGGCCTCCGGCTGCACGCTGATCGTCGGCACCGACTCCACCACGGCCTCGTCTCTTTCCGAGGCCGCGCGCGCCAACCCGAAGGTCCGTTTCGCGCTCGTCGGTGCCTCGTTCACGGATGCGAAGAACAATCCCACCTCCTTCAAGAACGGTTCCGTCATCAACGTCAGGGCCTCCGAGGCCGCCTACCTGGCTGGCTACGCGTCGGCCGGCATGACCACGACGGGTACGCTTGCTGTCATTGGCGGGTCGCGTGACAACGTCACCGCGTCGCAGATGGATGCTTTCGCGGAAGGCGTCGACGCCTACAATCTTGCGAAGGGCACGTCTATCACCATCCTGGGGTGGAATAACGCTGCCAAGGAAGGGACATTCGTTGACAGCGCCGAGAACGTTGAGGCTACTGCCGCCAACTTCATTGCGCAGGGTGCCGACATCATCTTGCCCCTCGCGGGGGAGAACAACGCGGGTGCCGCGCGCGCTGTCGCCGCGGCTGGCAACCCGATGGTGCGTCTCATTTGGTCGGGTCTGACGAAGGCTGACCTTAAGGGTCTGACTCGCGACGAGGCTGTTTCCGCCGAGTCGCCCATGTCGGGCCAGGCCGGTCCGCAGGTGGTCGAGCAGGTCGACACGCAGTCTTTCTCTGACTCGTTCAGCTACATCCAGATCACCGACGCGGTGCGCGCCTCTATTGGTGCGCCCGTGCTGACCGGTATTGTTCTCGACTATTCCGCTGCAATGGACACGCTCATTTCCGATGCCACGGCAGGCGCGCCTGCGTCGACTGTCCCCGTGTCGCTAGTGTCCGGCGGCGTGATCCTCACCGGATTTGGTGCCTACACGCCGATGTTGTCTTCTGACCTGAAGCTGGGCCTGTCCGACATGGCTGGCCAGATCGAGACGGGCGGCATGGTGATTTCCACGCCTTTCGACGTGTGAGGTGAAACGTGCTGTGAGTGGTGCCCCGGGCGCGAGAGCGCCTGGGGCACCATTGTTCGCGCCAGGGGTGCGTCGTTAGATCGCCAAGTCGAGGGGTAAATCGGCGATGTCACGCAGACGTTGACCGTCGATGAGGTTGTCCAGCGTCTTAATGGCCTCGGCGTTGCTTGAGGCGTGGGTGGCCTCGACCAATTCGGGAAGCGCGACATGATACATGGTGTCGATGTCGCCTGTTCCCAGTGCGAGGGAGGCGAGCCTCGACGGTGCGGGTTCACCCGTGACAACCATGATGTGCGGGGTGCGACCTTTGCGATTCCGGATCAGGTTCAACGCCTCAGAGCGAGCGTTTTGAGCGCGATCCGAACGCAGCGTCCACTTGCATGAGATGACCGCGTGCACGATGGGGGCGTGGGAGTAACGAGAGATTAGAGGAGAATATTCAGCGGCCCCGTCAATGACGATCCCGGACTCCGCCAATACCTGTGGCTGAATGGGGTGACGCAAAACCAAGACGTCAGGAGAGATATCGTAGGAGTTACCGAGGACGGTCGCCAGCGTCGGATTCCGTGCAATTGCCTCAGTCAGTTCGCTCAAGTGGCGATAGGGTTCAAACTGGGCAAGGAATTGCCCCTGACGCGTGCTCCCAACGTTGAGGACCTCCCACTGGCCTGGACGCAGCACGGACAATGCGGGGAAGGTTGCACTGACGAAGGCAGCGACTGCCGCCTCAAAGTTCTTGCCGGCACTTTGTCCGTCCAGCTTGCGTACGCCTTCCGCAGCACCGAGGCGACGGGCGATGGACAGTGCGACCTCGCAGGACAAACGCTGAGACTTGTCGGCGTTGCTTGCCACCCCCTCCGCGTTAATCGACAGAGTGCGCGTCTGCGTGAGCTGACGGTGGAAAAACCGACGCTCGTCGAGGAGATTGATGCTCATGCGACAGCCTCCTGCCCACGACTGTCTGCCCTGAGAGCAGAGGCGATTGCGATGCCAACCGCGCGGGCAACTGGCGGTGGGAACGCGTTGCCAACCTGACGGTACGCGTTAGTCTTCGCACCCGTGATCGCCCAATCGTCGGGGAATCCTTGGATGCGGGCGGCCATGCGGACCGTCAGGCGTGGGTCCCCCTGAAAGTCAGGATCAGGGGCCTCGGGCGCAATCGTGGAGCCATTGACGCCCAGCTCAGCCCAAGCGCGCCTGGCTCGGGTGGGTCCCAGGTCGGGACCGCCGTGCTTCTTGGAGCCACCCACGAGCGTCGGTGCGATGCGATTGGCGCGTTTCGCCCACTGTGCCGCACCCGTCCAACCGCGCGCCGCCATCAGGTCGCTGAGCGCCTCTCCGACCGTGGGTGGCGCTTCGGACAGGGGTTCGGGGTACTCGAAGGAAGCCTCGATATCCTCACGGAATCCAACGGCAATGACGCGTGGACGCAGCTGCGGGACACCGAAATCAGAGGCTTGAAGGAGCTTCCATTGGAGGGAATAACCGATCTCTCGCAGGTGCTCCTCGACTCCAGCACGGTACTTCTCGAACTTTGGGTCCAGAAGCCCGCGTACATTCTCGATCATGATGGCGCGCGGCCGCACGATGCGTACAAGCTCAATCATGGCGGGGAAGAGATCGCGCTCGTCATCGGGGCCTAGCTGCTTGCCCGCGTAGGAAAAAGGCGGGCAGGGCACACCGCCAGCCACCAGGTCAACGCCAGCGAAGTCGTGAGCGTGCTCCTTGATCCAGGGAACAACGTCGCCCTCGATGACGTTCCATGCCGGACGGTTCTCGCGCAGCGTGTTACAGGCGTGGTGGTCGATTTCGACGACGGCCACGTGATCGAAGCCAGCCTGCTCGAGTCCGAGCGCCTGCCCGCCCGCGCCCGCACAGATCTCGATCGATGTCAGGGCCATGTCCCACCTTCCGCCGCTTTGTCTACCGGACGATTGTAGGGGAGCGGCGAATGCGGAGGGCTGATCAAAGCGCGAAATGGCGACCAGAGGTGGGGTGTTCTCACTCATATGCGCAGGCTACGGGTAAGCATGCACATCTGCGTCCCCGTGTCCTCACCTCATGAGGACACAACTCGGCCTACCGCTTAGCGCGGCGCGAGGAGCGCGAGGGCCGCGCCTGCACTGATCGCGTCGGCATCCATGACGAAGGCCGGATCCACGCAGTACAGTCCCCGGCCCGCCGGGATCGCGGGACTCGTTGCCAGCGCCTCACCCAGGGCGGTTCGCACCTGCTCCTCGGACAGAGAAGAACAAAGCGTTCGTCCCTCGCAGCGCACACGCAGTGACAGGCCCGCCCCGGCCTCGTCAATGGGGACGCCCAGGCGTTCCAACAGGGAGGTCAGGAGGCCCGTGGGGTCCTCGACGGACACGGGTGTGGGCACGTGCGTGGCATCGGTTAGGGATGAGATGCGTGAGACCGTGCGATCCACGTAGGCGCCGATCATGCCCTCGCCCACACACTCCCAGCCCCCCTCGGCGCGGGGGAGGGCGGCCTCGTCGCTGACCGCGGTCGCGGCCTCGTCGATGAGAGAGAGTTCGGCCTCGGAGGCGAGCGCACCCTCACGCGAGCGGTCGACCGCGCGCCCACCCAGATAGATCAGTGCCTCGCCGCTGCTGCGGATGTAGAGCGCCCCGTCGGCCATGACCATGCGCACCGAGAAAGCCGTCAACGGTGCCGGTAGTGCGCGCGGCATGAGCAGAGCATGACCGCCCAATCCTTCGATGATTGCGGCACCATCGCGGGCGAGATCCCCGGTGTGCGAGGCCTCGTATCCGATGATCAGGCGGAATCGACCACGGGTAGCGGCGGACAAGAAAGAAGCGATACCCGCAAACAGCGACGGGCCAGCACAGCGTGTCATGTGCTGAGGGTAACACTATGAAGCGGACTCGCAAAAACGGAGTGAGACGAACAGGTTGCGTCTCTCGCACAGCGTGCGCACAGACGCAGGTGGGGGAGTGCGCCGGTATCCTGGAAGCAATCACAAAGGAGGACACATGCAGCTCACGGACGCGACCGATGCGCTCTCGCTGACGCGCCAGATGATCGATATCCCCTCGGTGTCGGGAGAGGAAGGACCCCTCGCGGACGCGGTCGAGGCGGCGCTGCGTGGCGCGGGCTTTGGCTCGGTGGACACCCTGGAGATCCTGCGCGACGGGGATGCGGTGTGCGCGCGGACCCACCTCGGGCTGCCGCAGCGCGTCGTCCTCGCCGGGCACCTGGACACGGTTCCCATCGCTGAGAACGTTCCTGGACGCCTCGAGGTGCGCGACGGCGTCGAGGTCGTGTGGGGGCGTGGCTCAGTCGACATGCTCGGCGGCTGCGCGGCCGCCCTGGCTCTCGCGTGCGAGGCCGGTGCTGTGATCAGGGGCGGCGCACGCGAGGCGCTCACCGCAGACGTCACGTGGATTTTCTACGACCACGAGGAGGTCGCCTCGCACCTCAACGGCCTGGGCCGCATCCAGCGCCTGTACCCGCAGTGGCTCGCCGGCGACCTCGCTCTGCTGGGTGAACCCACTGCCGCGCACGTCGAAGGTGGCTGCAACGGAACTCTGCGCGTCATCGCGCACTTCCCGGGACGTGCCGCGCACTCGGCGCGCGCCTGGATGGGCGTTAACGCGATTCACGCGATGGCCCCCGTCATCGAGCGTATCGCGTCCTTCGGTAACCCCATCGAGGTGGTTGACGGCCTCGAATTCCGTGAATCCCTCTCCGTCGTGCGCGTCGAGGGCGGCATTGCGAACAACGTCATCCCCGAGGCCGCCTCCATGACCGTCAACTACCGCTTCGCGCCCTCCAAACGCGCCGACGACGCCTTGGAATGGGTGCGCGGTCTCTTCGAAGGAACCGGCGCAACCATCGAGGTCGATGACCTGTGCGAGGGTGCGCGGCCCGGGGCGGACTCGCCCGTCGCCGAGCGCTTCCTGTCCGTCGCCCGTCGCGTCGCGGACGAGGCCGGGGTTCACCTCGCGCTCAGCGCGAAGGTCGGGTGGACGGACGTTGCCCGCTTTACGCAGGTGGGAGTGCCCGCGATGAACTTTGGGCCGGGCGATCCGCTGCTCGCGCACACGCGCGACGAACACGCGCCCGTCTCGGATATTGTCAGGGTGCACGAGACCCTGCGTGCCTTCCTGCTCGCGCAGTAGCGGGCCAGGCGCGCCGCGCCCACCCACGTTGACCGTCAGGAGAGACCATGACTACCCCTGAAGAGACCTACCGCCGCGGATCCGTCGTTCTGCGCGGGGACCAGATCCCGCGCCTGACGGCCGATGCTTCGCTGCTTCAGACCGAACACAGCGCGGACTGGAAACACACGGACCCCTGGCGCGTTCTGCGGATCCAGTCCGAGTTCGTCGAAGGGTTCGAGGCCCTGGCGAAGGTCGGCCCCGCCATTTCCGTGTTCGGTTCCGCGCGCACACGCCCGGACGAACCCTGGTACCAGTGTGCTCAGCGGATCGGCGAACTCCTGGTTCAGCGCGGCTACGCGGTCATTACGGGCGGTGGCCCGGGCGTGATGGAGGCCGCGAACCGTGGCGCGTGGGAGGCAGGCGGTATCTCCGTGGGCCTGGGCATCGAGCTGCCGCACGAGCAGGGCATGAACCAGTGGATCAACCGCGGCGTGAACTTCCGGTACTTCTTTGCGCGCAAGACCATGTTCGTCAAGTACTCGCAGGGCTTTATCGTCATGCCGGGCGGTTTCGGCACAATGGACGAACTCTTCGAGTCGGCGACCCTGGTACAGACCGGTAAGATTCGTTCCTTCCCCCTCGTGCTTGTGGGCACCGAGTACTGGTCGGGCTTGGTCGAGTGGATCCGTTCCTCGATGGTGGACGCGGGCATGATTTCTCCGGGTGACGTCGATCTGCTGCACGTTGTTGATGATCCGGAGGAGGCGGTGCGCCTGGCGACGGGTGCTTAGTTGCTGATGCGTGAGTGTGAGGGGTGTTGACGAGGAGAAACCGTTCAATTGCCACACAAAATTAATCTGATGGCTGAGTTTCTATGTGTAAGGCTGTGTAACCTGCCAAGGAAAATTATCAGTTATCCGGTAAGATTGATGAGGTGCTCCGCCGCAGGTGGCGGCGGCAGAACTCTGAGAAGGAGCCCTCAACATGGCAGCGATGAAACCTCGCACGGGGGATGGCCCCCTCGAAGCGACCGCTGAAGGTCGCGGCATTGTCGTTCGTATTCCCACCGAAGGGGGCGGACGCCTCGTTATCGAGATGAGTCCGCAGGAAGCTGGCGAACTCGCCGCGGTGCTGACTGCGGCAATCTGAATAAGCAGAACTGCGGTGGGACGGGCAGGGCCTGTCCCACCGCTTTTGTGTCGCCGTTTGGTGCCTGCGATGTGTCTTCCCGTGTTGCGTCCGGTGTGCGGCCGCCGCGGTGCCTGTGGTGTCCGGTCGCCGCGGGGCCTGCTATTCGGGGCCTGGGACCTCTCTTCCGCACGTGAACCCGCTGATCGGAGCATCGGCGGGGTTGCCCACGTATGGAACAGAGGGTTTGCGTGCGGAACAGAGGGCGCCCAGATGGCACGCGAAGCGCCGTCAGCGCTTGACTGCGACCGCCAGGCCATCTCCGACGGGCAGGAGGGTGGGCACGAACTCATCGGAGTCTCGCAGGTAGTTGACGACCTCGCGGGCGACGACGGTGCGTGCGTCGCGGCGTGCGGGGTCGGCGACCTGGTCGTGCCACAGGGCGTGCACGAAGGCGATGGTGCCGCCGGGACGGACAATACGCACGGCGTGGTCCAGGTACTGCGGTGTCTCATCCAGGTCGCCGTCGAGGACAACCATGTCGTAGCCGCGCGCCGCCATACGGGGCAGCACGTCGAGGGCGCGCCCGGCGATGAGGCGCGTGCGGTGGGAGGACAGGCCGGCGGCTGCGAAGTTGCGGCGTGCGTAGCCCAGTAGCTCGGACTCGACGTCGATGGTTGTGAGGACGCCGTCGCGGGCCATGCCGTCCAGGAGCCACAGGCCTGACACACCGGCACCCGTGCCCACTTCGAGGACTGCGCGCGCGCCTGCGACGGCGGCGAGCATCCGCAGGGCGGCTCCGGTACCGGAGGAAACGGGGGCGGCTCCAAGTTCGGATGCAACAGCGCGCGCGGCAGCCAGAGCATTGCTCTCTGCCACGTAGTCTTCGGTATACACCCAAGTCTGGGCCTTATCCGCCATCGCTATCCTCACGTTTCCTCGGTCGCCTCGGGTAGGTGCGTCCACACGTGTGCGCCCCTCTCCAGCCATCAGGGTACAGGCGAGGCGTGACGCGGGCGCGTTGGCGCTCCGGTCTCCCGCTAAAAAGGAGACGACACCAAAACGCGTGCGTGCTGAAGGCCCTCGAAAAGGAGGGAACTCTGCGCGACGCAACCACGGCCTCGTCGATGAGGACGAGGCCGTGGTGCGCGCTGACGGGGCTTGTCAGTGCCGGATGGGGGAGACCCCGAGGGGGCGCCCGGCGAGGCCTCGGTTGACCGACGCGAGGGTCGTGCCGAGGGCGGTGAGGACCTCGGCGGCCGGCCC
>NZ_ALCA01000055.1 GCF_000278725.1 Actinomyces sp. ICM47 | reverse complement strand
CTGAACAACTGCCCCAGAGCCACCCTCGGCTACCGCACCCCCACAGAAGCATTCAACCAACTCATTGCTACCACCCATTGACACCACCGGGATTGGTGATTGATTCCCAGCACCCTCGTTCACGTCGACAAGCGCGCCACAGTATATCAAAGGGGATTGGTGATTGATTCCCAGCGCGAGCGGTCAAGTGGTTGCGTCGGCGCCAGTATATCAAAGGGGATTGGTGATTGATTCCCAGCACCCTCGTTCACGTCGACAAGCGCGCCACAGTATATCAAAGGGGATTGGTGATTGATTCCCAGCAAGCGCGGTTTCCTCTGCTTCATCAACGCAGTATATCAAAGGGGATTGGTGATTGATTCCCAGCTACCGCCGAGCGACCACGGTGTGATGTGCAGTATATCAAAGGGGATTGGTGATTGATTCCCAGCTATGCTCGCGGGATGCGTACACGGTGTCCAGTATATCAAAGGGGATTGGTGATTGATTCCCAGCGCTCGGGGACAATTGCAGCGGTTGGCCACAGTATATCAAAGGGGATTGGTGATTGATTCCCAGCCGTCGCTGTCAACATCTCCCAGGCTGTCCAGTATATCAAAGGGGATTGGTGATTGATTCCCAGCAGAGGCAGGCCCGGCTTGAGGTTGTCAACAGTATATCAAAGGGGATTGGTGATTGATTCCCAGCGACACCCCCAGGGCTGGTTATGTGGACGCAGTATATCAAAGGGGATTGGTGATTGATTCCCAGCCAGCCGTGTGTCCGTTTGCGCTCGTGGGCAGTATATCAAAGGGGATTGGTGATTGATTCCCAGCCCAGCCAGGCATCCTTAGCGGCCTGCATCAGTATATCAAAGGGGATTGGTGATTGATTCCCAGCAAATCAATGTCGGCGATTACCTGCAGACCAGTATATCAAAGGGGATTGGTGATTGATTCCCAGCATGTGGCCTTGCATGTTGGACTGGAAGACAGTATATCAAAGGGGATTGGTGTTTGATTCCCTACGATGGCGAGCTGTGCATTGGTGTGCCAAAGTGAGGATGCTTAGAAGAGTACAACGGTAGTTCTGATCGATTCTGCAGTATAACTATGATGATAGCGGTGAATTTAGTGAGTGGAACGGATCCGAATACCTGGATGATCCGACGAACTAGTATCCTGGGAACTAATTTTCTGAGCGCTGCGGAAGCTGCTTTCATTGGTTGAATGTCTGATGTGCTTGTGGTCGCTCGTATCTGTGTCTGACTAGACTTTCTAGTTGTGCTTCCTTGGTTGTAGGAGTGCGATAGAAGGAGTAGTTTAGGGGTAAGCGTTCAACTGCGCTCCCATAATCTGCCTGAGCTGTGTGATGTTTGCACAGATCAGACGGTGTGTTCCCCGCGTAAGCAGGGATGATCCGCTCTCGTTGAGACTGTTCTTCCCGTGGGCCAGGTGTTCCCCGCGTTAGCAGGGATGATCCCCGGGATTCGAACGCGATCACCGTAGCCGACGGGTATTCCCTGCGTAAGCGGGGATGAGTCCTTCTCGAAATAGTGATACGGCACGCATGAGGGTGGCAGCCAGCCCACCTGGGAGTGATCCCCGGGCAGGCGGGCCACCCCGTCGCATTATGTGTTTTCCCCGCGTGAGCGGGGATGAACCCTGAGCCATGCAGAGCCTCCAATCCAGCAGATCGTTTTCCATGCCCACGCGGGGAAGATCGGCGGGGAATCGGTCGCTAATCTTCCTTGAGATGCCGCCCCCACTCATGTGGGGTTGTCCGCATTGGGCGGGCGTGGGAGACGTGAACCGAGAAGTATAGTTTGTTCAACGTCACACCGGGTGTATCTGCCGTGATTGCCCCTCAGATACGTATGAGAGATGTGCGGGCAGTTGGTGGGTGAAGTAAGAGAGAAAAAAGAACGTGATACGTATCTCAGACATCGCTCCGTGCCGGAAAACCAAAAATCCCCGAAGCTATTGCTTCGGGGCTTGCTGGTGGCTCCGACCGGCGTCGATCCGGTGACCTTTCGATTTTCAGTCGAACGCTCTACCAACTGAGCTACAGAGCCAAGACCTGAACCGATTCGGTCTGGTCGGCGACCCCGACGGGACTTGAACCCGCGACCTCCGCCGTGACAGGGCGGCGCGCTAACCAACTGCGCTACGGGGCCTTACAATAGGTAAGACCTATTAAATTGTGCCGTTCACATGTGCGACCGGCTGGTACCCCCAACGGGATTCGAACCCGTGTCGCCGCCGTGAAAGGGCGGTGTCCTAGGCCGCTAGACGATGGGGGCCTTTTGGCCGTCGAACTGGCGTCCGAAGACGGGATATATCTTAGGCAGACGTCCGTCAATACGTCAAAACGAAAAAGCATGATGCGCACCACGTTACTAAAAAACATTGCAATTGTGCAGAATTCACAGGAATTCATCAGCTACCCGGCCTACCCTTAATGCATGACTCTGACACCAGCACTCGGTGCCCTCACTCAAATCTCAACTCAAACCTCAGGCGCGCTCGCGCGCGCCGCCGCTGACTCGCAATCTGGCGCGGAGGCAGCCGTGGATACCACCATCGACTTGACCCTCCTGTTCCTCGGACCCATCATCGGTGCCGTTCTTGGCCTGGTTGCCTCGGTGGTCCTGTCCGTCCTGGCGCGTAAGGCGTTGGCGAAGTCTGCCATGGCCTCGTCAGTCCTGGGTCGCGTGCGCGGCCCCGCTCACTTCGCGCTCGCCACGTGGGGCGCGTGGGTCGGACTCGGGATCGCGCTCGTGGACCCCCGCCTCACTGACTGGGGTGGCTCATCGGTCACGACGTTCCTCATGCACCTGCTCCTCATCGCGGGCTTGGCCTGCATGACGTGGATGGGCTACGCCGCCGCGTGGGTCTTCGAAGATGCCGCGAAGGCCCGACAGGCCGCCGACCGAGGCCGTTCGCGCCGCTTCGAGACCCGCGCCCAGGTCCTGCGCCGTTTGGTTCAGGTGATCGTCCTCCTTGTTGGCACGGTTGCCATGATCGGAACCTTCGACGCCGCCCGCCAGGTCATGACAACCGTCCTGGCCTCCGCGGGTGTTATTTCCGTGATCTTCGGTCTCGCTGCCCAGCAGACCCTCGGTAACGTTTTCGCCGGACTGCAGTTGGCCTTCACTGACGCGATCCGCATGGGCGACGTCGTTATCGCCAGCGACAAGCAGGAGACGGGTTCTGTCGAGGAGATCACGCTCTCCTACGTGGTCGTGCGCATTTGGGACGAGCGCCGCCTCATCATCCCTTGCCGCTACTTCACGCAGACGCCCTTCGAGAACTGGACCCGCCGCGCTGCCGCCCAGCTGGGCACGGTCGAGCTTAAGCTCGATTGGTCCGCCCCCATGACCCTGATCCGCGCGAAGGTCGAGAAGCTCCTGGCTGCCACCGACCTGTGGGACGGCCGCACGTGGGCCGTGCAGATCACCGACTCCGACGCGCAGACCATCACCGTGCGCGTTCTCGTGTCCGCGACGAACTCCGGAAACCTCAATGACCTGCGTGCTTACCTGCGCGAGCACCTCATCGCGTGGATCGTCGCCGAAGAGCCGTGGGCTCGCCCCGTCCAGCACATCGAGCCTCGCGCGACCGTGACCGTCGAAAAAGACATGAGTCGTGAACGCATCGCGCGCTTGGCTGCCGAGCTCGCTGGGATCTCCGGCACGAACGAGGCCGTGGCCGCGACGGGCGCGTCGTCCTCCCACACGGGTGGGGCACAGCGCTCGTCTCAGGATTCCGCCCTGGGTGGTGCGGCCTCGTCGGTCCGCGCTGAGGGGGCCGTTCGCGAGCAGCCCAAGGACGCGGCGCACGCCGCACGCATGGTTGCCGCACGCCGCAAGGCAAAGCGGATTCGACGCCGTGCGATGGCTGATCGTCAGCGAGAAATGGCCGAGGGACAGGGACCCGCTCCCGACGAGACTCAGGTGATCTCCAAGTCCGCGCTGCGCAAGATCATCGAGGCCGCAAGTAACAAGAACCCGCAGGTCACCGAGACTCTGACGACTACATCCGTCGGTCGTGGGGAGCGTCTCTTCTCCGGTTCGGTCGAGGCCGACGAGCGCGCCGCAGCCCTGTCCGGCCCTGGCGAGGAGGTCTTCGCCGAGCGCGAGGCTAACTCTCGCCGCGTTCAGGATCGCCGTGAGGCGCGCGAGCGTCGCTACGCTGCCGAGTCCAAGGCCATGGACGATGAGGCGACCACCGCGCTGGCTGCCGTCGGAGTCGAACCTGTCGAGGCTCCCGGGGCTTCCATGCCTCCCGCTCCCGAGGCCGAGGCGCCCGCATCCGCAGCCACAGCGAAGTCCGGTCCCGACAAGCCGACTTCTACCTCCGATGAGGCGACCAAGAAGGCGCAGAACCAGTCCTCATCGGCTGACTCTGCCGCTAAGCCGACTGAAGTTGCTGGTGAAGAATCTCACTCTGCCGAAACGGTCGATCCTGCTCCTGCGCAGGCGGAAACGGTCGATCCTGCCGAGGCTGAGGCTCCCGCCGAGGCTGCGCAGGCCGCTCCCGAGGCATCCGAACAGTCCGTTTCGGAGACTGCTGAAACCCCCGCTGGCTCTGGTCAGGCTGAAGCAGATCAGGCCAAAGACGATCAGGAAAAGGAAACGGAGGCTCAGTCCGAGGCCCCTGCCGCGACTGATGAGGCCGCAACCGTGGAGGCGGCAGTCGTCGAGACCGAGGAATCCGACGCTGCTCAGGGTGAAACTCCCGCCGCGGCTGAACCTGCCGATAAGCAGGCCGAGTCCGCCGCAGCTGAATCAGCCGTGAGTGAAGCAGATATGAGCGAGTCCGCTCCTGCAGAGTCCGATTCCGACGAGGCGGCGACCGCCTCCGAGGAATCCGCCAGGGACGAGAAGGACGAACCCGCCGCGGCTGAACCTGCCGATGAGCAGGCTGCGTCCGCCGCTGAAGCGTCCGGTGACACCGCGTCGACCGAGAACGACGCCGACGAGACCTCCGAGGCCAAGCAGGCTGCTCCTGCGCAGGAAGCGGAGAACGCGACGTCGGATGACACTCCGGTCGAGGATCCCGCTTCCGAGGAACCTGAGACTGCCGACGATGCCGCAACGGAAACCGCTGCCGCGCCGGCCGACGGAGATGAACCCGAGGATGCCCCGGCCTCGTCCGATACGGATGACGACACCGACGCCGCGGCCCCTTCGAGCGAGAAGGAGCAGGCGACTGCCCCCGTCGGGGAGCGTGAAACGTCCGTGAAACAGGGCGACGAAGCGTCGGTCGAGCGCGCCGAGAACCCCGTCACCACGAACATGGTGTACGCCGGCAGGCCTGCGCTCGTGCCGCCGCCCGCGCCGACCCCCGCAGAGATGGCGGCGTCGCAGGAGGAAACTTCCTCGGAAGAGTCGGGCAAGCCCGCACAGGCTGTAGCTCCTGCGCAGCCGACTACGCCGGCGACCCCGGCACAGCAGGAAGCGCTGGCACAGTCAGCCGCGGCCACGACCGCGGAGGAGTCGGAAGTGCCCGCACAGTCGGAACGACCGACCGCGGCCACGACCGCGGAGGAACCGGAAGCGCCTGCGCAGCCGGAACGACCGGTGCAGCCGGAGGTGCCTGTGCAGGAAACCGACAAGCCCGCCGATAAGCCTGAGGAGGCCGCGGAGACGGAGGGACCCGACGAACCGGACATCCACCCCGGCTGGTACGCGGTCGCCGAGGAGATGCGCCTCGAGGATGAAATCCGCCCGACTCCGACGATGGTTCCGCCGCGCGTCTCGATCATGGATTTCTTCCCAGCGGTGGCCCCCACCGGCGCTGAAGCAGCCATGCTGCGCACGGTGACCGGTCAGGTTCCGGTCCTCGGCCTCGACAAGCGCGGCGAGGACTCCGACGCCGACGAGGCCGTGGCACAGTCCGCGCCTCCCGCAGCCTCGAGTGACGCTGAGAAGGCCGCGGGTGCGACGAAGGTTGCGGCTGGCGCTGCCACGCAGGCGCAGCCCCTGGCCGAGCCGCCCGCGCCCACGGCCGCCGATGTGCGGGATGTCGAAGAGACCGCCGTCATGCCTCCCATCAAGGTCGCGCCCACGCCGGATCAGGCAGACACGCAGGTCCTTCCGGCGATCAAGGCGGCACCCGCCGCCGACGACACGGTCGTGCTGGCGAGCGCCGAGCATCCTGCTGCGGAAGAACCCGTTGAAAATGCTGATTCCGCCAAGGGGCAAGCCGAGGAAAAGGTGGCCGATGAGGCTGCTTCCGCCGAGGCTGAGTCCGCGTCCGAGGTGCAGGAAGAGTCGGCTGAGGATGCTGACGCCTCCGTCGAGGCTGAGTCCGCGCCCGAGGTGAAGGAGGAGGCTGAGGAAAAGGTGGCCGATGAGGCCGCTTCCGCCGAGGCCAAGGCTGAGTCCGCGTCCGAGGTGAAGGAGGAGGCTGAGGAAAAGGAGGCTGATGAGGCTGCCTCCGCCGAAGCTGATTCTGCGTCCGAGACGGAGGAAGAGTCGGCTGAGGATGCTACCACTTCCGCCGAGGCCGAGGCTGAGTCCGCGTCCGAGGTGAAGGAGGAGGCGGAGGAAGAGGTGGCCGATGAGGCTGCCTCCGCTGAAGCGACGCCTGCGTCCGAGGCGGAGGAAGAGCCGACTGAGGCTGCTGACGCTTCCGCCGAGGCCGAGGCTGAGTCCGCGTCCGAGGTGAAGGAAGAGTCGGCTGAGGAAAAGGTGGCCGATGAGGCTGCTTCCGCCGAGGTCGAGGCTGAGTCCGCGCCCGAGGTGAAGGAGGAGGCTGAGGAAAAGGAGGCTGATGAGGCTGCTTCCGCCGAAGCTGATTCCGCGTCCGAGGCGCAGGAAGAGTCGGCTGAGGATGCTGACGCCTCCACCGAGGCTGCTGACGCCTCCACTTCCGAGGAGAAGAAGCCCGCCAAGTCGTCCTCGAAGAAGGGTGGCAAGAAGGGCAGCTCCAAGAAGGGAACCAACAAAGAGGCGAAGGAGGCCCCCGAGGTGAAGGAGGAAGCTGAGGAAAAGGCATCCGATAAGGATGCCTCCGCCGAGGCTGCTGACGCCTCCGCTTCCGAGGAGAACGAGCCCGCTAAGTCGTCCACGAAGAAGGGCAGCAAGAAGGGCAGCTCCAAGAAGGGAACCACCAAAAAGGCCTCCGGCAAGAAGAACGCAGGCAAGAATAAGTAGCCTGACAAGCCGCCCATCGACAGGGGTGTGAACCCCGTGAGGCAACCACGGCCTCGTCGATGAGAGCGACGAACATCCCCGCGCCGCCCGCGGCCGCACCCGAAAGTGCGAGGCCGCGGGCGGCGCGCGACAATGGGCACATGAACGCTACCGATCCTGCCGCCCGCACCGACGCCGAGTGGAAGAAGCTCCTGAGCCCCATGCGCTACCACGTGCTGCGCGAGGCGGGCACGGAACGCCCCTTCACCGGCGAACTCCTCGACGAGGCTCGCGTCGGCACCTACTCGTGCGCGGCCTGCGGATCGAAGCTCTTCGACTCCGACGCGAAGTTCGACTCCTCCTGTGGGTGGCCCTCCTTCTTCCAGGCGTACGACGGGGCGACCACCGAGAGCGTCGACACCAGCCACGGCATGATCCGCACCGAAGTGCGCTGCGCGACATGCGGCTCCCACCTCGGCCACATCTTCCCTGACGCGCCTGACCAGCCCACCGGCATGCGCTACTGCATGAACTCGGCGGCCTTGACCTTCGCGCCCGCCCAGTGAACGCACCCTCCCGGTGCCCTGACGGCGTCTCTGTGGTCGACCGCGTCCCGCCTCAGCTGTACATCGTCGGCTCGGGCCTCATCCAGTACGTGGGCGCGGCGCTCGCTGTCGTCGCCTTTGCCTCCGTCGAACCTGCATCCGTCGCGTGGTGGCGCGTCCTGACGGGCGCGGTCGTTCTGCTGGCCTGGAAGCGCCCCTGGCGCGGCGGCCTGACGGTCTCGGACCTGGTGATTTCTGCGCTCTTCGGCGTCATCATCCTGACGATGAACTCCTCGTTCTATGAGTCGATTGCGCGCATCCCTCTGGGGACCGCCGTCTCACTCGAGTTCATCGGCCCGGTCGCGGTCGCTGTTCTCCGAGGCCGTGGCTGGCGGCCGCGTATCGCCGCCGTCCTTGCGTTCGCGGGGGTGGCGTGTATCGGCGGCCTCGCCCTCGACCTGAGCGTGCCGAGCGTGCGTGTCGGCGTCGCGTGGATCCTCCTCGCGGCCCTCGCCTGGTCGGCCTACATCGTCGTCGGGCAGCGTGCTTCGACCACGCGCGACGGGGTCACGAACCTGGCGCTCGGCTGCGCGTGGGGTTCTCTCTTTTTTGCGCCCTTCCTCGGGCCGGGGGCGATGGCGGCCACTGCCTCGTGGGAGCTGATCGCGATTGTCGTTGGCGTTGGCCTGCTGTCCACCGCGATTCCCTACACGTTTGAGGCGCTCGCGATGCGTCGCCTGGCGGCCCCCACGTTCGCGCTGTTTGCCGCGATCCTGCCCGCCACGTCCGCGCTGGTCGGTGCCGTCATGCTACGGCAGATCCCCGGTGTTTACGAGCTGATCGGCCTGGTCCTGGTGTCGATCGCGGTGTGGCTGGCCTCGCGCCAGTGATGGGGCACCCTGCGACTCTCGACAGCTGATCCGACAGCGGCGATCCCGTTGCGACCTCTCAGTCGAGGCTGAGGTGGCGCGGCGTGTGCTTGCCGCCGCGGGCGATCACCCAGAATGCGAACCACGCGCCGACCGAGCCGACGATCATGACGAGCACCATCGGCACGGCGCTGTCGCCGCCCGAGGTGGCCAGGGGAGCAGCAATGCCGTTCGCGATCGACTGGAACACGCCCATGACGGACGAAGCCGTGCCCGCGTGCTCGCGCGCCTCGCTCATGGCCTGTGCGCCCGAGTTGCCGAAGATAAACGCGTTCGCCGTCATAACCAGCGCGAAGCCCACGCACGTGAGAATCAGCGGCAGGTCGAGGAGGAACGTCGAGATCGCCAGCGTCACCACGCCGGTCGCGGCGATCGTCAGGCCCGTAACGATGAGCGTGCGCGGCGTGAAGTGCGAGATCAGGCGCACGTTGACCAACGCGAAACCGGTCGAGAGCAGCGCGTTGAACGCGAACACCCACGCGAAAGCCATGGGGGACAGGCCCAGCGGCCCCTGTAGCACGTAGGTGGCATTCGAGATGTAGCCGAACATACAGAAGCTCGAAAAGGTGTTGGTGAGCATGAAGCCCACGAAGGGGCGGATGCGCACGACCTGGACGAGGCCGGAGAAGAACCGGGGGATACCGCCGGGGTGGCGGCGATCCTCGGGCAGAGACTCGGGCACGACGAACCACGCGAGGGCCGCCATGAGCAGCGTGAAAGCGGCGAGCGCCCAAAAAACAACCCTCCACGTCGCGTGCGTGATGATGAACGCGCCGAGGACCGGGGCGAGCATCGGCGCGAAGCCGACGATCGCCTGGATGAGGCTCATCGCGCGCGCCAGCGTCTTGCCGTGCGCGACGTCGACGAGGATCGCGCGCGCCACCGACGAGGCCACGCCGCCGCCGAGGCCCTGGAAGACTCGGCCGACGAGGAGCACCCAGATGTTGGGTGTCAGCACACAGATGATGGATCCGACCAGGGCGATGATGCCGCCCGCGATGATCGGTCGGCGGCGCCCGATCTGGTCCGAGATGGCGCCGCCCAGGACCTGGCCGGTCGCGTAGCCCACGAAGAAGGTCGTGAGTGTGAACCCGAGCATTGTCGAATTCGTCGCCAGGTCCGCCGTGATCTGCGGGAACGCGGCCGAGTACATGTCGGTCGCCATTGGGGGCACGGCGTTTTGCACGGCCAGGGTGATCAGCAGGGCAACCGTGAGTGCCCCGCCAATGATTCCGTCGCGGTCCTGGGTGTCGTTTGTCGTCATGATGTGATTGTGCACCCGTGGTGGCGCTAAATAGACGACTCGGTTGAATATTTGATGCATCTCGCACGTCGCAGGCGGTGACGTGCACACATGTGCACTGGCTGGCAGCGCTCCTTCCGCGCGAACGCCCCGACCGCGCTCACTCCTCGTCGTTGCTCGCCTCCAGCGCGTCCGCCGCGGCCTCGATCTCCTCGCGCGTCGGGCACGAGGCCGGGCCGACGACTGTCGTGGATAGCGCGCCCGCGCAGTTGGCCAGGAGCAGCGCTCTCTTCAGGGGAATGCCCTGAGCGAGGGAGGCCGCCAGGATACCTGAGTGGGCATCGCCCGCGCCGTTCGTGTCAATCGCCTCGACGCGAGGTGTCGGGATGTAGGACGGGTCAGTGTCCGAGGCACTCAGGGCGGCATCGCATGACCTCACGAAGTATGCGCCCTCGGCACCTGCACGCAGCAGAACGGGACGGCCCAGCACGGCGAGCATCGCTCGCGCCGCTTCGTGAGGTTGGAGACACTGCTGGTCACGAACGCTCGCATCGCCTCTCTGACGAGCGATCTCCTGAGCCTCTCTGTGGTTCATCGACACGATGACGCCGTCGGAGGGGAGGGTGGACGGGATCCCAATGACGGGGGAGACGTCCAGGAGCACGCGCACGCCCTTAGGCAGGACGCGCAGCGCAGCCTCCGCGGCCTCACGGTTCGCGGGATGGTCCATGAGGTAACCGTCGATATAGAGTACGTCGCCCGGGTGCATCGTCCGCACGAAGTCAGCCCACGCGCTCGCGGGCGACATCGTCTCGGCACCCTTAGTGGAAATGAACGTACGCTCGCCCGTGCGGTCTGTGAACGCGATGCAGAACCCGTTGTCGATGCCCGCGATACGAGGCCCGAGGTCTGTGATCCCCTCGTGTTCCAGCGCGGCTTGGATCAGCGAGGAGTGGGGGCCAGATCCGATCGGGCTGAGGGAGATGGCCTCGGCCCCCATACGACGTGCCGCCACGAGTGCGTTGAAGCCACCACCCACGTGCATTCCCTCGTCGACGGTCCACACGTCACCTCCTGGCCCCGGAAGGGCGTCGCCGCGCACCGCGAGGTCCACGAGGATCTGCCCCATGAGGACGACTCGTCCCACCCCGGAATCGGTGTACGAGGCCGGGGTCGGCTCCTCAGGGGAAGCGCCCTCGCTCGTATCCTCAGTCTCGGAGGCCTCGGGAGCACTCGTGGCAGGCTCACTCGCCGCACGCAGTGCCAACAACTCGAGGGCGATGGATGGCAGGTCGAGGTGGGAGATGAGTTCTACCTGGGTGAGCATGGCGGGATCGAAGGCCTCGACCCCGAGCACACTGCCCAGGATCGCGCCCGCAATCGCGCTGATCGTGTCGGTGTCGCCGCCCAGGTTCGCGGCGTCCAGCAGGGCACGTGGAGAGGGATCGCGCGCGAGCAGCGCGAACGCCATGGGGATCGCGTGCGCCGAGGCCACGGACGTGCCGATCTGCTCGACGAGGCACTCCAGGGACGACGAGGCCGGGTTAGCGACCAGCTGCATGGCCCTGCGCGTCGCCGCAACGACGTCCGGATCCGGCGTCCACGCGCCGCGCTCGGGCAGGGAATCAACGTAGGAAACGGCCTTCCACAACAGAGTCGTCATGTCCGAGGCGGACGCCTCCGGCCAGTCAAGAGCAAGCGATACCGCCGCCGCCACGAGCGCTGCCGACTGGAAACCCTGTCGCGTCGCATGCGTCACCTGGCAGGAGGACCAGACAGCGTCCGCGAACACTTCCGGATCCGCGGTCGAGACCGCGATACCGATCGGAGTGACGCGCATCGCTGCGCCGTTCGTAGTGCCTAAACCACCCACGGTCAGCGGGTCCTCGCCCGCCCGCACGCGCTCGAGCGCCGCCTTCGTGGAGGGGCCCAGCAGGTCAAGCGACCCCCGCTCGATCATGGAATCCTCCCAGGCCAGCAGCGCGTGGGAGAAGTCACCCGCGTCCAAGGCCACGTGACCCGAGGAGGAACCCCCGCCTCGTACCAGGAGAGACGCAATCAGCAGCGCCTGCTCCGTGTCATCCGTCACCGAACCGGCCGGCATCCCCGGCGCGTACGGCTGGGAGTCATCCCCGTCCACGAGTCCCGTGACGCGCCCGTACACCGCGCGGATCTGCTCCGGGGACATCGCCTGCGTCGGCATCCCCAACGCATCCCCCAACGCCAGCCCAGCGAACGCGCCATACGCGCGCGACAAACGAGGATCCATGATGCACCTCCAACGCGGGCAGCGCGGCCCACATAGCACAAACGCCCCGGGAAACCGAGGCGCGCAGTAGGCCCAGGGGGACTCGAACCCCCAACCTACGGATTAAAAGTCCGCTGCTCTACCATTGAGCTATAGGCCCATACCCCACATTGTAGAAGGAAGCGGTCCTCATGGCCCAATCGAACACTCCGCGCCGCCCGGCCATGCTCGACGCCGCCCGCGCCGAGGCAATCGTCGGCGACGAAGATCCCGCCTCTCTCGCCGCCGTTGCGCACACCGCCGCGTGGGCACTCATGGGAGTCGGCGACGAGACATTCACGGACGAGGACGTGGCCCGCCTGCGGGAAACCGTGCGCACTCGCGGCGTCGACACCATCGCCCACGTGTGGTCGCGCAGCCCCGAATTCACGCTCCCCGGGGCGCTGTGGCGCGTCTACCTGCTGCACGAGTGGTACCACCGCGACCCGCTCCTGGTGGCCGAGCGCTACGCCGACGGCTCGCATGCGCCCATCATCCAGGGCCTCGAAGCCCCCGTCGAGCTGCGCCCCCTGAGCCTGATCATGGAGGAGATCGACTCGCTGCTGCGCGGTGACCTCACCGACGACGACCTCGAGTACGTGCTGCGCGAGGCCTCGCGCGCCATGCGTGTCCTCGCCGCTGGCGAGGCCGGGGCCCTGTGGATCGAAGACCCCACTGACCCGCTCGCCCACCGCGTCACCATGCGACACTCCGCACTGCTGGTGACGGCCGACGAGCTTGACATTGCTGCGCGCGAGGCAGCCGTCGGCACCCTCGACTGAGGCGGCTGCCCAACTCAGGCGGCTGCCCGACGGAGGTGTTTTCGCGGCGCGCGGACGGGCCTAGCGGAGCGCCCATACCGGCCATGACCTCGTGAAGGTGGCGCGCCCATCAGGGCGAGCGCGGCGCGGGGCGACTACCCTGGTCCCTATGCGTCCGATGCCAGCCCCACGCCCCCAGCGACTCGTTCGCTCCGCGGGCGCGCTTGTCTGGCGTTTTGCCGACCCCACGCGCTTCGCGGCCCCCGGCGAGTCCATTGACCCCGCAGACATCGAAGTCCTCATGGTCCACCGGCCTCGCTACCACGACTGGTCCTGGCCCAAAGGTAAAGCGGAAAACGGTGAGCCACTGGTCGCCGCCGCCGTGCGCGAAGTCGAAGAAGAAACTGGACAGGTCATCACCCTGGGCGCGCCCCTGACCACCCAGCGCTACCGCCTGGGCGGCGGGCAAACCAAGGAAGTCCACTACTGGGTCGGCACGCCCATGCCCGCCGACGACCCCGCCGCACGCCTGCGCGCGCCCGTCGCCCGCGCCCCACGCACCGAGATCGACCAAACCACGTGGGCCACCCCCGCAGCCGCCGCCGACATGCTCACCCGCCGAGGCGACCGCCGCCTCCTCGCAGACGTCGTCGCCCGCGCCCGCGAAGGCCGCCTCGCCACCTCCACGATCATCGTCCTGCGGCCCGGTGCCGCCGACCCTGCCCCCATTGACGCGGCGTCTGCAGCCCCCGTCGGCGGGCGCGCTTCCGCTCCGGGCACTTCAGCATCCGGTGGCACTGCGTCGGGTTCCGCGCCCACGCCCGGGCCAG
>NZ_ALCA01000054.1 GCF_000278725.1 Actinomyces sp. ICM47 | reverse complement strand
GGTCGCCCCGTCGGCCGCGCACAGTGCGTCGCGGGGGTCTTCGCGCTGCGGGACGGCAGCGATGCGCAGCCCCGGCGTGGGGGCAGTGGGCAGGTCCTTGAAGGAGTGGACGGCCAGGTCACACTCCCCCTGTAGGAGGGCGAGTCGCAGCTGCGCGGCGAACACGCCGACGCCGCCGAGCGCGGCCAGGGGTGCCGCGGAGACGTCGCCGTGCGTGCGCACCACCTCCAGCTGAACGCGCACGTCCTCGCCGAGGTGGGCCCCGGCCTCCTCGATCGCCCGCGCGACGGTGGAGGATTGGGCGAGTGCCAGGCGCGATCCCCTGGTTCCCAGAACGAATGTCCGCGTGGTCATAGCAGTCCTTTCGCGCCCGCGCGGGCGTGGGAGACGACGGATGCGATGCCGGTTCCGGCGACCCAGGCGCCCGTGAGCGCCACGCCGCCCAGGCACCGCACCTGTTCCTCGAGCGCTCTCACGCGGCCGCGATACTCGGGGGGCAGGGGCGGGAGCGTACCGTTCCAGCAGGCGAGCAGGTGGTCGGTGACGGCCTCGGGCGCGATGTCCACGCCGGTGAGCGTGCGGATATCGCGCAGGGCGCCTTCGACGGTGACGTCGGGTTCGGCCTCGCCGAGGCGCCCGTAGGACAGGCGCAACAGGTGAGTGTGGGGCGCACACTGGTCGGCAAGCCACGGCCACTTGACGTTGAGGTGGGACAGGGCCTTGGCTGCCACGGGCCGCTCGTCGGCGGGGGCGGGTGCAACCAGGAGGCCCTGGGAGACGGGCGCGTCGTCCAGCTCGGGGGCGCGCACGGCCAGGGTGAGGCGCGCGATGGGCGCTCCCTCGGGAACGCTCACATCGGGCACGAGGCCTGGGATGCGCGCCTGCGTCAACAGGCGCAGGGCGGCGCTGGCGCTACAGGCAAGGACGAGGCGCTCCGTCGTGACGCTCACGCCCGGGCCGCTGGGCACGGGCTCGGCTCCGGGAGTCGGCCCGGGCTTGGTCGGCCCGCACTCGAGGACCCATCCCGAGGCCGCGCGAGCCATCGCAAACGCACCCGTGCGAGTCAGGACGGTTCCCCCAGCCTCTTCGATGGCGGTCCGCAGCGCGTCGACGAGGACGAACATGCCTCCCACGACGCAGGCTTCGGGGGT
>NZ_ALCA01000053.1 GCF_000278725.1 Actinomyces sp. ICM47 | reverse complement strand
CACCCCGCCCCGCACCCACCCCCGCGATGGTCGCCTCAGCGGCAGCGCGCAGGGCAGCGCAGGTGGAGCGGGCCTCGTCCCTCACAGCTGAGGCCGCCGCGCACCCCGCAGATCCGCCCCTCGGACGTTTCGGTGTGCGCCAGTCCTTTGACCTCATCGACCTGTTGAGCGCGTTCGGCGTGGACCGCGCGTTCGCATCCCCGAGTGCCCGCGCGCGCCAGGTGCTTGCGCCGTGGGCTGCGGTCGGCGGTGGATCGGTGACGCTCGTGGAGGCCCTGGGTGTGCCTGTGGGGGACGAGGCTGGGGCTGATAAGGACGCCGACGCTCGAGCCGGTCGGGTGCGTGCCTTCGCGGCGCAGCGCCTGCGTGAGCAGGCCGGTGCGACTCTCCTGTCGGTCACGGGTGCCGCGCGCGACCTGATCGTCGAGGAAATCCGCGCCTACGGATCGAGCACTATCGTGGGTGCGTCGCCCGTCTCCCTGGGGCACGGACAGATCATGGTCGCCCACGTCGAACAGGGGACTGACGGGCCGGTCGTCGTCGCCGTTGAGACGCACAGCGTCACCACCAAAAACCCCGCCGTCCCGACGCGCAGAGCCTCCAGGCGGCACTGAGTCGCCCGCGTCTCATCCACGCTTGCGGCGGCCTGGCATAAGCCGAGCCGCCGCGAGCGTGAATCAGAGGATCACAGGCGGGAGTCCTTCACCGAGCGGGTGAGGGTACTGTCGTCGGTGTTGTGGGCGTAGCACACGATCGCGCGGTCACCACCGGCCCAGCTACCGGACGTCGGATACATGCCGCCGAACGCGAGCGAGGAGGTCGCGTAGGACGAACCAATGTAGTCCTGGAAGGCATTCTGGCACGCGTCCTTTGCTGTGTCGGACATGGCGTCCTCACCGGGGAACGTCGCGTTGGTGAGTTCAACGACGTAGTACACCTCGCCCCAGTGAGGCTGTGAGCAGTCGAGGGTCTCCACATCCACATCGGTGTCGACGTCCGGCTGGTTGAAGCACTGGCCGAGCTTCAGATCGATCAGGTAGGTGCGGGCGGACGCAACGGTGGGGGTGCTCGTGGGCTGCTTCGTCTTGTCGGGTGAGCTGCTCGGGGAGGCGGACGAGGAGCTGCGCGAGCTGGGGGTGTCCTCGTCATCGTCATCCTTATTGCCGAAAGGCAGGGCGGAACAGGCGGACAAGCTGAGCATGGCGGCACAGGTCGCGAACGCGAGGGCGGGGCGGGTAAAGCGGGACATGATGCTCCTTGGATGATGGGAACGCGACCCCGGAGAGGCCGTCGCATTCGCGGCGGGCGCGTGGAACACCCGTCGACGCGTTGTGTTCACTATAACAATGTCAGTACCGATCGGTAAAGGAAGGTCATCACCGATACGCAAGCGGCGGCCCGGCCATGGCCGAACCGCCGCGTGACGACAACCCGCACGTCACAGATTGGAGTCCTTGACCGACTGGGTGAGCGAGGGCGCCTCCAAGGGGACGGCGACGCAGGCGATGACGTGCTCGCCGGCATCCCAGTTGGTCGCGTTCGGGAAGTACCAGGTGGCATCCAGGGAGGATTCCTCGTAGGGCGTACCGACGTACTCCTCGAACGCAGGGGTGCACGCTTCGAAGGCCATCGTGTTGAGTTCTTCGAAGTCGGGCAGGGTTTCGGCGTCGATCGGCGCGAGGGCGTAGACCTCACCCCAGTGCGGTGCGGAGCAGTCGACGATCGCCAAGCCGTCGGCGGGATCGGTTGGCTGTTGGAAGCACTGGCCGACGCTTAGGTTGCTCAGGTTGGTGCGCGCGTCGGAGGGGATCTCGGACGCGTTGGTGACGGGTGCCTCGGCGGAGGTACCGGCCTCGCCGGAATGGGTCGTCGAATCCTCCGAGGAGGTGGACGACGAACTGGAACAGGCGGACATGCTCAGGATGGCAACGCAGGCAGCGACAGCGAGCGCGGGGCGCGCGATGCGGGACATGATTCTCCTCAGGGTGGTGGGAAAGTAACCAGAGAATGGGCCACGAGGCCGTGGCGGACTCTCGTGATGATCGTTGGGCCGCGCTCACTATAGCAACGTGTGTGCCGGTAGGTACAAGCCGTCAAAAGTGGTGGTCCGGCCGGAGCCGAACCACCACAAGCGCAAAGCCGACCAGGCCTCGTCACATGTTGGTGTCTTTCATCGTCGTCGTGAGCTGACTCTCGTCTCTCGTGAAGGCGATGCACTCGACCCGTCGATCACCGGCTGCCCAGGTTTCCGGGCTGGGCAGCCTCCAGATGTAGTCCAACGCGGAGTTTTCGAAGGGGCGCCCGACGTAGGCGGTGAAGGCTTCGCCGCACGTTTCGTCGCTCACCTCTTCGAGCGTGTCCTCGGAGGGCATCGTGGTCATGGTCAGGTCAAAAGTGTGGATCACCTCGGCCCCGTGCTCTTGCGTGCAGTCGACGAGCTCGAGGGGGACGCCTTCCTGAGGGGCCGCGAGCAAACACTGTCCGAGCTGCAGGTACCCGGACTCGTACAGGCCACCGGAGGAACCGGATTGCGCGGTGGGAGCGCCGCTCTGTGCGCTCGTCAAACCGTGAGCGTCGGAGGAGACGCTATTGCCCGAACCGTCGGTCGACGCGGCGGAACAGGCGGACAGACCGACAGTTGCGATGCAGGCGCACAGGGTCAACGCGGGGAGCAAAGCGCGGGACATAGTTCTCCTAGAGAATGGGGGGAGTGACCCCGATCAGCGGGTCACGAGGCCGTGGCGGGCATGCGGACCCGCAGGTGCGCGTGTGCTCGTCGGCGCGCTTCGCTCACTATACAACAATGTAAATACCACTCGGTCAAGGAGAGTGACCAGAGTGGTTAAAGGGCCGCGAGCGGTCAAAAAGTACCTGTCACATGCCGGAATTGCGTACCGACTGGGTCAGCTTGTCATCCCCGGTCGGAACAGCGATACAGATAATGTCACGGTCACCGGTTGCCCAGGTCGCCTTGGTCGGCGAGAAAGCGGTGTAATCGAGCGACGTTTCCTCGGGAGTCGATCCGACGTAGGCCTCGAAAGTGTTGTAGCAGGTGTCGAAGACCAGGTCATCCATCTCGTCGCGGGACGGGAGTGCTTGTCGATCAATGGCGGTGATTGAGTAGATTTCGCCGGTGTGTTCCTCGGTGCACTCGGTCGTGGTCACCGAGTCCACCTGGGTGCCGATCGGAACAAGGACACATTGTCCGACCGTGAGCTTGGTGCTCTGCGTGCGCGAGCCGAACAGTGACGAGCAGGCGGACAGCGTCAGGGCCATGATGACGGCGGTGCCCAAAGCGAGTGCGCGACGCGGAGAGCGGGACATGGTTCTCCTTGAATTGACGGAAGCGAAGCAGTGACGGGATCGCGAGACCGGGAGCGGATGTGCGAAGACCCACCGTGGTCCTGTGCACACTATAACAACGCAGGCCGTCGTTGGGGAAAACGGGTGGTGCCCGGCTCACTGGCCGGGCACCACCCGAAAACATCATGTGACGGTCGGACTACATGCCCGAGCCCCTCACGGACTGCGTCAGCGTCTTACCCTCAGCCGGGATGACGATGCACACGATGTCGCGGTCGCCCTTGTCCCACGAGTTCTTGGTCGGGAACATAGCAGTGACGTCGAGTTCGGTCTCATTGGTGGCCGAGCCGACGTAAGCCTCAAAGTTATCGTCGCAGGTGTCGGAGGTAAGTTTCTCGATCTCCGCGCGGGAAGGGAGCGTGTCCTGGGTGAGCGTCAAGATGTAGTAGACCTCGCCCGTGTGCTCCTCGGCGCAGTTCGCCGTGGTGATGTCACCGACCTCGTCGTCGTCCGGCAGCTGAATGCACTGGCCGACCTTCAGTGACGTGCTGTGCGTCTGGTTGCCGAACGGCAGAAGTGAACAAGCGGACAGGGATAGGCCCATGGCGGCGGCGGTGCCGACGGCGAGCATGGAACGCAGTGCGTGGGACATGGTTCTCCTTGACATCGTGAGAATGAGGTGATGATGGGATCGCGAGGTGGTGGCGGGCGCGAGGATACCCACCGCGGCACGGTGGTCACTATAACAATGCGGAACGCCGTCGGTAAAAATGGGTGGTGCCTGGCCCATCGGCCGGGCACCACCCATTGAGAGTTGAAGACCCAACAAATCCTACAGGCCCGAATCCTTCACAGACTTGGTGAGCTTGGAATGATCCAGCGGCCTTGCGAGGCAGGTGATCGAACGATCATTTTGCGCCCACGAGTCTCTCGTCGGAAGCATCCACGTCGCATCCAGCGTTGAGGTTACGTAGTGCGACCCCACGTAGTCATCGAAGTTGGAAATGCATGCCTTCTCGGCCGCGTTGTTGAGCGCAGCCTCGCCGGGGAAGTCCCCGTCGTCGACGGATGTCATGTAGAAGACCTCGGCGTCGTGCTCGCTGGTGCAGTTGGTCGTCTCGACCGTGGTCGCGGTCTTCTCTTCGGGCAGGAGGATGCACTGGCCGACCTGCATGTGCATGACGGAGGTGTCCGAGCACGCGGTGAGTGGGGCAACAAGGGCGAGAGCCGCGACCAGGCCGATCAGACGAGAGCGAGCCACTAGTGGACTCCCAGCGGCAGAGCGACCAGGAGGTACACGACGCCTGACACCAGGGCGGCGGCGGGTAGCGTCAGGAACCATGCGATGACGATGTTGCCCGCGACGCCCCATCGAACTGCCGAGAAGCGCTTCGTGCAACCCACACCCATGATCGCCGTCGACACGACTTGCGTCGTCGAGATGGGGGCGTGGATGACGTAGGAGCACAGGTACAGGACCGAGGCAGACACGGCCTCGGCCGTGAAGCCACGAGCCGGATCCAGGTCGATGATCTTACGACCGATCGTGCGCATGATGCGCCCGCCGCCGGCCATCGTGCCCAGCGAAATCGCCAGAGCACCCGAGATCTTCACCCACAGGGGCACGTTCATCTCGCCCGTGATCGGATCGAGGATGTTGTGTGTTTCTCCGTAGCCGCCGGCCAGCAGGGCCATGACGATGATGCCCATCGTCTTCTGCGCGTCCTGGATGCCGTGACCAAGGGCCATGGCAGCCGATGAGAAGCGCTGCGCTGCACGGAAGCGGCGCATCGTGCGGTGATACTGAGCGTTACGCAGCAGCCACAGGACGAGCTTCATGACGAAGTAGCCGATGACAAAACCGACGATGGGGGAGGCGAACATCGGAATCACAACGTGGCTCATGATGCCCCACCAGTGCACCATCGTGCCCGATAGGAGGCCAGCGCCCACCATGCCGCCGATGAGGGCGTGCGAGGAGGATGATGGGAGACCGAACCACCAGGTGATGAGGTTCCAGATGCAGGCACCCAGCAGCGCTGCCAGGATGATGACCAGGCCTTTTTGCTGCATTTCGGGAAGCGGGGATTCGGCGTAGTCGGAAATTGAGATGATGCCCTTGCCGACGGTCTTCGCGACGGCGGTGCCCATCATAGCGCCGATGACGTTCATCGTTGCGGCCATGAGGAGCGCAGCACGTGGTGTCCACGCACGCGTCGACACCGAGGTCGCGATCGCGTTCGCTGCGTCGTGGAAGCCGTTCGTGTAGCTGAAGAACAGTGCGACGACGATGACGACGCAGACGAGGATCAGATTGAGATCCACGGCTCAGGATTCCTTCAGTGCGAGGGACTCGATGATGCCTGCGAGTTCCTCGAAGGCATCAGCACAGGATTCGAGGCCCTGGACGATGTCCTTGAGCTTGATGATCGTGACCGGGTCCAGGCCCGAGTCGAACAGAGCCGTCAGGGTGCGGCGGTAGGCCAGGTCGCCCTCGTTCTCGAGGCGGTTGATCTCGATCCAGTAGTCGCGCAGGTCCACCGGCGACTTCAGCTTGTGCATGTTCTGCGCGGTTATCTCCGCGCAGTTCTTGATGACCTCGATCTGCGTGTTGAGCAGAGAGACCAGGGAAGAGGGGATGTCGGCAATGCCGTAGACGACGAGGAGATCGCCGGCTTCATCGATGAAGTCGAGGCAGTCGTCGAGGTGGGACGCCAGTGACTGCAGGTCTTCGCGGTCGAAAGGCGTGATGAACGAGGAGTTGATGCGCTGGATGATTTCGTGGTTCAGTTCGTCACCGCGGTGCTCAACCTCGTGGAGCTGATCGCGCAGGGCGATGCGTTCCTCAGGGGAGGCAGCATAGATGTGCGTCAGGATCTCGACGGCCTGCTCAAGCTGGCGAGCCTGCGAGGTGAAGTCTTCAAAAAAGTCAGGGCCTTGGGTCTTGTTTCGGAATCCCATGGTGTATTCGGTCCTTCCAATGGTGAACGGCACTGTTGTGCTACGAATAATCGTCGGTCATGGGGTGGTGTGACTTCAAGTTCAGATGCGCTTTTGCCGCCCAATGGTCATGGTCTATCTCACGGTTTAGGATGTGGGCTACTCTTCGGTCCCATTCGCGAGGTCGGGGTCGGCTCGACTGGTTTTGTTTTGCCTTGTGGGTGGGCAGAAGGTCCCTGCCGACCGGGCGGCGTGTGACTCGTTCGACTAGGATTGAGATGTGACCGGGACCAAGCGCCCGCAAGCGTGGGCATCCGTTCCGGCATGATTGATTCTGTCAATCGGGGACGCATATCGCGGCCTCGACAATCCGAAATGCCTCAGGAGGCAAAATGTCCGTGACTGAACAGGACGTGCGTGCAGCGGCTCCGGCCAACGCTCCCGAAGATGTCATCAAGTGGGTTGCTGAAATCGCTGAGCTGACCACCCCTGACGCCGTTGAGTTCTGCGACGGTTCCCAGGAAGAGTGGGACCGCCTGACCTCTCAGATGGTCGAGAGCGGCATGTTCACCAAGCTCAACGAGGAGAAGCGCCCGAACTCCTTCCTCGCTCGCTCCAAGCCTTCCGACGTTGCGCGTGTTGAGTCCCGTACCTTCATCTGCTGTGAGAAGGAAGAGGACGCGGGCCCGACCAACCACTGGGCCGACCCCAAGGAAATGAAGGCCACCCTGCACGAGAAGTTCACGGGTGCCATGAAGGGCCGCACCATGTACGTGGTTCCCTTCTCCATGGGTCCCCTGGGCGGCCCCATCTCCCAGCTCGGTGTTGAGATCACCGACTCCCCCTACGTTGTTGTCAACATGCGCATCATGACCCGCATGGGTGCTGCTGCCATGGACCTCATCAATGAGGGTCGCGTGTGGGTTCCCGCCGTCCACTCCGTCGGTGTTCCTCTCGAGCCCGGTCAGGAAGACTCGACTTGGCCCTGCAACGATGAGAAGTACATCACCCACTTCCCGGAGACCAACGAGATCTGGTCCTTTGGTTCGGGCTACGGCGGCAACGCGCTGCTCGGCAAGAAGTGCTTCGCTCTGCGTATCGCTTCGACCATGGCCCGCCGCGACGGCTGGATGGCCGAGCACATGCTCGTCCTGCGCCTGACCCGCGAGTCCACCGGCCAGCAGTTCCACGTCACCGCCGCCTTCCCGTCGGCCTGTGGCAAGACCAACCTCGCCATGCTCCAGCCCACGATCCCCGGCTACAAGGTCGAGACCGTCGGCGACGACATCGCGTGGATGCGTCCCGGCCCGGATGGCCGCCTGCGCGCCATCAACCCCGAGGCCGGCTTCTTCGGCGTCGCCCCCGGCACCTCCTACAAGACCAACCCCATGGCCATGGAGACCGGCAAGGCGAACTCCATCTTCACGAACGTCGCTCTGACCGACGACGGTGACGTGTGGTGGGAAGGCATCGACGGTGACGTTCCGGCGCACCTGATCGACTGGCACGGCAATGACTGGACCCCCGAGTCCGGCGAGAAGGCTGCTCACCCGAACAGCCGCTTCACCGTCCCCGCCTCGCAGTGCCCGATCATCTGCCCCGACTGGGAAGCCCCCGAGGGCGTTGCGGTTGACGCCGTCCTCTTCGGTGGCCGCCGCGCCACCAACGTCCCGCTGGTTGCCGAGCAGTACGAGCCCGCCCACGGCGTGTTCATCGGTGCTTCCGTGGCCTCCGAGGTCACCGCCGCTGCGACCGACGTCAAGGCCGGCTCGCTGCGCCACGACCCCTTCGCCATGCTGCCCTTCTGCGGCTACAACATGGCCGACTACTGGGGCCACTGGCTGGAGATGCAGGACAAGCTGGGCGAGGGCTTCCCGAAGGTCTACCAGGTCAACTGGTTCCGTAAGGACGAAGACGGCAACTTCATGTGGCCCGGCTACGGCGACAACGCCCGCGTTCTGGACTGGATCGTTCGCCGCGCCGCTGGCGAGGTCGAGGCCATTGACGGTGTGACCGGTCGTTACCCGAAGTTCGAGGACTTCAACCTGGATGGCCTGGACATCGACGAGGCCGTGTGGGCGAAGCTCTTCGCGATCGACCCCGACGCCTGGGCCGCCGAGATGGACGACACGGAGGAGTACTTCTCGCAGTTCGGCGACAAGCTCCCCGCCGCCATCACCGAGCAGCTGGCCAAGTTCCGCGAGCGTATTGCCGCCGCGAAGCAGGCCTGATCGACGCGGATCTGTGG
>NZ_ALCA01000052.1 GCF_000278725.1 Actinomyces sp. ICM47 | reverse complement strand
CCGAAGGCTCGCAGCGCGGACGGCGAGCGGGCGGGCCGCCGCCCCCGGGCACCATCTGGGGATGATGGGCGGGCCGCCGCCCCCGGGCACCATCTGGGGATGATGGGCGGGCCGCCGCCCCGGGCACCATTGAGTGGAGATGGCGGGCGGGCTGCCGCCCAGGCGCTGTTAATCGGTTGGGAACTAGTCTCTAGGCCTTGGAGCGGCGGCTGAGCCAAGCGGTCGCGGCGGTGGCACCGCCGACAGCGAGGGTTGCGGGGACGAGGATTGTGGGTCCCTGAGCGGTGAACTCGATGACCAGGATGAGGCCGGTGAAGGGTGCGTTCATGGACGCGCCGAGGAATGCGGCGGCCCCGATGAAGGCGAAGGCGGCGACCTGCGAGCCTGGCCACGCGGCCGCCCAGGGCAGGCCGATGACGGCCCCGATGCCAGCGCCGAGGGCGACGGCGGGGGTGAGGACGCCGCCCCAGCCGCCGGCGCGGATTGTGAGGAAGGTCGTGACCGTCTTGGCGGCGAGTACCAGTGCGGCGATGCCCAGGCCAGCACCGGTCGCCCAGACGGCGTCGAACTGGGTCTGCGCGCTGGCCTGCCCGTTGCCGAGCACGGAGGGCACCCACACGGCGATGACGCCGACGAGGAACGAGGCGGTGGGAAGTGACGCGAGCAGCCGCCAGTCGCGCGGGCGGGCGGCACCGACGCGGGCGACGGCCTGCTTGAAGGCCCACCCGGCGGCCCCCAGTAGCGGCCCGACGAAGGCCGCGAACACGGTCAGGGAGAGTGACGGCGTGAGGGTGGGGACAGAGTAAAAGGGTGTGGGCCTCGTGAATCCCGTGGAGATGAGGACGGCGATGGCCGACGTGCAGAACGCGGCGGCGACAGCGCGCCTCGAACGCGACACGAGCAGGATTTCGAGCGTGTAAATGGCCCCGGATATGGGAATCGAGTAGACGGCGGCCAGGCCCGCGCCCGCGCCGCACGCGACGATGATGCGCCGGTCTTCGGGGGTGAGTTTCAGGCGGTCGGCGGCGGCCGCAGAAAACGCGGCGGCCATTTCGCGCGGGGCGACTTCGCGCCCGACGGATGCGCCGAGGCCGACGATGAGCACCTGGGTCAGGGCGTGCCAGGTGGCGCGCAGGGGCGGCATGGGGGTGCCGCCCACGGCCGCCGATACGGACGTGATCGCGCGGGAGCGTCGGAAGAGAAAAAACCACGACGCGGCACCGAGGATCCCGCCGAACGACAGAATAAGAACACGGCGGGCCGGGGAAACTGCGCTGACGGCCTCCAGGAGAGTCCCGGAGTGCATGTCCCAGGCGAGGGCCTGAATCCAGTGCAGCAGGTGGATGCATGCCAGGCCGACGAGGCCGGCGATGACTCCGGTGAACAGGGTGGCGACTGCGAATCGCCGGGTTGTTACGGACATGGCGTGTCGTTGTTGATGCGCTCGCTGACACGGCTGAAGAGGCCGGTGAGCATGTCGATTTCCTCGGGTGTGATCTCGTTGAGGAAGAGGCGGCGGATGACGTCGCGCTGGACGATGGCGGCCTCATCGAAGAGGCGCTTGCCGGCGTCGGTGAGGAAGACAAGGCCTCCGCGGCCGTCGCCCTGGCAGGGGCGGCGGGAGATGAGGTTGCGTGATTCGAGGCGCTTCATGGTGTGGGTGAGGCGTGAGCGGGAGAAGACGACCTTGTGTGCGAGGACGGAGGGGCGGATGCCTGCTTCGCCGGCGCGGTCGGTCATGAGGAGGACTGAGTATTCGGGCATCGACAGGCCCGACTGGCATTTGAGGGCGGCTTCGATGCGTTCGGTCAGGCGAGCGGTGGTGGTGAAGTAGAGCTCCCATGCCGCCGCTCGGTGGTGGTGTGCTCCGCTCACTGTGTCTCCTCGTCTCGTTGGGTGAGTCGCGTGGCCTCCCCAGCCCCGCGCGTCTGATGACGAGTATAACTTTCAATTACCGGTAGCTATCAATCGGTGCTATATAAGTCACGTTTGACATGGAATGCTAATAATGAGAAAGGGAGTGGGTATTGCGTTATTCTAATTAATATGAATTCCGCTGATGGTTGGAATGTGGAATTCTTGATCCCTCAGGAGGAATAGAATATGAAGAAGACGACGAAGGTCGTGGAAGTTGTTGACGATCTCGATGGCTCGCCTGCCGATCAGACGGTGCGCTTCGCCTTTAACGGCGCTTCGTACGAAATTGATCTGAACCGCGCGCATTTCGAGGAATTCGCCGAGGCTATTCAGCCTTACATTAAGGCTGGCCGTAAGGTTGGCTCGACTCGCCGCCGCGGCAATGCGGGCAACCCGAACCAGCGCCTGGAGAACGCGAAGATTCGTGCGTGGGCGCAGGGGGAGGGCCTCGAAGTTTCTGATCGTGGTCGTATTCCCGCTCCGATTGTCGAGGCGTACCGTAAGGCGCATGCCTGATCGATACATGTCATCGGGGGGTGCAGGACAACCTGCACCCCCCGATTATTTAGTCGGTGTCACTCGACGCCTTCGATGGTGTTATTCGCACCGGTGTCGCTGGTGACCTTGAAGTTGGTGGCCTTCTCGAACGTGATTGTGTTGTTGGATCCCGTGAAAGCTGCCGTGGCGGTGAGGGCCTCGACGTGGATGTCGTTGTTGGAGCCGTTCACCGTGATGTCGGCGACCGAGCCGCCCTCAATCGCGTTGTTGGAGCCGTTGACGATGACCTTCGTGACGCCAGCGGGGATCGTCAGGTGCTGGTTGGATTCGTCGAAGGTGATGGGTGCGGAGGCGTCCGCAGCGCCAGCCGACGGAGCGGCGGGAGCCGGGGTGGCCGAGGAATCGGCGGAACCCGCGGGAGCGGAGGAAGCAGGCGCGGAGGCGGCCGGCGCGGCAGAAGATGAGGAGGATTCGGCCGGGGCGGCGTTGTTCTGGGTGCAGCCGGTCAGGGCCAGGGCTGCCACGGCCACGGCGGCAGCGGCGGGGAGGAGGGACTTGATAGACATGGCGTCTCCCTTTCGTTGGATCGAAGTTACACCTTGGTCAGGGTACTAGAAAGCAGGGATGAAGATTTCGACGCGGCGGTTGAGCGCGCGACCGGCGGGGTTGTCGGAGCCGTCCGCGTTCTCGTTGGGGGCCACGGGCTTGGACTCGCCGTAACCGGTGGCGTCCATCGTCGCGGTGACGCCGTCCTTCTTCAGCTCGCCGGACACGGCGTTCGCGCGTGCCTCGGAGAGCTGCTGGTTGAAGGCTTCGTCCGAGATGGAGTCGGTGTGACCGTAGATGTGGGCGGCGGGGACCTTCGCGTTGTTGAGCACGTCCGCGAGCTTCTTGAGGGTCTGCGAGGCGTCGGAGCGGATCTCAGACTTGCCGAAGTCGAAGAGGACACCATCCTCCAGGGTGATGAGCGTGCCGCAGGATTCGACGGGCTTGAGGGATTCGACGGCCGGGAACTTGCCGAGCTTGGCGGCCTTGTCGACCTTCGGCGCGTCGGTGACCTTCTGGCCGTTGACTTGGGCGGTGCCGTCGCCGTTGTTGATGATGGTCAGGCTCGGACTCGTGTAGCTGCCGGTGCCGTCGCCGTTGTTGATGACGGTGACGGTGCGCGTGGTGTGCGTGCCGGAGCCGTTGCCGTCGTTGGTGATGGTCTCGCCGGAGCTGGTGTTCGTGTAGGTGCCCGATCCCTTGCCGTCGAGCGTGAAGGTGGTGTCCGGGGTGGTGTAGGTGCCGGAGCCGTCAGCGTCGACGGTGATCGTGAGCATGGTCGCCATGTTCGTGTAGGTGCCCGAGCCGTCGCCCGCGTAGGTGATCGTGGTCGAGCCTTCGGTGATGACGCCGGAGCCGTCGCCGGCGTTAACGACGGTGCCATTGGCAGAGGAGGAGACGGCCGATCCGTCGCCGCCGAAGATCGTGGAACCGGAGATCAGGGATGATCCGTCGCACTTGGCGGGCGAGACGGTCACGCCTTCGACGGAGGAGAGCTGCGAGGAAGCGGAATCGATGACGGCCTTGTCGGCGTTGGAGGCGAACACATCGATAGCGGGCAGGGAGAACAGGGGGATTGGGGGGATTTCTCCGGGACGGTATCCGGGCACCGTCGGGGTGGACGAGGCCGTGGCTGAGGCAGTCGGGGACTGTGTCGGCTCGGCGGTGGTGGCCTCCGCGGTGGGGGTGGTGGTCTCGGTGGTCTTCGGCTTGGAAGAACCGCAGGCGCCCAGAGCGAGGGTGGCCGCGGTGATGAGCGCGGCCGCTGTCAGAGTGCGTCGTGTGATGGTCATGGTTTAACCGTACGGGACAAAACGGGGGGCGCATACTGTTCCGGTAATCATGTCAAGCTGCAGGTCTTCAACGATCTCAGGGGAAAAAGGAAAGAGCGTTCAGGGGTTAATCAGGGGGACCCCGGGGTGCGCCAGGGGGTGGGAAACCGGGGAAACGGCCCCGGCCTCGTCCCTGACGTGGGGGAACTGCTCAACCTGTGTCGTGATCAACGACATGGAATGTAGGAGCTGGGCGTTGTCTGTGGGACAATAGAGACATGAGCTACAAACTGGTGCTGCTCCGCCACGGCGAGAGCGAATGGAATGCAAAGAACCTCTTCACCGGTTGGGTGGATGTTCCGCTGTCGGACAAGGGCCGCGCGGAGGCTACCCACGGTGGTGAGCTCCTCAAGGAATCCGGCGTTCTCCCGGACCTCCTGTTCACGTCGATGCTGCGTCGCGCCATCATGACTGCGAACCTGGCTCTCGACGCCGCTGATCGCCATTGGATCCCCGTTGAGCGCAATTGGCGTCTCAACGAGCGCCACTACGGTGCGCTTCAGGGCAAGAACAAGAAGGAAATTCGCGATGAGTACGGCGAGGAGCAGTTCATGCTCTGGCGCCGTTCCTTCGACGTGGCTCCGCCCGCCATTGAGGCCGGCTCTGAGTTCTCGCAGGATCAGGATCCCCGCTACGCCGGCGAGCCCGTTCCCATGAGCGAGTGCCTCAAGGATGTCATCGCGCGTCTGCTGCCCTACTGGGACGAGGCCATCGTTCCCGCGATCAAGACCGGCAAGACCGTCATGATCGCCGCGCACGGCAACTCGCTGCGCGCCATCGTCAAGCACCTGGATGAGATCTCCGACGAGGATATCGCCGGCGTCAACATCCCCACCGGCATTCCGCTGGTGTACGAGCTCGACGAGGAGACCCTCAAGCCCATCAAGAAGGGTGGCACTTACCTGGATCCTGAGGCCGAGGCGAAGATCGCCGCGGTCGCCAACCAGGGTAAGTGAGCAACGCGGGGCCCCGGCATCGTCTGCGTGGACGAGGCCGGGGTTTCGTCATGCCCTCGGTCGCGGCGTGTGGATGGTCAGCGAGGACCCGGTGGAGGCGTGTCTGCCGTGGCATGGACGGCGTGCGGATACCTGAAAAATGCCGTGTTTCGGGGGCTAATGAGCATTGTGGCGCATTCCCTAAACCTGACCATGTGATCGTGACCGGGGCCGCAAGCATGGTCGCATTGTGGTCGTACTTGAAGCTGGTTTGTGCCGTTCCTCTAGTGCGTGTAACGTAGGCTTTTCATGCTGTCTCGGGGATATTCGTCAGGCAACTGGTAGAATAGGCCGTGCTATCCACGCGAGCATTCAGGAGTCTTTCCATGTCGTTCGAAATCGGTCAGACGGTCGTCTACCCGCACCACGGCGCAGCAACGATCGAAGAGGTCATGACGCGCACCATCCGTGGTGAAGAGCGAACATACCTCAAGCTGCGCGTGAACCAGGGTGATCTTGAAATCCAGGTCCCCGCCGAGAATGTCGACCTGGTCGGCGTCCGTGACATCGTTGACGAGGATGGGCTTGAGGAAGTCCTCACCGTCCTGCGCGCCCCCTACCTTGAGGAACCCACCAACTGGTCGCGCCGTTTCAAGGCGAACCAGGAGAAGATCGCGACCGGCGATATTGTTAAGGTCGCCGAGGTCGTGCGCGACCTGACGCGCCGCGATGACCTGAAGAAGCTGTCCACGGGCGAGAAGCGCATGCTGACGAAGGCACGTTCTATCCTCACCTCCGAGCTGGCCCTGGCTCGCAACATTGAGAAGTCGGAGGCCGCCGCGCGTCTCGACGCCGTCCTGGCTGAGGGGCGCATCGAGATCGATGACAATGCCGCAGCTGAGTGAAGCCTGCGCGGTCCTGACGGCCGCCGGTTCGGGTTCGCGCCTCGGCTGCGAGCTGCCCAAGGCTCTCGTTTCCCTCTCGGGTCGCCCCCTGGTCTGGTGGGCGGCCCGCGGCCTACGCGCCGGGGGAGTGGGAATGATCGTCGTGACTGCCCCGGCCTCGTCCATCGAGGATTTCCGCGCCGCCCTGGCCGACATCGAGGACGTCCTCGTGGTCACTGGCTCTGACCGCTCCCGCCAGGCATCCGTCGCCCTGGGCTTGGCTGCCCTCGGGCACCGCGATGCGGACGCGGTCGTCCTCGTGCATGACGCGGCTCGTCCCCTGACACCCCCGGAGGTGAGCGCGCGCGTCATCGACGCGGTGCGCAGCGGTGCTGGTGCCGTCATCCCGGTCCTGCCCGTCACGGACACGCTCAAGACCGTGGACGCCTCGGGCCTCGTCACGGGCACGCCCCGGCGCGCTGACATGGTGGCCGTGCAGACCCCGCAGGGCTTCCGATGGGACGTGCTCACCCGCGCGCACGAGGCGGGTGCCTCCCGAAGCGCCGACGAGGCCGTGGCAGCCACGGATGACGCAGGCCTCGTCGAGGCCGTTGGAGGCTCCGTTCAGACCGTTACCGGTGATGAACGCTCCCTGAAGGTGACACGCCCCCTGGACCTCGCCCTCGCCCAGCTTCTCGCAGCCGAGGAGCCGAGCGCCTAGCGGCGCGGAAGTTCTTGTCTGAAGGAAGGCCGTCGCGCCTGTCATACCGTTTATGGTGGCCTGCGGTGGCTCCGACCTCCGCATTCGCGCCCGCCCGCGCAGCCAGGTGTTCCCCGCGAGGTGTCCACGGCCTCGTCCCCACTGCGGTCCGAAGAGGGGGTGCGCCGCGAAACGTGGTAGTTTCGCCCTGGGCGCACCAGCGCCACCGAGCACTCCCGAGCGAAGGAGCCCGATTCCATGAGCACCACGCCCGCCACCCATCGCCGCGTCATCACGCGCAAAGTCGTCGATTGGGCGGCTTGGGACTGGGGCAGCGCCGCCTTCAACGCGGTCGCCACGACCTTTGTCTTCACGACGTACCTGACCAGCGACGGCGTTTTCACGGACGCGGGGACGGCCGCGACATGGCTGAGCAACGGCATGACGATCGCGGGCCTGTTCATTGCGCTGCTCGCCCCGATCACCGGTCAGCGTGCTGATCGACGAGGCCGTGGCGGGGTCTGGCTCGGATGGTTCACGGGGGCGGTCGTGGTCTGCATGCTCGCCATGTACTTCGTGCACCCGGCGTCGGTCCTCGGCCCTAAGGGCGCGCTCATGCTGGGTATTGCGCTGCTGGGCCTGGGTAACGTGTTCTTCGAGTTCGCCTCCGTGAACTACAACGCGATGCTCAACCACCTGGGTGAGAAGGAAGACCGCGGCAAGATC
Organism: Actinomyces sp. ICM47; assembly: GCF_000278725.1. Taxonomy (GTDB): domain Bacteria; phylum Actinomycetota; class Actinomycetes; order Actinomycetales; family Actinomycetaceae; genus Pauljensenia. The sequence goes on along the minus strand of NZ_ALCA01000052.1, from coordinate 15,959 downwards.
TCGGGCTTCGGCTGGGCGGCCGGCTACATCGGCGGCATCGTCTTGCTGCTGATCCTCTACGTCGGCCTGATTGGCGTGAACGTGCTGGGCGTGCCCGCCGACGAGCACCTCAACATCCGCATCTCCATGGTGATCGCCGCCCTGTGGCTGGGCGGCTTCGCGATCCCCGTCCTGAAGAACCCGCCGCTGCCTCAGAAGGTGTCGACGGCGGACGACCATGAGACGATCCTCGACTCCTACAAGCTCCTGTGGCGCACGGTCGTTACCCTCAAGCGCGAAGCCCCGCACACCCTGTTTTTCCTCATCGCCTCAGCCGTCTTCCGTGACGGCCTGGCAGGCGTCTTCACGTTCGGCGCGGTTCTGGCCAAGACGGCGTTCGGTTTCAGCGCCAGCGATGTCATGATCTTCGCGATCGCCGCGAACATCGTTGCAGGCCTGGCGACCGTGGCGTTCGGGTGGGTGGACGACAAGATCGGCCCGAAGAACGTCATCATGCTGTCCCTGAGCGCAATGGTTGTCGCCGGGTTCGGCGTCTTCTTCCTGCACGCCCACGGACCCATCGTGTTCTGGAGCCTCGGCCTGGTCCTGTGTGTTTTTGTTGGCCCCACCCAGTCCGCGTCGCGCTCCTTCCTGTCGCGCATCATCCCCGCAGGTCGCGAGGGCGAGGTCTTCGGCCTCTACGCCACGACCGGCCGCGCCGTGTCCTTCATGGCCCCCGCCATGTACGGCCTCTTCCTCATGATCGGTAAGCGGATGACCCCCGCGGGCGCGGACTACACCTACTGGGGCATCCTCGGCATCATGCTGATCCTCGGCGTGGGCCTGGCCCTGACGGCACCCGTCAAAGCCGAGCGTGCCACGCTCGACCACATGGCGGACTGAGGCCTCGGCGAGGCCCCACGCCCACGCGCGACACGTCCCCGACGCGACCGAGTGAGTCTCGGGTGTCGGGGACGTGTCGTCTATTGGGGTCATTGGACATGTCGTGTTGGCGGGACTAGTCCTCGGTGTTGTGTGGGGGTGTATTCCGGCGGATCGCTTCGTCGGTACTCCGCGGCTCGGGGCCAGAGGGCAGATACTCCGCTCTCGCTTATCGGAGAGTCCCTCTCCTCGGTACGCTCATCCGCTATTCCGAAGCTGGGTCCTCTCCTCCGCACGCTAACCCGCTATTCCGAATGTGGGCAACCTCGCCTACGTGCGGAACAGGCGGCCCACGTGCGGAACAGGCGGCCCACGTGCGGAACAGGGGGCTGGCGTGCGAGCACAGCATGACGCCGTGGCCACCCAGGCCTCGTCACGAGGAAGCAGGAACGAACGCCTTGATTTCCTCATCGGTGATGCCGATCAGCATGTCGTCAAAGACCCAGGTGAGGCGTGTGGTCCTCGTGAAGTCTTTCGTCGAGGAAGACGAACCATCGGCAGTGTTAATGATGTAGCTGTTAGTGTCCTGGGAGCTGAAGGACCTGACATACAGGGTCGATCCATCGGCGCTGACACGCAGGTCCTTCGGGGTGAAGGAGCAGCCGTCGCGCACGGACCGGCGTGCAGCGTCCGGGAGCGGGACCTCGCGCGTCGAGTCGTCGGCGGTCAGGGCGACCGTGATCGTGCACTCGCCCGTGCCAGTCATACTCACCGTTCCCGTAGCCCACGCCGCTCGCTTCTGAGTCATGAAGGTCTGGATGTCCGACGTCGTCGGCTGCGTCCCGTCCCGGCTGAGCGCGGGCAGGTCCTGCTCGGCGGTGAATGTCGCCTGAAAGACCCCATCGCTGTCGAAGAGAGACCCGCGAGAACCGGAGCTCTCGTAGACAACGAAACCGTCGGTGGCCACCTCGACCTTCCGGGAGTCGGCATTCCCGTCGGGATTGCTCAAGGTCGTCGCTTCGCCGGTATGGACGTTGAGGATCTGCGGAAGTTCATTGGCGGCGGTGGGAACCAGGACCGAGGCGTGCGCACCGTTCCCTGCGACCGCAGTGCCCGCAGGCGCATAGCCCAGATCATGGTCACGCAACCCGTATCCGGACTGCGTCGCCGTGGACGTGGTCCACAGGTTCGTCCACTCGCCGCCCTCGCGCGTCCACCCGCTGCACGTCGTCGTGGTCGAACACGTCACCATGACGTCGCCTGCCAGAGCCAGGGGAAAATCTGTCCCCCAGGGAGCCTGAGTTTGCGCGCCCGTAGCCTTGTCGATGACGACGTCATGGAAAAAGACCTGGTCCTCGCCCGAGACGAACGCGGGCGTGTGGAACGACAATCTCGCTGAGCTCTGTGTGGGACCCGTCGACGTCCACAGGTGGGCGGGTGTACTCCCCGACAAGTCGTAGGCTGACACCGTGACGGCCGAGCCGTTCTTGCTGCTGTTCGCAGCATCAGAGGCAATGTACAGGGTCGACCCGTCCACGTGGAACTGCAGTGTCGCATCGGCCGATTTGGCCGACACAGGGATCGTCCACGCGGTCGTGGCACCCGATGCCCACGCAGGCGACAGGGCGTGCGTATCCTGTGCGCTTCCCTGGTATCCCGCTGCTTTGAGTGAGGACAGATTCGGCAGCGAGGGAGTCGGCATCGGCAGACTCGGTAGACTCGGCAGCGGCGCGTGCGTCAGCGGCGCGCTCGGCAGCGACCCGTGCGGCACCCGTGGGGTATGGACGTGAGGCGTGGTACTGCCACCGACGTGGCCCGTCGAAAACGCGGTACCAATCGTGGCACCAAGGGCTGCGAGCGTGGCGGCCACGGAGCGCTTGCTGGATTTGCTGGTGTCCCCGGTTTCCTTGGACGCCGGGGCGGGGCTGTCGCCGCGCGGCGGGATATCATCGGGCACCGCCCGGGACGAGGCCGTGGTCGCGCTCGCGGGTGTGGCTTTGCTCGGGGTGGGTGAGGCCTTGGTGGCTGGTGTCTCGTTCGGGAAGGCGTCGGCCCCCGACGAACTGACGGTATCCGCCTGCGCGGCCAGGGCCTCGTCGAATCCTGCGAGCGGGTCGGCCTTCAAGACTTCGTCAAGGTCGGGCAGCGGTGCCAAGTCCGGCAGCGGCGCGAGGTCGGGCAGTGGCGCCAAATCTGGCAGGGAATCGAACTCGGGCAGGACGAAGGCGTCGGCCCCGCTTGGGGACTCCTCGCTGCGTGCGCGCGACGAACGCGGTTGTGCCTCGCCGGGAGGCGTCACGCGAGAATCGTCGTTACTCATGAGACGTTTCTACCATGCGGCACCGGGCGTTGGGACGCGAGGGAAAGCATCCCGAGTCGTTGCCGACGTCAGGAGGAGGCGGGCACGAAGGCCTTGACACCGGCCTTGGACACGGCGATGAGCATGTCGTCGTAGACCCAGGTGAGCTGTTCTGAGACGTTGAGCGCTGGAGACGTGTAGGCCTCGCCGTTGACGGTGTCGATGACGTATTTGTTCTTGTCGGCACCGACGAAGGCGTCCATGTACAGAGCCGATCCGTCGGCGCTGATACTCACCTGCTTCGGGTCGAAGTAGCAGGTGGAGGGCAAGCTGGGCGTCAGCGCATCGGGGACGGGGGACGTACGCGTCGAACCGTCGGCGGTGAAGGTGACCTCGAACATGCACTCATCCTGGTGCCTGCCAGTCATGCGCAGGGTAGCTACGGCCCACGGCGCGTTCTGGTGCGTCAGGAACTCTTTGACGTCCGGCGCGCTGCGAGGTGTCTCATCGTGACTGACGATGGGCAGGTTGCGGGCGGTCTTAAACGTGGACTGGAGGGTGCCGTCGCTGTCGAAGAGCATCCCGTAGGAATCGATATTCTCGTAGACGACGTATCCTTCGGGCGTGACCTCGACGGTTCGGTACTCGCCGTCCCCGTCGGGGTTGCTCAGGGACGCGATCGTCCCGGTGTGGATATTGATGATCTGCGGAATCCGGTCGTTGTAAATAGGAACCAGGACGGAGGTGTGCTCGCCGCTGCCGGTAGTAGCGTTACGTGAGGGCGAGTATCCGAGGTCGAGCTGGCGGAGCCCCGATGGATTTTGCTGCGTCGTTGTCGTGGTCCACAGGTTCGTCCACTCGCTGCCCTCCTGCGTCCATCCGCTGCACGTCGTTGTTGACGAGCAGGTCACGAGGATGCCGTCGGCCATCACGAGGGGAAACGCTATGCCCCAGGGGGCCTGGGTTTGCTCGCCGGTCTTCTTGTCGATGACGACGTCGTGGAAGAAGAGCTGGTTGTCGCTCGAGACAAAGGTGGGCGTGTAGGTCAAGGCCACGTTGTTTTTCGTGTGCCCGGTTGAGGACCATAGCTGAGTGGGCTGCGCCCCCGACACGTCGTAGGCGGTGACCGTGACGGCGTACCCCGGCTCGCCCTTGATCGTGGCGTTGGATGCAACGTAGAGGGTTGAGCCATCGACGTAAATGTGTGGCAGGAACGTGGGCGATGTGTTCTCAATCGAGATCGTCCACGCGGTCGCGATCCCCGAGGCCCACTTGGGCGACAGTGTGTGCGTGTTCGTCGCGGTCCCACGGTAGCCGGGCGCGCGAGTAGGCAGATTCGGTGCCTGCTCGGGCACCTGCACGGTCGGCGTGTGCGAGGCCCGCGCCGAGGAGGCCGTAGGCGACGGAGTCGACGACGTCATCGGTTCGACGCTTCGTTGGCTGCAGAAAGAGAGCCCGACGCCGAGCGCAACGACGCATCCGAGCGCGATCAGGGGGCGGGGCAGGCGTTTGTGGGTGGAGGCAGCCTCGCCGATGCTCTCCTCGGGCTTGAGGCGGAAGGGAGTGCGGCTGCTCGATGATCGGCCGCTCACGTGTCCCGCCAGCGACGAGGCCGTGGCCGCCTCCGCGGAGACGCGGGTGGTGGCCGCCGAGGCCGAGGGAGCCGCGTCCGGCAGGCGAGCGGAGCTGGGCGTCGGAGCGGCGCCTGAGAGAGGCCTGGACTCTGGCGCAACGGGTTGAGTGTCGTCGACGGTGGACGAGGTGGGAGCGTCTGCGAGTAGCTGGGTGATGTCAGGTAGCGGCGAGATCCCGGGCAGGGGAGAGGCACCCGGGAACAGGTCGTCATCCCGAGGTCCCGCGCTATCCGCCTGCCCGGCCCCGGCCTCGTCGCCGGGCATCGACGCGGGGGAGGAGAGGACGTCACCGATATCGGGCAGCGGGGCCAGATCCGGCAGCGGGGCGAGTTCGGGCAGCGGCGCGAAGCCCGGCAGCGTCCCGAACTCCGGCAACGCGAAGACGCCACTGCCGTCCGGGGACTCCTCCTCCCGCGAGCGCGCGGAGGGTGCCTGCGTCCCGTCGGCGGGGGTTCCGAGGACATCGTCGTTGCTCATGAGACGTTTCTATCACACCCGTGTGGAACGCGGGCGTGGGTTCTCCGCTTTCGTCAGCCGAGGCCTCGCCCCCTGTGAGCAGTGCGCTCTCAGGAGGAGGCAGGCACGAACGCTCGAATTCCGCCGTCGGTCTGGCCGATCAGCATGTCGTCGAAGACCCAGGTGAGGTGTGTGGCCTCGTTGAGGTCATTCGACGTGAAGGACAGTCCCTTGGCGGTGTCGATGAAATATTTGCTCGTGTCCTGGAAGTTGAAGGTGTCGATGTAGAGAGCGGACCCGTCGACGCTGACACGCGCGTCGGTTGGGTCGAAGTAGCAGCCCGGCGTCATATTCGGGCGTGCCGCTGAGGGGATGGAGATTGTGTGCGTGGCGCTGTCGGCGGTCAGCTTGTACTTGATGGCGCATTCGTTTGTGCCTGTCAGCGCAATCGTGCCCGCCGTCCACTGTGCCTTCGTGCTTGTCATGAAGGTGTGGATGTCCGACGTCGTTGGCTGCCTCCCGTCGTGGCTGACTGTCGGCAGGTGCGGCTCTGCTGTGAACGTGGACTGGAGGGTCCCGTTGGGTTCGAAGAGTAACCCGGTCTGTTCGCTGCGCTCGTAGACGAGGAAGCCGTCGGTGGCCACTTCGACCTTCCGATAGTCGGCATTCCCGTCGGGATTGTTCAGGGTTGTCACCTCGCCGGTATGGACGTTGAGGATCTGCGGGAGTTCGTCGGGGGCGGTGGGGACTAGGACGGCGGCCTGTGCGCCGTTCCCTGCGAGCGCAGTGCCCGCAGGCGCGTAGCCCAGATCATGGTTATGCAACCCGTATCCGGACTGTGTCGCCGTGGTCGTCGTCCACAGGTTTGTCCACTCGCTGCCCTCGCGCGTCCACCCGCTGCACGATGTTGTGGTCGAGCACGTCACCACGATGTCGTCGGCCACCGCGAGAGGATAATCCTTCTTCCAGGGAGCCTGAGTCTGCGCGCCCGTAGCCTTGTCGATGACGACGTCGTGGAAAAAGACCTGGTCGTTATCGGAGAGGAACGCGGGCGTGTGGGAGGACATAATCGCCGAGTTCTCCGTCGGACCCGTCGATGTCCACAGGAGAGTGGGTTCGTTACCCGACAGGTCATAGGCTGACACCGTGACGGCCGATTTCCTCCGGTCCTCCATCAGATCGTCGGCGGCGAGGTAGAGGACCGCCCCGTCGACGTATATCTGCGGTGGTGTACCCGCCGGCCCGTTCGTGGTGGGGATTGTCCACGCAGTGGCGACGCCCGAGGCCCACTCGGGCGACAGGGAATGCGTGTTCGTCGCGGCCCCACGGTATCCGGGCACGTGGAGGACCTGCTGTTTCGTATCGAGGGCCGGCGGAGGGAGCGTGGGACGCTTGTGATCGCTGCCGCCCGTGTGGACCAAGGAAATAATGCCGCTGATTACGACGACGGCACCGGAGATCGCCAGGCCGATGGGGGTGGCGGAATTCGTGGTCCTCTGCTCGCCCCAGGACCGGCGACCCGCAGGGTGGGTGACGCGTTCGTTCGGTTCTTGGGTGGGACTGGTTCGTGACGAGGCCGTGGCTGCGTGAGTGGGTGCGGCATCTGCCTGGGAGGGGGCGACGGTGAACGTCGGAGCTGTGTTCTGCGTCGGTGCGGTCGAGACCGCGGGCGGTGATGGGATCGCGGGCGGTGATGGGATCGCGGGCGTCGACGGACTCGCGGGCAGCGATGGGATGTCGCCTGCGGGCGCGGCGCTTGGGAATGCGTCATCGTCGCGCGAACTGACGGTATCCGCCTGCGCGGCCAGAGCCTCGTCGAATCCTGCGAGCGGGTCGGCCTTCAAGAATTCGTCAAGGTCGGGCAGTGGTGCCAAGTCCGGCAGCGGCGCGAGGCCGGGCAGCGGTGCCAAGTCCGGCAGGGAATCGAACTCGGGCAGGACGAAGGCGTCGGCCCCACTCGGGGACTCCTCGCTGCGTGCGCGCGATGAACGCGGCTGCGTATCGTCGGGAGGCGTCACGCGAGAATCATCGTTACTCATGGGACGTTTGTACCATGTGAGGAGCGTCTGCGTGCCTGTCCGGCGTCGGGCCGACGTGGGGAGCCGCGTCTAGTTGGATGCGGGGGCGACCCGGACCATGAGGACGCTCGCCAGCGCGGCCACGCCCTCGCCTCGGCCCGTGAAACCCAGGCGATCCGAGGTCGTCGCCGACACCGTCACCGTGCCGCCGGCGATCTCGCTCATGACGGCGCCGGCCTCGGGCAGGCGTGCGGCCATGCGCGGGCGGTTGCCCACGACCTGGACGGTCGCGTTGCCCAGTACCCAGCCGACCTCGGTCGCCATGCGGCGTACCTCCTGCAGCATCGCGCGGCCCGACGCGCCCGCCCACTCGGGGCGATCCACGCCAAAGACCGTGCCCAGCTCGCCCAGGCCCGTGGCCAGCAGCATCGCGTCGCACAGCGCGTGCGCGGCAGCGTCCGCGTCCGAGTGACCCTCGAGGGGGCGCTCGCCCGGCCACTCCAGGCACGCGAGCATGAGGGTGCGCTGCGAATCGGGGGCTGCGAAGGCATGCACGTCGACCGCTTGGCCGATGCGGAAAGGCAAATCAGTCATGCCACCAGAGTAGCCTCACAACGAGGTCGGTGTGAAGGCCACGATGCCCGATCCCACGACGCCGATGAGCAGGTCGTCATACGCCCACACGAGTGCCGATGCCTGTCACGGATGAGTGGATGAGTGGGTCTGCCCGTTCGTCATGTCACAGCAATAGGTGGCGCTGTCGATGTCCTTCCATACGAAGGCCGCGTTCCCGTCGGCGCTGGCGCGAAGCTGTGTCGGCTCGAAGAGACAGGGGCGGCCTGCGATTGCGCGCCCGTCTTCTTGCCCACCAACGTGTCGCCAACGATGAGCTGATCCTCCTCGGACAGAAACGGGGTCGAATCCCAGGAAACCCTGCCCTTCCGCTGCCCGCCCTCGTCTCGTCCGCTCTGACCGACCTGTCAGTGTTAGGACTTGGCGTGTTTGACGAGGTCTGCCGCGACGCGCCGGGAGGACCCGGAACGTTCCAGCGAGGATCTGCGCTACTCACGCGTTGTTTCTATCACACGCTCGCGGGCTGCGCGCACACTACCTACCCCGCCCAGGCCTCGTGAAAACGTGACGAAATACGACCTATCTGGCTTCACAGGCTTTCTCTCCGATAGGATCTGTCCGTGCGTTATATTTCGACTCGACGTGGCCCCGATGCGCCCACCCGCTCCTTCAGCGACATCCTGCTGGAGGGCCTGGCGCCCGACGGCGGCCTCTACCTGCCCGAGGAATACCCGACCCTGTCGGCCTCCGACCTGGACGAGCTGCGGATCGTTCTGCGCGAGGAAGGCTACGCGGCGATGGCCGCCGGCATCATCTCGCTCTTCGTCGACGATATCCCCGCCGACGACCTGTGCGTGATCACGGCCCGTGCCTATTCCACCCCCTCCTTCTCCGACCCACAGATCGTGCCCGTCGACGCCCTGGAAGGCACCGACCTGCACATCGCCCACCTCTCTAACGGCCCCACGGCCGCCTTCAAAGACATGGCGATGCAGCTCCTCGGCGAACTCTTCGAATACGAACTCACCCGCCGCGGCGACTGGCTCACTATCGTGGGTGCCACCTCCGGCGACACCGGCTCCTCCGCCGAATACGCGCTGCGCGGACGCCCCGGACTGTCCGTCGTCATGCTCACCCCCGCCGGACGCATGACCGCCTTCCAGCGCGCCCAGATGTTCTCCCTCCTCGACGACAACATCGTCAACGTCGCCGTCGACGGTGTGTTCGACGACTGTCAGGACCTGGTCAAGGCCATCAACATGGACGCCGACTTCAAGGCCACCTGGCACGTGGGCGCCGTCAACTCCATCAACTGGGCACGCCTGCTCGCCCAGGTCTGCTACTACGTCGCCACCTGGCTGCGCGTCACCGAGGAAGGCGCCGACGCCTCGTCCAAGGTCAGCGTCGTCGTACCGTCCGGCAACTTCGGCAACGTGTGCGCCGCCCACATCGCCCGCCAGATGGGTGTGCCGCTGGGCACCCTCGTCGTCGCCACGAACGAGAACGACGTCCTCGACGAGTTCTTCCGCACCGGCGTCTACCGCCCCCGCTCCTCCGCAGACACGCTGGCGACCTCCAGCCCGTCCATGGACATCTCCAAGGCCTCGAACTTCGAGCGCTTCATCTTCGACCTGCTCGGCCGCGACGGGGACGCCACCCGCGCCCTGTTCGACGAGGCCCTCGCCCGTGACGGCTCCTTCGACCTGTCCGGCACACCCGAGTTCGCCGCCCTGCGCGACACCTACGGCTTCATCTCCGGCACCTCCACACACGCCGACCGCCTCGCCGAAATCGCGCGCACGGAACAGGAGAGCGGCTACCTCCTCGACCCGCACACGGCCGACGGCGTACATGTCGCCCGCGCCGTGCGCTCCCAGATCGAGGGGCCGCTCGTCGTCATGGAGACCGCGCTGCCCGTCAAATTCGCCGACACGATCCTCGAGGCCACCGGCCACCTTCCGCCCGTGCCCGAGCGCTTCCAAGGCATCGAAGGACGCGAAGAGCGCGTCACGCCTCTGGCCAACTCCGCCGAGGACCTCAAGGCGCTGATTGCCGAGCGCGTGCGCCCCGGCGCCTGAGATTCTCCTGACTCGACGAGGCCCGAGCCCCCACCTGCGAAGCCGCGCGCTTTCGCCCGACGGGACCCGGGCCTCGTTACATACTCCCGGGACGTGCCCCTTTCCTTCGCCCCCTCTCCCTGACAGGTAGGATTGATGCCATGCTTCACCTGTACGACTCCAAGAGCGCCCGCGTCCAGCCCCTCAACCCGGTCACCCCCGGGAAGGTCGGCATCTACCTGTGTGGCGCCACCGTGCAGGGCTCCCCGCACGTCGGCCACCTGCGCGCCGCCGTCTCCTTCGACACGCTGATCCGCTGGCTGCGCCGCAGCGGCTACCAGGTCACCTACGTGCGCAACGTCACCGACATCGACGACAAAATCCTCAACAAGTCGGCCGAAGCCGGCTGGGACTGGTGGGCGTGGGCCTACCGCTTCGAGCGCGAATTCACCGAGGCGTACGAGACCCTCGGTGTCGAGGCCCCCACGTACGAGCCGCGCGCCACCGGCCACATCCCCGACCAAATCGATCTCGTCCAGCGTCTCATCGACGCGGGACACGCTTATTCGGATGGGCGCGGCAACGTCTACTTCGACGTCCACTCCCAGCCCGACTACGGCTCGCTCACCCGCCAGCGCCTCGTCGACATGCGCACCACCGAGGACGACGCCCAGATCGACGAAGCCGTTGAAGCCGGCAAGCGCGACCCCCGCGACTTCGCCCTCTGGAAGGCCAGTAAGCCGTCTGAACCGGCCACGGCCTCGTGGGACAGCCCCTGGGGACGCGGCCGGCCCGGCTGGCACCTCGAATGCTCCGCCATGTCGCGCCGCTACCTCGGCGACGAATTCGACATCCACGGCGGCGGCATCGACCTGCGCTTCCCGCACCACGAGAACGAGCAAGCCCAGTCCCACGGCGCGGGCTGGCCCTTCGCACGCCTATGGGTCCACAACGCGTGGGTTACCACCAAGGGCGAAAAAATGTCCAAGTCCCTGGGCAACGTCCTGTCGATCGGGGCGCTGACCGAGGAGTACCCGGCCGTCGCCGTGCGCTGGGCCCTGTCCACCGTCCACCACCGCTCCGCCATCGAATGGGGCCCCGAGACCCTGCCCGCCGCGCACGCCGCCTGGGAAAAGTTCTCCACCTTCGTCGCCCGCACCATCGAGACCGCTGGCGAGGCTCCGACCTCCGAAATTACCCTGGCACCCGCCGACCTGCCCGAGGCCTTCGTCGCCGCCATGGACGACGACCTCAACGTCGCCGGCGCGCTCGCCGTCCTGCACGAACACCTCAAGGCCGGTAACGCCGCGCTTGCTGCCGGTGACGTTTCCGGTGTCTACCGCGAGCAAGTCCTCGTCCGCTCCATGCTGGACGTGCTGGGCCTCGATCCCGCTTCGGAGCAGTGGCGCGGACAGGCCGGTATCGGTGCGGGTGCCTCTGGTGCGGCTGCCGCCGAGCATTCGGCGCTGGACGCACTGATCCAGTCCGTGCTGTCTGAGCGGGCTGCTGCCCGCGCCGCCAAGGACTGGGGACGCGCCGACGAGCTACGCGACCGGCTGGCCGCCGCCGGCATTACCGTCGCGGATGGCCGTGACGGTGCGACGTGGAGTGTCGGCTGATCGCTGTGTGCTGAGCTGCGGCTGAGCTGCGGCTGAGGGTCGTGCTGCTTGACGCGCCCGTGGGCGGCGGCCCGCCCGCGAGCCGTCCGCGCCGCGAGCTCCGCTCGGTGCGTAGCCTCGAAGCCCGGCCAGGCCCTGCCGCTGCCCACGGGTGCCGCAGCCAGACCCGCGTCTCGCAGATTCCGCGTTTGTTCTTGTGATTGGGTGTGCTGCACCCGATCCGTAGGCAGTGCACCTCTTCTGATCGGGTGCAGCGCCCCGTAACGGGTGCAGCGGCCCTCGCGCTGTTGTTTCGACCGTAGCTAGGTCCGGCCGTCCGCCTACGGGCGCAGCGGAGACCGTACTGTGACGTGAGGGATCATCTGTTGCTCGGGGCGGGCGCGGGTAATTAGAGGTCTGCTGTTGTTGAAGCTGACTGGAGCCGGTGAAGGGAAGCATACCTGTGTTGGCGGGCGAAACCGCTCCCTCTGCCCGACTCGTTGTGGGGAATTTCGTGTGGAAGAACGATGTGCCCATCCTTCTGCTGTGGATTCTGTTCATCCCGATACGAAGTTAGGAGTACAACCTTCATCTGTCGGCTGCCTTGAAAATTGGAGCCGAGTATGCGCTCACCTTCTTCACTCAAAGTCCATTTGATAAGATCTGCTACTTTCTTGTCATCTTGAGAAGTTGAGGCTTCTAACTCAGTTGCGTGCTCCGGTGTCCAGGTGACTGGGTTTATTACTTGTGTAATGCGAGGAACCTGGCGCTGAATAGTTCGTGATACGTAAAATGCAATGTACTGAATTTCCTGCCTAAAGTATCTCCCCGCGGGACAGATATAGGCTGACTTTCTCTTATATGTTTCCCAGCTGCCTCGACTGTCGGGGACAACCATTGTGTCCTGTTTCGTAGCTGGACGTTCTTGCCACTGGTTCATCCAGATTTCCTGGTAGTTCTCATCCAACCAGGTGCCAAACGTCGGCGAGATCAACTCGGCAAGTTCGCGAACGCGTGACATGAGCATGGGGAGGTCATAATCGCGGGCGTAGTCATGATGCGCTATCCTATTGCGAAACTGACGCACATCGTTGACAAGTGATCGTACTCGTTTAGCATCTGGAGCTTTGCTGGTTTGCGGATGCCGAAAGGCTCGGTGAAGAGCTTGTCTCCATATCTGATCGTGTTTGCGATCAAGAAGCTGTACCCAGAATCCAAATGTTAAGTTGGCGATGATCTGATCGCGCGTTTCGGTCTTCTCACTTCGTTTAATTAAATTTCTTGCCGTGTCGATATGTTGTCGCTCGTTTTCTGTGAGTTTGCATGAATCTTGGAGAAACCAAGGTATTCCACGTCCTGGTTCGTCAAAATACTCTTTGAGTTGTTCGTCAAGCGCATTCCTCAGAAGAATCTCTGTCTGAGATAGCATCGGTAGGCAGGCGGCCGCCATACGCGTGTTCCAGGCATAGAGATCGAGAGCGAGTGAGAGATCTCCGTCGCAGGTTTGGAGGTACGGTCGGAGACGGGGTTCAGTGATGTACGCAAGGAGGTCTTCGTTAGCTTCGTCGCTACGCTTGCTATCGCCCATTGGACCAGTCTACCATTGGTAATGGATGCCCCGGGGTGGCCTCTGCTTGATGCATGCTCCCGGGGCTGTGTCATATCCGCGCGTCCAGACGTTGTGAGCCTTTGTGGCAGTTGTGGCCTTTGGTCCGATCATCGATGAAGCCTGTGAGATCGTCGGCGGTCGTATCTGCCAGATCGCAAAGCTACGCTATCTCGTGCGTTGCTTCCTTAGCCACTGCGGTCCTGCGCGCTCACCGGGTACACGGATAGGTTGTTGCTTCACGGATAGGTTATGAGCATACGGATAGCTTATTAACCTATCCGCGTGGCGATAACCTATCCGCATCGTCGCAACCTATCCGCGTGCGGAGATCTATCCGCGCGGCTGCCCGCCCGCGAGCCGTCCGCGCCGCGAGCTTCGCTCGGTGCGTCGCCTCGAAGCCTGGCCAGGCCCCGCTGCCGCCCACGGGTGCCGCAGCCTGGCCCGCGTCTCGCAGCCGCCCGTGCCCTCCGGCTCCTCCAGTGCCCTCCACGCCGGCGGTCGCGGGGGTTTGCACTACACGAAGCCTTCTGGCGGCGTGTCGGAGGCTCGTGTAGTGCAATTCCCCCGATTGGTGACGGCGAGGCCGCGACTTGAGGCGGTGTGGCGCCCAAATCGCAGACCACTTTGGTGAAAAACGCTGAAAATGGGGTGTTGTGGGCGAGGTGGTCTGCGTTTTGGGCGCGGCGGTGTTCTGGCAGGGTGTGCGTGCTCGCATACGAACCCGCTATTGCGAGCGGTAACCCGCTATGTCGCACGTTAACCCGCTATTTGAAGTGTGGGCAGGGCTGCCCAGGCTCGTATTAGCGGGTTAAGGTGCGGATTAGAAGGCCCGCACGCAGGTTATCGGGTTAACGTGCGGAACAAGGGGCCCGCGTGCGGGTTAGTGGGTCCACGTGTGGATGAACAGCCCTATGTGAGCCGAGGCCATACCCTGGTTTCCGGCGGCGCGAGGCGTCGTGGACACGGGAGGAGCAACATGGAGTACGTGGCTTTGCTGCGCGGTATCAACGTCGGCGGCAACAACAAGGTCGTCATGAGCGAGCTACGCGAACAGGTCGCCGCTGAAGGCTTCGCGAACGTGCGCACCTACATCAACAGTGGCAACCTCCTCTTTGAGGCTGAGGCTGATGCCCCGCGTGACGAGGTGGCGGAGGCCGTCGAACACGTCTTGGCGCGCCGCTACGACTTCCCGATTCGACTGGCCCTCTTGGCGGGGCAGGATTACCTAGCGGAACTACACAACCTACCCGACTGGTGGCATGGTGAGGTCGCCCGCCGCGACGCGCTCTTCTACATGCGGGGCCTCGACCGTGGTCACGTGCGTGAGCGTATCGAGGCCATGGAACTGGGTGACGAAGCCGTGTACTTTGGCGAGCACGCCGTGTTTTGGGGCAAATTCGACGAGAAGAACTTCCTGAAGACCGCCTACCACAGGCGTCTCCTACGCGAGGACTTCTATCGGCAGGTGACGATCCGCTCCGGCTCGACGGTCGAGAAAATCGCGTCGTTGCTCGCGCGTGACTGACGTGTATCCCGTCCGGGCTGACGCGGTGGACGAGGCCGTGGCGAGTGTCGGCGCATAGGGGCGTGGTGTGCGTGAGGGCAGAGTGGGGCTGATGCTCGCGGGGGACTGACGCGTATCCCGTCCGGGCTGCGCGATTGACGAGGCCGTGGCAGGGTCCGGGTGTGCGCCTGACATGGGGTCGGTCCGGAAGAGACGAGGATGCAGTGGGGTCTCCGTGGAATATGCATGTCAGAGCGTGATTTTGGCCCCCGGGCGCGCCGCTGTGGCCCCGATGTGGCCTGAACGCCGTACCCTGGTGTCAGTTCACGAGACAACGAGGAGACACCATGGCCTCACACAGCGGGCGCCCCGGCGCCATCCGTAAGAAGGGCACCAAGAAGGGTGCGCAGGTCGGCACTGGCGGGCACTCGCGCCGACGCCTCGAAGGCAAGGGCCCGACGCCCAAGGCTGAGGACCGCACCTACCACCCGGCCTACAAGCGCAAGGTCAAGCGCGAGGCACGCGAGGCGCAGGAGGCCGCGATTGCGCGCGCTCGCGCCAAGTCGTCGATCCGCGTCAAGCCCGGCCACGAGCTGATCGCCGGTCGCAACCCGGTCGCCGAGGCCGCCCGTGCCTCGGTCCCGATTGAGCGCGTCTTCATCCTCGATAACGTGAAGGATGATCGCGTGGAGGAGGTTGTGCGCCTCGCGAGTGCTATGGGTGCCCCCGTGTACGAGGTCACCCGTCGCGACCTGGACGTCGCGACTGACGGTGCTGTCCACCAGGGCGTCGCCATTGAGGTGCGCGGATACGAGTACGCAGACGCCTCGGACCTGATCGCCGGGTCGCTCCAGCAGCTGGGCCACCCGCTCCTCGTCGCCCTCGACCAGGTGACGGACCCCCACAACTTGGGCGCGGTCCTGCGTAGCGCGGGCGCGTTCGGCGCGGATGGCGTCATCATTCCCGAGCGCCGCAGCGCGGGCGTGAACACGACCGCGTGGAAGGTGTCGGCCGGTGCGGCTGCGCGTGTGCCCGTGGCTCGCGCGACGAACCTGGTGCGCGCCCTCGAAGAGGCCAAGGCGGCCGGATACTTCGTGGTCGGCCTCGACGGCGGCGGCGACGCGCCCCTGCGTGGCCTGTCGCTGGCGGACGGCCCCCTCGTCATCGTGACCGGAGCCGAGGGCGCGGGCCTGTCCCGCCTCGTGCGCGAGACCTGCGATCAGATCGTGTCGATCCCGATCACGTCGACCGTGGAGTCTCTCAACGCGGCCGTCGCCACGGGTATCGCCCTGTACGAGGTCGCCTCCCTGCGCGCGCAGGGCTGAGCTTGTTCCTGTCGTGACTCTCGCC
>NZ_ALCA01000051.1 GCF_000278725.1 Actinomyces sp. ICM47 | reverse complement strand
CGCCCGTGCCCTCCGGACCCTCCGGCGCCCTTCACACCGGCGGGGTTGCGGCAGCCTCCCATCGGGCGGTACTTGGTGCCACCGGGTGGTCCGCCCAGGCCCTGAAGGCCTCGCGGCGCCCTTTACATCGGCGGGGTTGCGGCAGCCTCCCATCGGGCGGAGCTTAGTGCCGCCGGGTGGTCCGCCCAGGCGTTGCCTCAGTCTCGGTGCGCCGCGCGCGCCAGGCGCTTAGCTCGTACGGAAGAGAGCAGCCAGTCGGCGCTCAGGCACGCCAGCGCCACCCACACGACGCCCATCGCGATCCAACGGAACGTCGGCACGGTCTCGTGGAAGATGAACACGGCGACGAGGAGCTGCAGGGTAGGTCCCAGGTACTGTAGGAAACCCATCGTCCCCAGAGTCAGGCCTCGCGCCGCCGAAGCAAACATGATGAGCGGGATCATCGTCAGCGCACCCGCGCCCACCAGGAGGGCCAGGTGAAGGGGCCAGGACACCCCGGCCTCGTCGGAAGAAACGATCGCGTGGAAGGACGTGGCGGACGTGGCCGCCAGATACGCGTAGTAACCGAGCAGGAAGGGAGAGACCGCCGCCGTCTCAATCACCATGCCCGCCAGCGGATCAACCCGCCCGGCGACATTCTTTTTCACGAGCGAGTACAGACCAAACGTGAGGGCAAGTGTGAGCGAGACGATCGGAACCGCGCGCTGGCCGACAACGAGGATGACGACGGCGACGACACCCAGCGCCAGAGCGATCTTTTGGATAGGCGTGACCCGCTCGCGCAGCACAATCAGGCCCAGGGCTATCGTCACCAGCGGGTTGATGAAGTAACCGATCGCCGCGTCCGTCGTGTGCCCCGAGAGGACCGCGTACACGTACACCGACCAGTTGACGACGACGAGCGCGCCCGCGACCGCCAGGCGCCACAGGGCTCCCCGGTCGGCGATCAGCGCGCGCACCTTCCCCAGCGACCTCGTCACAGCGAGCGCAACCAGGCAGAAAAACAGGCCCCACACCGCCCTGTGGACGATCACCTCGACGGCACCGGCGGGGGAGAGCAGCGAAAAGTACAGGGGAAAGAAACCCCAGATGATATAGACAGCGACGCCGAGGGCGAGTGCGCGCGGTTCGTTCTTCTGGGTGCTCATGCACCCAGTGTATGAACATCGTGTGGGCAGCGGCCCCCGACGGGACGGTCGTGGTCACCTGATGAGAATGCGTGACCACCTGCATGATCGCCGGAGGTCAGGGAGGCCTCGTCGATGCCGAGGACCACGCTCAGGGCCTCCAGGTAGCGTTCCTGCTGGCTCTCCTCGCCCGCTCGGCGCGCGAGCACAGTCGGGTTGTGGATGAGGCGCGCGGCCAGGTGGCGTAGTGCTCGGGCCGCGTCCTCGGTCGAGAGGGGAGCATCGCCGAGGCGGTCGATCTCCTCCTCGACGATGCGGAAGACGCGCGAGCGCAGGTGCCGCACGACGGGGTCCATGGAGCGGGCACCCAGGCCGCGCTCGAAGGAGGAGACTTCCTCGTCGATGATGGCGCGGGCGCGCGTCAGTGCGTCGGCATCCGCAGCCGGGACCGACGCCTGGATGGTCGGCAGGTCGATGAGCGTCACGTTCGGCAGTGAGGAGACAGAGCTTTCCGCGTCACGCATGAGCGCGAGGTCTAGGACCACGGTGCGCCCGGAGGCCGCAGCCATGTCGCGGGTCAGGACGGGGCTTCCAAGTCCCCGGCAGGTCACCACCAGGTCGGAGCGTTTGAGAGCGGCGGGAAGGCTTGCGGACTCGACCCAGCCGATGCCTCGTCCCTGGGCGAATTCGCGGGCGCGCCCCGAGGTCGAGTAGACGGACACCTCGGATGCGCCGAGCGCGCTCAGGGCGCTGACGGTCGCCCCCGCGTAGGCGCCCGTGCCGACGATGAGCACGCGGGTGGCCTCCCACGGCCCCAGGTGAGCTGCCGCCATGTCCAAGCCGACGGCGACGACCGAGCGTCCCGCCCCCGCCAGCCCGGTCTCGGTGGCGACGCGGCGCGAGGTGGCCGACGCCCGCTCGGCGGCGCGTCCCAGGTCACAGCTCAGGGTCCCATCCTCCCAGGCCGTGCGCGCGGCTCGGCGCATCTGCCCGGCGATCTCGCGCTCGCCGATGACCATGGACTCCAGCCCGGATGCCGTCGCGAAAAGATCGACGAGGCCGTCGCGGCCCCACAGGTGACGCAGCTGTACGTCCTCGCGCGGGGTGTGCGAGGCCTGGGCGAGTTCGCACTCCACCGCGTCCTTGAGTGCGTGGGGGTCGGCCGAGGCCGGGGCGTCGACGTAGATGGTGACGCGGTTACACGTGCGCAGGACCATGACTCCGCGCACCTGCGCCAGCGAGCGCATGAGCGTGGGGCCGAGGTCGGTCGCGCCGGAGAGTCGGGCGATATCGTCGAGGGGGGCGTAACGGTGGTCCGCGGAAAGCACATGAATAGTCACAACGCGTCCATTTAAAGGCACGCGGTTCGTGACAGCAGCTCCGAGAGGCGATTTATGTTGGTGACGCCCTGTCATTTTACAAATATGTCTTAATAAATGGCTATCTCGCGCGGATAAATCGGTCTCAGGGCCTGTCATTTCGCGCTTTTGTGGCGTATGAGAAATTGTCTTGAACTAGACTGGAATACAACGGAAATGCGTGAATTAACGCATGAAAACATCATTAAATTAAGGGAGACACATGACGACGCCTCCGCTGCTGCGCGCCCTGACCGGGCAACGCGGGTCCACGCCCGTGTGGTTCATGCGTCAGGCCGGACGCTCCCTGCCGGAGTACCGCCAGCTGCGCGCCGACGTCGGCCTGCCCATGCTCGAGGCCTGCCTGCGCCCCGACGTGGCCGCCGAGGCGACGGTGCAGCCCGTGCGACGCCACGGCGTGGACGCGGGTATCTTCTTTTCGGACATCATGGTCCCCCTGCGCCTGGCCGGGGTGGGTGTCGAGATTGAGCCGGGTGTCGGCCCGGTCCTCGATCATCCTTATCGAACGCGCGAGAGCATCGACGAACTACTAAGCCATCGCTACGGCGAGGGGTCTTGGACCGACTCCGCCGGGCGCGCGCGAGACTGCGCCGAAGGGGCTCAGGCGGTGCGTGACGGCGTCGCGACGGCGGTGCGAGAGCTGGACTCCACACCCCTCATTGGATTCGGTGGCGCGCCCTTCACCCTGGCCGCGTACATGGTTGAGGGGCGTCCTTCCCGCGATCACATGGCCGCGCGGACTCTTGCTGCGTCCGACCCGGGCGCGTGGGACGCCCTTATGAGCTGGTGCGCGTGCGTGAGCGCCGACTTCATCACCTCTCAGATCGAGGCCGGGGCCAGCGCCGTGCAGCTCTTCGACTCGTGGGTGGGGTCCCTCTCGCCTCGTACCTATCGCGAATCCGTTGCGCCGTACTCGCGCATGGTCGCGCAGCGCGTCGCCGGTGCCGTCAGTCCCGTGACCGGCGAGCGCGCCCCGCTCATCCACTTCGGGACGGGCAGCGCCCCGATCCTGGCCGACATGGCCGAGGTCGGCGCGAACTGCGTGGGTGTCGACTGGAAGACGGACCTGTCGTGGGCCATCGCCCAGGTGCCCGGAAAGGCCGTGCAGGGAAACTTGGACCCCGCTCTGTTGCAAGCCCCGTGGCCCGTTATCGAACAGGCTGTTCGAGATATTCTCGACGCGGGGCGCTCCGCCCCCGGTCACGTCTTTAACCTCGGGCACGGCGTGCCGCCCACGACCGACCCCGACGTTCTGACGCGCATCGTCGAGCTGGTGCACGAGCTGGGTGATGCTCGATGAGCGCGCCTGATGCCATCCCCACCCACCCCGGCGCGGTCGTCGTCGGCGGAGGCATCGCCGGCCTCGTGAGCGCGTGGGAACTGGCCTGCGCGGGCGTGCGCCCCCTCCTCATCGAGGCGCGCGGCTACCTGGGTGGCCTCATCGCCCGCGGCACGGTCGGTGGCGCAACCGTGGACCTGGGGGCGGAAACGTATGTCGTGCGCGGCACCGACACCTCGTCGATCGTGGAGGCCCTGGGGTTGACCTCGGTCGAGCCCGCCGGCTCGGGTGCCCGCCTGTACGCCCCCGCCCTGCGCGGCGGCTGGGAGCTGCGCCCCTTCCTGCGCGACTCGTTCCTGGGCATCCCCGCCCGCCCGAACGCACCCGATTGCGCACACGTGCTTGGCGAGGCCGGGGTGCGCCGGGCGCTGAAGGATCAGTCGATGGGTGGCGGCGTCGGCATGGACGAGGCCGGGGATACCCTGGCCGGTTTCGTGGCTGCACGCATGGGGCAGGCCGTGCTGGAGCGCTCGGTGCGTCCCATCATCGCGGGTATCTACACCGCCGACCCCA
>NZ_ALCA01000050.1 GCF_000278725.1 Actinomyces sp. ICM47 | reverse complement strand
TTTACTCCCCTTGGCTTGCCAGGGGCACGCGGGTCAGGGGGAAGGGGGATTGCATGCAATTTTTTGGAGGAACGAGCGCTCAGTGCACCTGACCCGCCTGGTTCGTCCACGCCTCGGTAATGATGCCCGTGTGCTCATAGAGCACGATACTCAGCCCATCCTCCTCACCCTTGCAGGTGTAGTAGACGGACGCGTAAGGTTCCCGATCATCCTCAGCCTTCTCTTTCATAACTGATGCGCGAATGCGGTAGCTCCACTCGGTGCCGTTCTCGGCGACCAGGTCGAACACATATTCGCGATGCGACCTCTTGCCTGTGCTCAGTTCGGTATGGAAGTTCTGGCAGGCCACGTTCTCGTGCCGCACAGTCCCCCGATGCCAGTCCTCTATGTAGGGCCACTGGTACATGAACGAGATATGCCAGACCAACCACAGCACGCAACCAACGACCCCGAGTCCCAGGAGGGGCGCCACCACGCCCCCCGACGCCCGCCCACAGACCACTCGCACAAGACGTCGCAGCAACGCCCACACGAAGCGCAACGAGAAGAAGAGCACCAGGAGCGGGAGCCCCATCGCGGCGAAACCGCCATAGAACCTCCACTGCCCCCAATCGTCTATGAAGACGATGACGCCGACACACGCGTAACCCATCAGGACCCAGCAGCCGATAATGAGCCACCTGTAGAGCTTTTGTCGATACGCTAAATTCTTCGAGGTGAAGAGATAGCTCACAGACCCATCGGGGCCTGTCTCGGTCGTTCCCATGCGCCCACAATAGCCTGGTTATAGGACATGTCGTGTTGCTGGGGTTCATCCATCATGTGCCTTGGTGTCCTCTTCTTGCCGTCTGGGGCCTGCAGGAGTGCACTACGTGAGGGTGCATTGGGCTGACCACCTGAACCATGTCGCCGAAGCGCAAAGCCATTGCGCACAATCCGCTCACCATGCGCCTCCATCCCCGTGATACGCACGCGAACCCGCTATTCCGAGCCTGGGCGACCCCGCCCACATGCGGAACAGCGGGTTAACATGCGGAACAGAGGGTCTACGCGCGGGACAGGGGGCACAGCCGTACACCAGACCCGCTACATCACACGCGAACCCGCTATTCCGAACCCGGGCCATCTCATCCGCACGTGGACCCGCTATTCCGAGCCTGGGCGACCCCGCCCACATGCGGAACAGCGGGTTTACGTGCGGGACAGAGGACACAGCCGTACACCAGACCCGCTACATCACACATGGACCCGCTATTCCGAACCCGGGCCATCTCATCCGCACGTGAACCCGCTATTCCGAGCCTGGGCGACCCCGCCCACATGCAGAACAGCGGGTTAACATGCGGAACAGCGGGTTTACGTGCGGGACGCGTTGGAGTCCAAGTCGTTGTCGCGCGCGGATGATCCGTCACGAATCATGGGGTAGCCGCACACGCCCACGATGCTTCAGTATTTACATAAGCGAGGCATGCACAACCACCTGTAACCGTGACTTTCCCACACCAGCAAGTCGACAAGTCACTACACCAGCAACACGTAGTGTCCTCAACACCAATAGCCGACGCGGCTTCGCCACCTCCGAGACGAGCTACCGCGCGGAGGAGATCATCGCCCAAGGGAAGCCAGAATCTGCGTGCGCGGGTAGACCTCGGCGCTCACGAACGTGCCCGGTGCCTCGCACAGCTTCATGAGACCGACGTACGGTTCATCTCCCTCCCCCAGTCGACGCTCCAACATGACCGAACTAACGCGCACATCCAGATGCAGACCGTCGGGACTCGTCACCGTCATGTATGCGTACTCTTTGTCCGGCGACTCATCGTTAGTGTGCTCAACCGCACGCGAAACACCGTCGCAAGTCACCGCCTCGTAGCGCACAGGTCCTTGGCGCTGATCCGCGAGCGCGGGGGCTACGTAGGAGTAGGAACGATACGACACAAAGCCGATGATTAGGACGACGATGAGCGCCGGAACACTGACAACGGCCAGGAGAAGCGACGTGTATCGGTCCATCGTCGCTAGGCGACACTCGCGGATGAAGGCCACGGGCCACTCGAGTGAACGTAGAAACAGGGGAACCCAGCCGATCAGGAAGATGATCGGGACCCACATGAAACGAACCCGCCCGTCAAGCGCAACCGCGCCGAGGTCTTGCTTCCACGCGAGCACCCACACGCAGACGTAAGCTACGACGACCACGGTCATCAAGACAGCCCACGCAGCCTCAGTTCCGCATCCTTTCGGCTTCCAGCCCTTCGGCGCGGACGCGCTCGGCGGCGGAGAGGTCGGCGGCTGTGGAACATCGACACTCATGCCCAGATCGTATCCCCCGAGTTTCTGGCTACTTGCTCGCCCGGGCCTCGGAAATGACGCCCGTACGCGGATAAACGGACACACTCATGCGCATCTCCGGTGACTCGCACGCGCCCAGGATCGTATTGAACGGGCTGCCCTGACGGTCGGTTTCTTTATCGAGATCCACGCGCTTGAAGCGGAAGCTCTGCGAATAACCGTCATCCCCGACCAGCCTGAACTGGAGGTACTTCCAGGACCTGCTCTTCGGTGAGACGCTGCCGTTCCCATCATTGAAGGCCTCGCACGCCACACGCTCGTGGCGTACAGGCCCCTCCCACAGGTCCTGGGCGAGCGTCAGGTGTTGATTCCACGACGGATACACGACGCCGACAAGGATACCGGCGGATATCAGGAAACAAATGATGGCAAGCCGTGGCCGCGGCTTCTTCGCATGCTTTCCCCGCGTGGGCAAACGCCGAGCTCTGATGAGATCGCGGATCACCCAACGCAGCGCCGCCCACATGATCGGCAGCCAGATAAGCACGAAGCCGACGGGCAGGACTGCCGCCCCGATCTTGCCTCGCATCGACCAGTCACCCCACGCCTCCCGCCAGTTGGAGGTCCAGATCAGCCAGTACACACCAAGCGCCATCAACCCCAGGATGAAACGTATGAAGCGCTTCGCCGAGTTATCGAGGACCGTGGGGGTGCTCTCGCCGCTCGCGCGCGAGTCCTTCCGAGGATCAGTACCGGTCGTTGAGTTCTGCATGCGTCCATGCTAGTCGAGGCCGCCGCAGGGTCGCCCCGCGCGGCGCAGGTACCCGCACCCCGGGTGCCCGCCCCCACGTAACCCCCGACGCCCACGCAACCCAGGACACCTCAGACGCAACAAACAGCCGACAAGACCATCAGCTCACGCAAGCACCCGACAACACGCACGACCACGGCAGCCATGGCAACACTCACATCACCATGCAAAACGGAG
>NZ_ALCA01000049.1 GCF_000278725.1 Actinomyces sp. ICM47 | reverse complement strand
CTTGGTATTACCACGAGGCGTCGGGTGCTCAGGCCAGCGGCTGGGTGTTTTCTGGTGCGCGTTGGTACTACCTGAGTCCTGACAGTGGTGTGATGGTGACGGGGTGGGTGCAGGTGGGGTCCACCTGGTACTACCTGAGCCCCGACAGTGGTGCGATGGCCACTGGGTGGCTGAAGGAGGGTGGCTACTGGTACTACCTGCAGCCTGGCAGTGGCGGGATGGCGACTGGGTGGCTGAAGATTTGGGGTACCTGGTACCACTTCGCCGATAACGGTCAGTTGATCAGCTAGGTGCCTGAGCTGAATCGCTGAACCCTGCGCCCGCGCCTCCCGGTCAGATTATCGGGAGGCGCGGGCCTTCGTCGCAACCGATGTGTTGGGAGTATGCGCCTGAGGCCTCCTTCGAGCGGAAATTGACTCAACAGCGGTCGCACCAGTCCTCTCCGCGACACCATGTCAGGGTTTGACGCACAGTTTGTATCACAAATGAGAGTGTTTGACAGAGGTGCTGACAATTATGCTGAGAAGTGACTGAAGTTGCATTGATGCCACCTCATTCGCACTCATAGTTCCAATGAAGGGAGCCGAAGATGGCCCATCGGAAACTCTTGTCACTGGCGCTGGCGGTAGCCGGCGCCCTGGCTCTGACAACAGTCAGCGTGCCAGCGTCCCTCGCGGACGACACGCAGGCGACGGAACCCGCCTATGCCTCGTCCTCTCAGGAGAACGAGGGGCTGTACTCCGTGGTCATTGTCCAACTGACCGACGACGCCCCCGATCTCGCCACTATGAAGGAACGCGTCGCCGCGTCCGTGGTGGCAGCCGTGCCGGGGGCGACCACCACTGTTACACGCGACTACACGCACGCTCTGCGAGGATTCGTCATCCAAGCACCGCCAAATTCTGTCAACGCGATCAAGGCCACGCAGGGCGTCAAGAACGCCTTCGAAGACCGATACTTCAACTTGATTGAGGAACAATACAAGGCAACTGGTGACGTGCAGCGTGGCCCCGAGTCTGACCCCTCGCAAGCGATTGCGATGGACATGACGCAGGCCAAGCACGCGAGTCCCACCGGTAGGGGACAGGTCATCGAAATCATTGACAATGGTGTCGACACCGCCCACTCCGCCTTCGCGGGTTCCGTGGAGGGCGCGCGCCTGTCTCAAGCGGACGTGACCTCCCTGGCGACCACGCTCGGTGATGGGCAGGGCGGCGGCTGGGTCAGCGAGAAGATCCCCTTCGCGTACGACTACGCGGACGGTGACGTGGACGTAGCCTATCCAGCACCTCCCGAATTTGCCGGTACTGAATACGATGCCCGATACGCTCACGGCACCCACGTGGCCGCCCTAGCCGTCGCGAACAGCGCGCAGTTCCGGGGCGCGGCACCGGACGCGCAGCTCATCGTCGCCAAGGTGCTTGGCGACAAGGAGGAACACGTGCGAGACAGTATCCTACTGTCCGCCCTGGACGATGCGATGGTCATGGCCCCCGACGTCCTCACTGTGTCCGTGGATGAGCCGTTAACGACGAACGCTGAGGCCAACGCCGTCTACGCGGATGTCTACGCAGCTCTAACGCGCAAGGGCATCTCCGTGAACGTGCCTGCCGGAGACTACACCTCCGTGGCGTACGGGAACACCAACTACGGGGCCTATCCGTACACGAGTGACGCTGATTCGGGCGCGCTCATCGCTCCCGCGCTTGACTCGAATACTCTAGCGACGGCGTCGGTTAACGAGGCTGAATATCTGCACTACGTGTCACTGGGGGAACATGCGATTGCCTGCCGCTCGGTGCAGATGAGCCGTGGAGGGCAAGGACCGGGGCTTGATGCTCTCGATGACGGAACCTACAAGGTGATCGACGTGGGAGCTGGCGGAACCGATGTGCTACAGAAATACATGACAGACGACCATGAGGACCTGTCTCGTACGATCTTCCTGGAGGAGGAAGATGGCTGGGATAGTCTGGCTAAGGAGTCCTTGCGTGTAAAGGACAAAATCCGTATCGCCCAAAACATCGCCGCAGGGCCTTCTGCGCTCATGATCGCCGGGTCCTACGACTATCCTTCCCCGCAGGTGGAGGACGTCTATGAGGCCTTTACTCTGCCGACCGTGACCATAACGAAGCACGATTACGACGCTCTGCTAGCCGCAATCGAGGCATCCGGTCAGGGCTTTGCCGAGGTGACCCTTACGCGCGGTGCCACCACCTGGGTACCCTTGGAACTTACCCCGTCGGCCTTTTCGTCTTGGGGCGTGACCCCGGATCTGCGTCTCAAGCCCGAGATCGCGGCCCCCGGCGGTGCAGTCTTGTCCGCGCTGCCCGGTAACGAGTACGGTCGCAGGTCCGGCACGGCCGAGGCCTCGGCTCAGGTTGCGGGTATTGCTGCCCTCGTGCGTCAGCGTATCGCCGCCGATCCGATGTTTGCTGGCATGAGTGCCGCCGACAAGGATGCGGTGGTCGCGAACTTTCTGATGGGCACTGCCCACCCGG
Source organism: Actinomyces sp. ICM47 (assembly GCF_000278725.1). Classification (GTDB taxonomy): domain Bacteria; phylum Actinomycetota; class Actinomycetes; order Actinomycetales; family Actinomycetaceae; genus Pauljensenia. Next base: position 130 of record NZ_ALCA01000049.1, on the reverse strand, counting down.
TGGTGGACGCGACGCAGGCGGATGGCGCGTTCTACTCTCCGCGTCAGGTCGGCTCTGGCCTGGTGGACGCGGTGGGGGCTACGACCTCGCCGGTGTACCCGAGCGTGGTGGGAGCCGCCAATCCGTCGCG
>NZ_ALCA01000048.1 GCF_000278725.1 Actinomyces sp. ICM47 | reverse complement strand
CTCGCGTTGGGGAATCTCAAGAACCGCTCGATCTTTTTGAAAGCGCTTGAGCGCCTCATGATCGTTCGCAACGTCGACGACCAAGGCGTGCGGCATCTTGTTGAGGAGCGGCACCTATGGGGCAGGGGCCTCAGTGCTGTTGATGTGGCACTTCTGGCGAGTGCTGTCGTAACCCCGGCGTGTCGCTATGGACGCGCGATAAGCGCCTGCGTCAGGCAGTGCGCGACGTGGGTGTGTTGGCGGACTTCGTGTGAGGCAGGAGAACTCTGACGAGGTAGTGACCGGGTCGCGTGAGGGCGTGGCCCGGCTTTGCTGTCGGTTGAGTGCGAGTGTGAATCGTGTCGCCGATCACCTGAGTGGTAGTATGTGGCCATGATGACAAATAGCCAGTACTCATGGCTGTGGTTCTCAAGGAGGTAACAATGCAGGGAGCAGCTCTCGGGGATGACGGCGTTCAGACCGTGCGCTACTGGCTCTACGCGCCCGGTGAGGACGCGTCCATGTGGGAAGAGTTCTACGAGCGTGGCGTCATGGGGCTTGGCTCGGCTGCTCTCGGTGATTTGTCCGTGTACACCAGCAAGCAAGAAGTGAGGGAGCGGATGCTTGAGGTCTACCCTGACTACGGACGACAGACGAATGACATTCTTGCTGCGTGGCAGTTCACGAAGGAGATGAAGCCGGGCGACATCATTTTCGCTAAACGAGGCACCAAGGAGATCATCGGGCGTGGCATCGTCACTGGAGAATACTTTTACGATAGCGATGGTGACAGATTCCCCCACCTTCGTCATGTGAGATGGACCGGAAAAGGTTGCTGGAGCCTAGACAAGCCGTTTGCGCGAAAGACGCTCACGGAGGTTAGCGACTACACAGATTTCGTGGGCGGGGTTGAAGCACTCTTTGAGGAGAGCACGGAGGCAGCTGAGAGTGTTGTGCCATCGGAGCCTTTAACCGAGTATTCCGCCCGGCACTTCCTCGACGAGGTCTTCATGGACGAGGGACGCTACGGCGCGACCGTGGGCGTCCTGCGCGCCAAGAAGAACATTATCTTGCAGGGTGCGCCCGGCGTGGGCAAGACGTTCGCGGCCAAGCGCCTCGCCTATTCGATGATGGGCGTCAAGGACGCCTCGCGCGTCATGCTGGTCCAGTTTCACCAGAGCTACTCCTACGAGGACTTCATCGAGGGATACCGCCCCTCTGGTGAAGGCTTCGAGCTGGTGAAGGGTGCCTTCTACTCCTTCTGCAAGAAGGCCGCCGACGACGAGGAGAACGACTACTTTTTCATCATCGACGAGATTAACCGAGGAAACCTCTCCAAGATCTTCGGTGAGCTGTTCATGCTCATTGAGAGCGATAAACGCGGGCCGAAAAACAAGCTCCAGCTGCTCTACTCCCGCGAACTCTTCTACGTGCCCCGCAACGTGTACATCATCGGCATGATGAACACGGCGGACCGCAGCCTCGCGATGCTCGACTACGCGCTGCGTCGACGCTTCGCCTTCGTGGAGTTGCGTCCCGCCTTCGACTCTGATGGCTTTTGCGCCTACCGCGCCGGGCTCGGGCACACTCTGTTCGAGGCATTGGTCCGTGAGGTGGAATCCCTTAATCGCGCGATCATCAAGGATGAGTCGCTCGGTGAGGGATTCTGCATCGGACACAGCTACTTCTGCAACATGGACGCCGACACCTGCACCGACGCAGCCCTGGCCTCGATCGTGGAGTACGAACTCATCCCGATGCTCAAGGAATACTGGTTCGACGAACCCGGCAAGATCCGCGAGTGGAGCGACAGGCTGCGCAGGTCGCTGCGGTGATTCGCGTCCGCAACATCTTCCATATGCTCGCCTACGCCTTCTCGGCGCTCACCGAGCAAGGCTACCGCGCCGTGGCCACGGAGGACTTCGACAACGCGGCCGAGCTGTGCGCCGCCATTCTCGAGCGAGGCGTGTCCCTCCAGCTCAAACGAGGCCTCGGGCAGGAATACGTGAACCGGACCGAGGCACGCTCCTCGCTGCGCGGCAAAATCGAGGTCACCGAATCCGTGAAATCGCAGGCGATCTGGCGCCGCCAGCTGGTGTGCTCCTACGACGAGTTCAGCGTCGATACGACGATGAACCGCGTCATCAAGGCGACGGTGGCGCTGCTCGTGCGCTCGGACATCTCGAAGGCTCGCAAGAAGAGCCTGAAGAAGCTCATGGTGTTCTTTGCCGACGTGAGCGATATCGACCTGCACACCGTCGACTGGAACATGCGCTACGACCGTAACAACCGCACGTACCGTATGCTCATGGCGGTGTGTTGGCTCGTCGTCAAGGGCCTCCTCCAAACCCAGAGCGACGGCAGCGTGCGCATGATGGATTTCTTCGACGAACAGCGCATGAGCCGCCTCTACGAGAAGTTCATCCTCGAGTACTACCGCAAGAAACACCCGCAGCTGCGCGCCAGCGCGTCCTTCATCGACTGGGCGCTGGACGATGGTTTCGCGGTCGGCCTGCCCGCCATGCGCAGCGACATCACCCTGAGCGCTTGCGGCCGCGTGCTCATCATCGACGCGAAGTATTACACCTCCACGATGCAAACGTACTATGAAAAAAAGACCGTAAAGTCGGGGAACCTGTACCAGATCTTCGCGTACGTGAAGAACAAGCAAGTGGCCCTCGAGCGCGCGGGGGAGAGCGTTGAGGTGTCGGGCATGCTCCTGTACGCCGCGACCGACGAGGACATCCAGCCCGACGCCACCTACCGCATGAGCGGCAACCGAATCGGCGCGACGACGCTGGACCTGGATCGTCCCTTCGAGGAGATCCGCGCGCAGTTGGACGGCATCGCCGAATCGCTTACTGGTCCGTCAACTCCGGCTTCGTGAAGGAGCGGACCTGGGCAGCGTCCGATTCTATCTCAGGGGCTGTCATGGTCTTCTTCGACGCTGCCTCGAGGGCGCTCACGGAGCGCGCCCGGGACAAGAGCCGGTTCTCCATGGAGGAGACAGCCTTGTTGTAGTAGTCCACGCTGCGCGCCAAGCTCTTGCCCAGGTTCTCCATGTGGCTCGCGACGACGCCGAGCCGCTCGTACAGGTCGCGGCCCAGCGCGATGATCTGGTCCGCTTGCTCGTTGATGTTCGTGCGTGCCCACGCGGTCGCGCACGTGCGCGCAACCGCGAGCAGCGTGACGGGGGAGCACAGGGCCACCCCGCGTGCCATCGCGTCGTCCAGGAGCGATGCGTCCGCGCGCAGCGCCGCCGACAGCGCAGCCTCGGAGGGGACGAACAGGATGACCAGCTCGGGGGAAGAGCCGAGCAGACGCGCATAGTCGCGCGACGCCAACGCCTCGACGTGAGAACGCAGGGCCTTCGCGTGCGCCGCCAACTCCGAGCAGCGGCGGGCCTCCGCCATCTCACCGCTCTCCTCGATGCCGCAGGCCCTCAGGTACGCGTCCATCGGAGCCTTCGCGTCGAGTGCCAGGAAACCCTGTCCAGGCAGGTGAATCGTTACGTCGGGACGCCCGCGCTCACCCGATGCACTCTCCGCGCCCAGGCCTCGTCCCTGAGTGAGCGAACCAACCGAGCGCTGCTCCGCGAAGTCGACGTGCGGCATCATCCCCGCTGCCTCGAGGATGCGGGCCAGCTCGACCTCGCCCCACGTGCCGCGCGCACTGCGCGAGCGTAGCGCGCCCTCCAGGGAGGCGGTCGTGCGGGCCAGCTCGACCTCGCGCTGGGCGGACTCGCGCAGCTGCTCGGCGAGGGCGCCGTGCTGGCGCGCCCGCGTCTGTTCCATCTGATCGACGCGCTGCGTCATTTGCTCAAGCTGGGCGCGAACCGGGGCGAGCGCCTGCAGGACAGAGGCGTCGCCCTGGGAGCGAGCCTCGGCGGATTCGACGCGACGCGAGAGTTCCTCCGCGCGCGCCTGCCACCGGGCGACCTGCGCGCGCAAGGCGACCACATCATCGCCCGGCTGTGACGCCCGGCGCGCCACCGCCCCCACGTACCCGAGCAGAGCGCCCACAACCAGTCCAACCAGGAGAAAAACAAGTGACATACCCATAACGGCACGATACGAAGGGCCATGCACGTCTGCGTCCACAGAATCTATAACAAGGGACCCCCACCATAGTGGTGGGGGTCCCTGAGATGCCAGACTAAGCCTGGTGTATAAACCCATAGATGCGGATCTGTGGCCTCTTGTAGGAGGGGCATGATCGCGCTATGAAACGTGTGTTCCCGTTAGGTCGATACCTCGTCAGCTTGAAGTCGTCATTAGTCGTCCATGGGGGTGAATCCTGGCTCACGCTCGCGATGAAATCGCCTTGCCATGTCGCGTGTGCTGGGCGTCGATCCATTTGTTCGGACTCTCTAAATGGACGTGAATGTGGATGTGGTTTGTTTCCTGGTTGAGTCCGAGGTACTGGCTGAGAGGCACGGTGAGCGGAGGCAGTGAGCTTCGTGAGTTGTTGGGGGACAGCAGCAGAGGTGCGTGGTTAGGAGTGTAGAAAACTAGGGTTTGCTTCTCGATCCTGACGTCTTCACATGTGTTGCTCTCGGCGCGGAACCTGTCGGCAAACCACAAGCTCAGGTCTGATGCGCAGTTGACGGCAAATGGGATCAGGTGGAGTGCCAGGAATAGGAAGTCCGTAAAAAATTGTTCATCAATCATAAGTTTTCCTTTCGTATGTCGAGATTGTTTTCTTTTCCTCTTGGATGAGGATGTTTCGTGTCGCTAATGCTAGCGGAATACGGTCGCCTTTGTCAACCAGGATCGTTTACGTTTACTCTTTGACGTAGATCCTAGTACCCATGTCAAATGGAGTCAAATCGATGTGGGTGACAGAGCATTGCTCGCGGAGTGAGCATCCCATGTCTGTCCGCAGAGCTCCAACACAGGCCGCCACCAATCGACCCCGCGTCCAACCAGTCGCCTATCCTGGGTGTAAGACTCATGGGGGAGGGGTATGGAAGCCGTCGATCCGCGCACGATGCATGTCCTGATTCGCGATAAGGACGCGCCGAACTGGCAGGACCACACCTGGAAAGTCGCGAAGGTGCGCCCCGACGGGAATCGCGTCGTCGTTACCTACACTAACGGCAAACAGTATCCATACGGCGAGGATCGGGTACGCCTCTACGATCAGGTTGAGCGCCGCAAGGTCGACACCCTCGATGAGATCCGGGTGTGCGGGCAGCGCTGGAACAACGTCGAGATCATCTGGACGCTCCGCCGCGCGGGCCACCCGCGCAATCCGCGCTACACGCTGGCGTACCGCAAAGCTGACGGCACGCTCGCGCTTCGGCGCTATGGAAGCGACGAGGTGAGGGCGTCGTTCGCGACGCCGGAGCAACGCAAGAACGCCTCCATCCTCGACTACGTACGCGAGGAAGTCCGCGCGCAGGCTCGACGGGCTGGTGCGACGCTGGACACGAGCGAGCGCTATCCCCGGTGGGTGGGCGAGGGCGCGTTGACACCGGCGGCCATTCTCGCGAACGTCTGGGAGCGGCTCCCGCAAGCGCCGCGAGGCTCCGCCCTCGAAGCGTTCCTCGCAGGCTCGACGTCCGCGACGACGGGGGCGAGTGACCATCTCATCATGCCCTTCCACTCCAACATCGATCAGCGCAACGCGATTCGCGCCGCGCTCACCCACCAGATCTCGATCATCGATGGCCCTCCCGGCACGGGGAAGACGCAGACGATCCTCAACCTGATCGCCTCCCTCATCGCCCAGGGCAAGACCATCGGTGTCGTCGCGGGTGCCAACTCCGCGGTGGATAACGTCATCGACAAGCTGACGGAGGAAGGCTACGGCTTCCTGGTGGCCAGCCTCGGAAAAGCGGAGCGCGTCAAGGAATTTCACCAGCGTGAGGGGATTCTCGAGCAGCGGCGCGAGGCCTGGGCCAAGAAGGCGTCCACCGCCTCGTCGGGTGCATCCGCCCGTGCTAACGAGGCCGCGCTGCGGGCTGAGGAGGGGCGACTCGTCGCCCTGTGGGAGGACGCGCGCGACATCCCGCAGATCCGGGCACGGCTGACCGCGACCCAGCGTGAGCGCTTCCTCTTCGAAGAGAAAGTGAAGGAAAAACGCCGCCCGCTCGCGGAAATTTCGCATCTAGCCGTCGTACGGCGCAGCTCCGAGACCATCGCTGACCTGCTTGCCCTCGCCCGCTGCGCGCCGAGGCCTGGGCGCAGCCCTCGGGGCTTCATTGAGCGGGTGCGCCGCTACTTCGCCTACGGATCGTTGAAGGGCATTGACCTGGAGGACCCGGATGTCCAGTCGGCGCTTCAACTCGCTTTCTATCAGACCCGCGAACGCGAACTCAGCCGCCGCATCGAGGAAGCGGAGGCGCGCGCGGCCAGCCACGGCCTCGTCGAGGTGAGTGCGCAGTACCGTCGCCGTTCCCGCGAGGCTTTGGACGCCGCCCTCCGGGACCGTTTCGAGCGCGAACACCCGAGCCGTCTGAGCCCCAATCAGTGGCTCAACCGGCAGACGGACATCCTCCTGCGCACCTACCCGGTGATCGCATCCACCTGCTTTTCGATCCGTCACAACCTGGCCGAGGACACCCTGCTCGACTGGATCATCATCGACGAATCGTCGCAGGTCCTGCTCCCAGAGGGAATGGCAGCGCTGAGTAAGGCTCGCAACGCCGTCATCGTTGGCGACGCGCGGCAGATCGGGCCGATCTTCCAGGGCTGGGACGACAGCAAACGGCAACCGCCCGCGAAACGATTTGATGTGCGCTCGGTATCGCTGCTCGATTCCGTCAAGGCTATGACCGAATCTGAACAAGTTCCCAGCACCCTGCTCAAGGAACACTACCGCTGCCACCCCGCGATCATCGAATTCTGCAACCGCATGTACTACGGCGGTCAGCTCATCCCGATGCGCGTACCGACGGAGGACGCCCCCGATCCGCTCGCGATCGTCTACGCCGCACCGGGAAACCACGCGCGGCGGCCTGCGCGCGGGGGAAGCTTCTTCTCCCAGAGGGAGATCGAGATTATCGCCCAGCTCGAAGACATGCGGGTCATCCGCGAGGGCATCGAGGCGAATGATAAGGACGAGTCCGGCGACTTCATCCTCGGCGTTGTGACCCCGTTCCGGGCGCAAGCAACCGGCCTGCGCCAGCGTATCCGCGCGGACCTCGGCGAAGGCCAGCACGCCCGATGGCTGGCGGAGACCGCGCACAAATTCCAGGGGCGCGGCGCGGGAACGGTGGTCCTATCCACGGTCCTCAACGCGCACGACCGGGCCGCCGCGCGCGAGTTCTACGACTCTGACGCCATGACGAACGTCATCGTGTCGCGCGCCAAAGACCGGTTCATCGTCGTCACCACGCACGGAGGCGTCCGCCTGAGCCGAAACATTAGGACACTGCTCGATTACATCGAAATGTACGATCCAAGCGCCGTCGTCCAGTCGGACATCGTCTCCATTTTCGATGTCCTCTATAACGCCTACAGCGCGTCGCTCGAACGTTACTCGCGCGTCAAGTGGGCCGACCGTCGGCGCTCGCCCGCCGAAAACATCGCCGACCAATGCTTGCGCGAGGCGCTCGCGGAACCCAGGTACGCTCGCTTCGGCTATCAGACCGAAGTATTCCTCAGGGACGCGCTGCCGAACACGCGTCGCCTCAGTGAGGAACAGCGTGCCTTCGTGTTCACGGATAGCGCCCTCGACTTCGGGGTGTACTCGCGGGTGACCGGGCGCCTGGTCCTCGCCATCGAGGTCGACGGCTGGCAGTATCACGGCAACAGCGAGCAACAGCAGCAGCGCGACGCGCGCAAAGACTCGATCATGGCCGCGTACGGCGTTCCCGTCCTGCGCTTGCCGACGAACGGCTCGGGGGAGGAGCGCCTCATCCGAGAGGCACTCGACAAGCTGCTTTGATCGGTGGTCGGCACCCCGGTGATCGGTGGTCGGCACCCGGTGATCGGTGATCACTGTCCGGTTGGTGGGATGTGTGACAGCTGTGTTCGCTGTCCTGTGGTTCTCCTGCATTCGCGTTTGACGAGGTCGGGGCGGGGTTGTGTGGCGGCGCGCGCGTGGGGTGGGAGAACACATCATGGTGGTTACTGGGCATTCTTAGTGTTTTGTGTTGGTTCTGGGCGTAGCCTGTGTTCTTAACAGGGCGCGTTTCCGATGGTGGGGGTGCGCTGGAGGATAGCTACCTCATCGTGGAGGTTGAGAGAACATGATGGTTCCACCGTTGTCCGAGCGGCCCGTGACTGAGGAGGACGAGGAGCAGTTCCGGCGAGAATCCATGCCGCGCACGTACACGCTGCGTCAGCGGTGGGCCGACTATCGAGCCGAGGCGAGAGCCAACCGGCCCAAGGG
>NZ_ALCA01000047.1 GCF_000278725.1 Actinomyces sp. ICM47 | reverse complement strand
GCCCGGCCATCGCGATGCCGCACGCCTTCGTGACGGGCGCCCAGCCCTCGGACTCCGAGCGCGACATCCAGGTGGGCGGTGTGCCCTCCGTGTCGGCTGATCTGTTCGACACGCTCGGGGGCGAGACACCCCTGACCCACGGACTCGACTACGTGGCGGCCGGGCACTTGCACCACCCGCAGAACATCTCGGGGGCCGCGGTCCCGATCCGCTACGCGGGCTCGCCCATCGCGTATTCCTTCTCCGAGGCCGGGGCCACCAAGTCCGTCACCCTCGTGACCACGGACGCCACCTCGGTCACCGATATCGAGGTGGTGCCCATCCCGACGCTGCGCACCGTCGCGGTGCTTGAGGGGACCATGGAGGAACTACTCACCGATCCCGATCAGGCCGCCACGGCCTCGTACGTGTCGATCACGGTCACGGACAGTGCCCGACCCGAGCGCATGGTGACGCGTATCCGCGACATCTACCCGCACGCCCTCGTCGTCGTGCACCGCCCCTCCCAGGCGCCCTCGCTCACGCCCGCGATGACCGTGCGCGCCTCGCGGGATCCGCGCGAGGTCACGGAGGAGTTTTACGAGGCCGTGGGCGGTCGGGCGCTCAGCCCACAGGAGCGCGCGCTCGCCCTGGACGTGTGGGCGCAGCTTCGAGGAAAGGACATGCAGTGAAAATCCGCTGGCTACGCATGACGGGAATCGGTCCCTTCGCGGGAGCACACACGGTCGACTTCTCCGCCTTCGACGAATCGGGGCTCTTCCTGCTCGAGGGTCCCACGGGCGCGGGTAAGTCCACGCTCATCGACGCCATCACCTTCGCCCTGTACGGGGACGTGGCGCGCACGAAGGACGCGTCGAAGGACCGCCTGCGCTCCAACCACATCTCGGATTCAGATCCGTCGGAGGCGGACCTGGTCTTCGAGGTGGCGACGGGCATCTACCGGGTGACGCGCACCCCGGCGTACACGCCGGCGGGCAAGAAGTCGCAGCGCAATTCGAAGTCGACGCTCACGCGGGTCGTGGAGGATCCGGACGCGCCGGACGGATGGCGCACGGTCGAAGCAATCGCATCGGGTCCGCGCGACGTGGGCTCCGAGATTCCGGCAATCGTGGGCCTAGATAAGGACCAGTTCCTCCAGACGATCGTGCTGCCGCAGGGTAAGTTCTCCCAGTTCCTCACCGCCACCTCGAATGATCGCGAGCAGATCCTGCGCGACATTTTCGACACGCAGATCTACTCCGACTTCACGAAGGCTCTCGTCGATGCGGCAGCCTCGTCGAAGCGCAGCATCGAGGAGCGGCGCGTGGCCGCCATCGGAGCATGTGAGCGCATGCGGTCCCTCGACAGTGCCCTGAGCGAGGACGCGCACACGGACGGGTCGGCTCCCGACGAGCGGGCGACCGGTGACCAGGATGCCGACCAGCTGGACGCGGGCGCGGAGGATTCGAGCGCGGTGCGGCGTTGGGCCGAGCAGGCCTGTGCTCGCGCGCGCGAGGCGCACGAGCAGACCCTGCACGTCGCTCAGGTGTCCAGTGCGGCAGCTCGCGAGGCCTCCCACGCCCTGTCCGAGGGGCGTGCTCTGGCGCAGGGGCAGGCCGAGCACGCTCGCCTGAGTGAGCGTCTGGAGGCTCTCGTGGCGGCTGAGCAGAGTGTGCTCGCCGATGCTCAGCGCGCGGCCGACGCCCGCCGAGCGCTGGCTGTCGCTCCCTATGCCTCCGCCCAGGAGAAGGCACTCACGCGCCTGGAGAGGGCCTGCGACCAGGTCTTGGCGCTCTCCTCCGGTCTCGGCGGGGCAGCCTCCGTCATCCCAGAGTCTCTCACGCCCGAGGCCGTGGTTGATCTCGGCGAGCGGGCGCAGAGTCTGCGCGACGAGGCGACGCGCACGCGCGGCTCTCTCGAGGAGGCCCTGGCCGTCGAGCGCTCGCTGCCCGAGGCGCGCGCGCAGATCGAGTCGCTGCGCTCCCAGCATGAAGCGGCATCGGCGCGCGTCTCCTCGATCGAAGCCGAGCGCGAGGCGCTGCCCCTGCGCATCGAGCAAGCAACCGAGGCCCTGCGCCTCATGCGGGCAGACGCCGACACGCTGCCTGAGGCCGCGTCCGCGCTGCGCGCCATCAACGAGCGCGTGGATGCCTCCATGCAGGCAGACCTGCTGCGCTCGGCCCTTCTCGGCGCGTCGGACGAGCTTCGCGAGGCCACCGTCGCTGCGAAGCTCGCGAACGCCGCAGCAGCGGACGGCCATGACCTGTGGATTGCGCAGAGCGCATCGGCCCTCGCGCGCGAGCTCGAGGAGGACACGCCGTGTCCCGTGTGTGGGTCCACCGTTCACCCCGCTCCCGCACCGGCTACGGACGGGGAGATCACGCGCGAGCAGGTCGCCGAACTCGACCAGGTGCGTGACCGCGCGGAGAGCACACTGCGAGACGCGCGGGCGCGCCACCAGGACCTCGTGCGGCGTATCGCCCAGCTCAACGAGGTGGCTGGTGCCCCCACGCCGACGCTCGAGACTGAGCGGGATCGGGCCGTCGAACTCGTTGCGAAGCTCGAGGCTCTCGGCCCGCAGATCACCGAGATCGAGGCGGCCCTCGCGCAGGAGCGCACCCGCCTCGACGGTCTGACGGATGCCCTCACGGCCGCCCGCGAAAAGGCCGCGTCGCTGGCCTCGACGCTCGAGGAACGCCGGGTCGCGCTGGCGCAGGCGGTCGAGCGCGTGGAGGCGGAACGTTCCACTTTCGAGTCTCTGGACGCGCGCGCCGCACAGCTGAAGCAGGACGCGTCGCGCGCGTCCCAGGTCGTGCGTGCGTGCGCCGACTGGGAGCAGGCCAGCGAGTCTGATCGCGAGGCGCGCGCGGCCCTCACCCAGGCCCTGGAAGCCCAGGAGCTAGAGGCTGACTCCTGGCGTTCCTTCCTGCTGGAAGAACGCGACGTCACGGCGCTTGAAGCGCGCGTCAGCGCCCACGAACGCGAGATCTTCGCGGTACGCGAGGCCCTTGCGTCGGAGCGCTTGACCCGCGCGGCACCGGCCCCAGCGCCGGACCTCGAGGCTCTCACCGATGCCTCCCGCAAGGCCGACGAGGACGCCGCTTCCGCCGCCCGGGCCTCGGGCAAGCTCGAGCAGCACTGCGCGCAGATCGAGGCCGCTCGCGTCTCCCTGGAGCAGGCGTTGGACGCGCTCGCGCAGGCCCGAGAGCAGGCGGGTCCCATCCGTCGCCTCGCGGACATCGCGGCAGCATCCGGGCCGGACAACCTCGCGGCCACGCCGCTGTCAGCATGGGTGCTCATTTCTCGGCTCGAGGACGTGCTCGCGGCCGCGAATCCTCGTCTGGAGCGTATCTCGTCGGGACGCTACCAGCTCGTGGCCGTGCCCGACGACGGCACTTCCTCACGCAAGTCGGGTCTCGGCCTGGCTATCGTCGACCACGATACGGAGGCCACGCGCAGCCCTCGCACGCTGTCGGGCGGGGAAACCTTCTACACGTCCCTGGCGCTCGCGCTCGCCCTGGCGGATGTCGTGACAGCCGAGGCCGGAGGGGTTGAGCTGCGCACAATGTTTATCGACGAGGGCTTCGGGTCGCTGGACTCGCACACCCTCGCGCTCGTCATGGAGCAGCTGCAGGCGCTGCGCAGCGCGGGCCGCACGGTCGGCGTCATCTCGCACGTTGAAGAGATGGCCACGCAGATCGCGGACCAAATCCAGGTGCGTCCCCTCGAGGAGGGCGGCTCGACGCTGCGGGTGCGCGCGTAGGGATCGGACGTCTGCGGGCATCGATCCGCGAGGCGACGGCTTCGCGCGGTCGACGCCGACGTAGCGCGCCGCGCGGGAGCACCCCGTGCGGCGGTCGTCAGCCCTTGTGCAGCGCCAGGACGTCCGGGCGCTCGGAGCGGTCGAACCACGCCAGGGAGAACTCCCACAGGGCGGCCACGGCCTCGTCGGCACCCTCCTGTGTGTCGGCCTCCAGGACGGCGCTGACCGCCGAGGCTGCGTCGGGCAAGTCCACAAGGATCGCGGCTACGTCCGACCACGTGTACTCGAAGGAGGGCGCGGTGAAAATGTGGGGTTCGACCTCGTCGCCGGGGGTCAGCGTCGTCGACGTGGGCGTGTCCACCGCCAGGACGACGCGGGCGGGCAGCGCCCCGTCGGTCTCTCGGGCCAGCTCCAGGGAGGACAGAGCGGCCTCGGTGATGGCATCGTCCTCGAGGACCTCAACGTCCTCGCCACTCATCGCGGCGTCGGGCACGGCAACCACGCCGACGCGTACGGGCGGCAGGAGGACGGACAGCTCGGACAGGACGGCGGGAACATAGACGCGCATGGTCACAGTGTAGGCACCCACTGGGCCACAATCGCTTCCAACGCGTCGGCGGCGACGCAACGAGTTCCGTTTTCTCCCAGCGCTTTGGCGCGCAGGGAGGCTCGCGCCACCCCGGGGTCCTCGTTGACGGTGTGGAAGATACGCCCCGGCATGAACGCTCCGATGGCAGCCTGCAGCGCGGCCACAGGGCGCGGTCCAATCGCATCCGCGTTGACACGGTTCACGATGACGTCAACGGGGATATCTCGTCCCTGTTCGTCCCACCAGCGCGCCAGGAAGGACAGGCGGTTGATGCCGACGATGTCGGCGCGCGCAGCGATCACCAGGCGGTCCACGCGTTCCAGGACGCCGAGGGCGACGTCGTCGCGATTCGCACCGCGCGTCGCTTTTTCCAGGGAAGTCGCCGCGACGTCCACGACCGTGTAGCGGGAACATAGCCGGGCCGCACCGAGGATCGCTTCGATGCTCGTCCGGCTGACCTCGCGCCAGCGATGCGGGGTGACCAGGCCGGTCACGATCCGAAGATTGTCGGAGCGGCGCACGGACGCGCCCACGACGTCCTCGGGGGTCAGTGGCCCGCGCGAGGCGGTGCGCGCCAGGACGGAGAGCCCCGAGGCGTGGACCGGCAGGCCAAGCAGGTGGGCAATCGTCGGATTCGTGGTGTCAGCGTCAATGAGGAGGGTGGGCGCGTGCGTGGCGAAGGCGGTCGCGATACCCGCCGCCAGGGTCGTGCGCCCCGGTGCCCCGGAGGTCCCCCACACGGCCAGGACGGAGCCGGGTTGCGTGGGTTCGGGCGGGGGCGGCGGGGCCGAGGCCATGGTGGGGTTCGGCCGACGCGCGCGGGTCGCTGCGATGAGGGAGTTGACGACCTGGTCGGGGCTGCCGGGGGCCGCTACCGAGGCAACGCCGAGGGCCCGGAGCCGCGAGCGCTCCTCGTGCGGTGCCAGGGCGACGACCGACATGCCGACTGAGCGCAGGGAGGCGAGGGCATCGGACGTCAGGTCGGGGTCGGCACCGTCGATGACCGCGAGATCCGCGATGCCGGCGCGCGCGGCGGCGATCACCTCGGCCAGGTCGGCGCAGCGCCGGACGATAGCCAGGCAGTCAGAGCGTGACTGGATCGCCTGGATTATGGGGGCTTCCCAGCGCTGATCAGCTAGGATCACGACTCCGTGGACGGCGCTCACGAGGCCCCCACCGGGACGGCGGCCAGCTGTTCATTCGAGGTCTGCGCGGCCAGGAGTTCGGGCAGGGATTGGGCATTGGCCATGATTTCGATGCGCGTGCCCCGATGAGTCCCGGAGGTCGAGGAGTCGACCGAGCGTACGAAGGTGAACGTCCCCTCGATTTCGCGGGCCTTCGCCTCACCACCCGCGGGCGAGCGGGACGAGACGCTCCACAGTCGGATGGCAGTCCCATCGGCCACTCCGTCGGGAAGTCCTGCGTTCACGGTGAGGGCGACGCGGACCATGCCGTCCGGGTCCTGGGGGCCAGCCGTACCGTCCGGCGCGAGGTCGGCGCGCATGACAAGCTGACCCGGGGTGAGCATGCGCGTGGCACGGCTGCCCAGGGGCGTATCCGCCGTCGGCGCGTAGACGGCGGTGTCGACGTGGACGGAGACTTCACGAACGTTGTCAGCCGTGAGTGCTTCGCCGGGGGCGATGCTGGTCGTCACCGTGTAGACGCGGGTTCCTCCCCGGAGGAATCCGCCAAGGACACTGAAGGCGATCACAGACGCGATGATGAGGACCACGCCGATTATGAATCGACGGTCCATCTTTCCGGGGGCGCGCGCAGGAATCGACGCTGAAGCTGAGACGCGTTTCACCCCTCCATAATGCATCGTTCTGACAAAAAGCGGTAGGTTGTTCAATATCTATTGAGATCAACCAGCCCTATCGACCAATCGAGATACGAAAAAATTGCTGACTCAAACGATTTAAACGAAACGAACTCAACTGATACCATGTTGCCATGGCAACACGATTTCTCACTCTCGCTGACGTCGCCGAGACCCTGAATCTCACTATGTCAGCAACCCGCGCCCTCGTTTCCTCCGGCGAACTGCCCGCCATTCAGGTGGGAGGCAAGCACGTCTGGCGGATCGAAGAATCCGTCTTGGAGCAGTTTATCCAGGACCAGTACACCGCGACACGCGAACGCCAGAAGGCGGAACGCGCTCAGTAGTCGGGTGACCAACGCTGACCAAGCACGCGGAGTCGACGAAGCCCCGCCAACGCCAGCGACACGGTCTGCCCGCACGCATCATCACGACCGTCATAGCCGATGGTCGCACCACTGAGGGCGACGTCGACGTGGTCCGCATAGACCGCGTCGATGACCCCCCGATGGTCTCCACAGTCCGAGTCAATGGCAACATCGACGCCGCGGGCACTCAGCTCACGCAGGACATGCCCGACACCAACGCCGCCACGGATTGACGATTCGCGCGCGACGCTGCGCCCCAGCGGCCACGCACCGACGATAGCTGAGAGCATGACCAGGGCATCACCGGTCACGCCACGGAGCAGCACCCACGAGCGCGTCGAGTCGAGCACCTCGCCCACGACCACGCTCCCTCCGCGCAGGCAGAGGTTGACGAGGCCGTCAGCCCCCGCCAGCCGCGCAGACAGCGTGACAGAGGCACGTTCGGCGTCGGTTAACTCATCGATCAGCTCTTCCAGCTCGCGACTACGCACCTCATCGAAGCGCGCCTCGAGTTCATCCATGAACGCGTGCATATCCATGCCCCTACCATGCCACATTCTCGTGCGTTACACATCACATTCTGACGATATTGATTGATACCGATTGACATCTATTCGCACGAAGCGCACAGTAATCACTATCGAATCCGTCCACTCGATGAAGAGTTCCTCATGACATATGATTCAGACTCCCCGACGGGACAGGCGTACCTGACCGATGCCATCCTGTGGCTCTTGGGAACACCCCTGGCAATCCTTGACGTGCTCTACCTCGCCTATGGCGCACCACCCATCACGCCGAACGCACCTGAGACACTTGTCGTCTGGGTTCTCGGTCTCATCGCCCTGGCTCTCCTCGCGTGGAATCTCCTCTCCTCCGCCTGCGCGCACCTGGCGACGCTGCGCCATGTCCCTGATCCCCTGCGCCGGGCCGCGCACCTACTCGTCTCTCGTTTCGGCACCCGTCTCTCTCGATCCCTGCTCGCGCGGGCGGGAGCCGGCGCCCTCATTGGATCCGCCCTCGTCACATCCGTTCCGCTGGGAGGCGCACTGGCCGCACCGCAGGACACAGGGCCAAAGGGTGTATCCCTGACATGGGCAGACTCCCCCGAAACCGCTGCCCACACATCCCCCGAGGCCTCCCCAACCACGAGCGCCGACGCGGAAAGCAGCACCGCTCAGGACACGGACGCGCCAGGAGCCTCACTCACCTGGGCGGATACTCCCACCTCGACGCTCACGACGTCGCCAGGAAGCACGGAGGCAACCCCCGCCTCGGCCCCAGGACTCACGGGGACGCGCGACCCAGGCGACGCTCCATCGCCTCCCGAGGTACCCGACCCAGCACTCGCATCCCGGGCCACCACCGACATGCCTGAGACGGTGACGGTCGCCCCCGGCGACTCGCTCTGGTCCATCGCCGCTTCCTTGCAGCCAGGCTCCGACAACGCACACATCACCCGCATGTGGCGGGCCATCCACGCAGCCAACGCGCACGCCATCCCCAACCCTTCACTCATCTACCCCGGACAAATCCTCACCATTCCCCAGGACCAGCCATGAGCACACACATTGCACCCAGGCCTCGTTCACTCCCCCAGCCCGCCTCCCGCGCCCGCTCGGGACCCACCCCCTCTCGGCCCACCTCCACCTCGCCTTTTCGATGGAACTCACAACGCTCACTCTCGCAGACATACCGGCCCCGCGTCGCCAGCCTGCCCGACGCCGCCCCCACCCAGGCGGAGCTTCCCGATCCCCGCGCCTGGGCAGCCACGCTCGCACGCGCCATCGTTGAGGTCGTCACGGGTGCCCGCCAGGCACCCCAGCTGCGTCGGTGGCTCCTGCCCGACCTCTACACCGCCCTCACCGATATCCACCTCTCCCCCTGCGCCCGGGGCGCGAGCGCGATCCACGTGCGCGTATGCTCCATCGACGCCCAGCACACCGAGGCCGCCGTCATCGTCGCCACCGCCTCGCGCATCTACGCCCTAGCCCTGCGCCTCGAGGAATACCGTGGGCGCTGGATGGCCACCGCCCTCGAACTCGCCTGAGCAACGCCGCGCAGACGATAAACGGGTGAGGGGACTCCCGCAGGAACCCCCTCACCCATCATCAATGCTCAGCGGCGGCGGCGCCTCTTGGCGACCGCACGGCGCTCCGCGCGATTACCACTCGCCGACGACGAGGCCGACTCCCCCTCGGCAGAGCTGTAGCTCACGCGGCTCGGAGCCTTCTCGCGACCCACGTTGCCCATGACGGAGCGGGCATGCGCCACAGCCTCGCGCGCCGCCTCAGAAGCGGCGGATTCGGCGGCGGCCACTTCCTCGACGCTGGGCTCAGTATCCTCCACAGAAGCGGACCGGGCGCTCTGCGCCGAGGCCACGGACGCGCGAGTGATCGAGCCGCCTGCCTCTTCCTCAGCGGCAGCCAGGGCGCGCTCGAACTGCTTGGCGTAGGAGAACACCTGCTGGACGGACTCCTCGCGGATACGCTCAACCATCGCCTGGAACATCTGAGCGCCCTCGTCCTTGTACTCGACGAGCGGGTCACGCTGACCCATCGCACGCAGGCCGATGCCCTCCTTCAGGTAATCCATCTCGTAGAGGTGCTCGCGCCACAGGCGGTCCACCACGGAGATAACGACGCGGCGCTCGAGCGTACGCATGGGTTCCTCGCCCAACTGCGCCTGCGCCAGCGGGTTGGCGTTCATACGATCCTCGGTATCCGCGTAAACGGCGTGGATGTCGCCAACCAGCTCGTTGACAAGGTCGTCGCGGATCAGGGAGTGCTTGCCACCGTGCTCCTCCTCGACCTCCTCGATGGTGACCGACGGCGGGTAGTAGCCGCGCAGGTTCTCCCACAGGGCACGAAGATCCCATTCGCTGACCGGCTTGTCGGCCACGGCCTCGTCCACCAGGCCCGTGACGAGGGACTCCATGAAGGAGCGCAGCTGCGGTCCCATGTCCTCGCCCTCCAGGACCCTGCGGCGCTCGCCGTAGATGGTCTCGCGCTGACCCGTCATGACGTCGTCATACTTCAGGACGTTCTTACGGATCTCGAAATTGCGTGCCTCCACCTGGTGCTGAGCCGATTGGATAGAACGCGACACGATGCGGTTCTCCAGGGGCAGGTCCTCCGGGTAGGCACCCGACGCCATGATGCGCTGGGCCATGCCCGAGTTGAACAGGCGCATCAAGTCGTCTTCCATCGACAGGTAGAAGCGGGACTCGCCCGGGTCACCCTGACGGCCAGAGCGGCCGCGCAGCTGGTTGTCGATACGACGCGACTCGTGGCGCTCCGAACCGAGCACGTACAGGCCGCCCAGCTCACGCACCTCCTCGCGCTCAGCCTTGACGGCCTCCTCCGCATCCTTAAGAGCCACGGGCCACGCCTCGCGGTACTCCTCCGGGTCTGCTTTCGGGTCCAGGCCCTCGGCAGCCAAGTTCTTCTGCGCGATGACCTCCGAGTTACCGCCCAGCATGATGTCGGTACCACGGCCGGCCATGTTCGTGGCCACCGTGACCGCGCCCTTGCGACCCGCCATCGCGACGACCTCGGCCTCGCGGGCGTGCTGCTTGGCGTTGAGTACCTCGTGCGGGATGTGCTTCTTCTTGAGCATCTGAGAGAGCAGCTCGGACTTTTCGACCGAGGCGGTACCGATGAGGACGGGCTGGCCGGCCTCGTGACGCTTAACAACGTCCTCGATGATCGCGTTGAGCTTGCCCTTCTCCGTCGGGTAGACGAGGTCGGGCTGGTCCTTGCGGATCATCGGCTTGTTCGTGGGGATCGGGACGACGTCGATCTTGTAGGTCGAGGCAAACTCGGCGGCCTCGGTCTCGGCCGTACCGGTCATGCCCGAGCGCGACCCCTCGGGGTAGAGGCGGAAGTAGTTCTGCAGCGTGATCGTGGCCAGCGTCTGGTTCTCGGCCTTAATCTCCACGCCTTCCTTGGCCTCAATCGCCTGGTGCATGCCGTCGTTGTAGCGACGGCCCGGCAGGACGCGACCCGTGTGCTCGTCGACGATGAGGACCTCACCGGCGTCCACGATGTAGTCGCGATCCCTGAAGAACAGCTCCTTCGCGCGGATCGCGTTGTTGAGGAAGCCGATCAGCGGAGTGTTCGCAGCCTCGTACAGGTTCTCCACGCCCAGCTGGTCCTCGACCTTATCGATGCCCGGCTCCAGGATGCCGACAGTCTTCTTCTTCTCGTCGACCTCGTAGTCCTCATCGCGCGTGAGGAGACGCGCGATGCGCGCAAACTCGATGTACCAGCGATTCAGGTCGCCGTCTGCGGGACCCGAGATGATGAGGGGTGTACGGGCCTCGTCAATGAGAATCGAGTCGACCTCATCGACGATGACGAAGGCATGGCCGCGCTGGACCAT
This sequence comes from Actinomyces sp. ICM47, assembly GCF_000278725.1. GTDB lineage: Bacteria > Actinomycetota > Actinomycetes > Actinomycetales > Actinomycetaceae > Pauljensenia. Next base: position 29,271 of record NZ_ALCA01000047.1, on the reverse strand, counting down.
ATCCTCGGGCACCTGCGCCATGTTGTCACGCAGGTAGTCGAAGCCGAACTCGTTATTCGTACCATAGGTAATGTCGCAGTCGTACATCTCGCGGCGCTCAGCCGGCGTCTGACCCACCAGGATGCAGCCGCTGGTCAGGCCCAGGAAGTTGTAGACGCGGCTCATGATGTCCGACTGGTACTTCGCCAGGTAGTCGTTGACCGTCACGACGTGCACGCCCTTGCCGGTCAGCGCACGCAGGTAGGACGGCATGGTCGCAACCAGCGTCTTACCTTCACCGGTTTTCATTTCCGCGATCTTGCCCTGGTGCAGGGCGATGCCGCCCATGACCTGAACGTGGAAGGGACGCATGCGCAAGATTCGCCACGAGGCCTCACGGACCGTTGCAAAGGCCTCCACCAGGATGTCGTCCAGAGTCTCGCCCTCTTCCAGACGATCCTTGAACTCCTGAGTCTTGGCCTGCAGCTCCTCGTCCGTCAGAGCCTCAAAGTCCTCCTGCATGGCATCAACCTGCGACGCAAGCCGGTCCAGCTTGCGCAGCATGCGGCCTTCGCCCGCGCGAAGGATTTTGTCAATAATCGACACGAATAGCTCCTGACGTTCCTCGCCCGCTCCCTTGTAGAGCAAGCAGTCAAATCCACCCTTTAGTTTACGAACTAACCGCCCAAAGTGGAAACGCCCGCGCAAACATGGACGCATTTAACGCTGACGCGCGAACACGAGGAAGCGCCCCAGGCCGTTCGGCCCGGGGCGCGCCCACATCAATGAACCGTCAGATCGTCGTGTTCAAGCGAAGCACGCCGTACGTCCACCCGTGACGGTGGTAGACGACGCACGGCTGGCTCGTTTCCTTGTCGACGAAGAGGAAGAAGGGGTGGCCGACCATCATCATCTGATCGAGGGCCTCATCCACGCTCATCGGCGGAGCCTCGTGCACTTTCTGGCGCACGATGATGGGGGTATCGCCCCACTGCTCCTCGCGGGCCTCTCCAACCTTGAGGTCCTCCGCGCTACGCAGAGGCTTGGGGGCCTCCGGTTCGGGAGCGACTTCCTCTTCGACAACCGGTGCGACGTCGAGGATTTCGGCTTCAGCCAGGTCACGCGGGTACCTGCGGCGGTGATCCTTCACGCGATCACGCAGGCGGCGCAAGCGCTCGTAGAGCTTGCCGGCAGCAATGTCGACGGCCGCGTAACGGTCAGCAGACTGCGCCTCCGCGCGGATGATCGGTCCCTTGCCGTAGACGGTCAGCTCGATACGCTCAGCGGTGTCGGCCTGGCGGGGGTTACGTTCGTGAGTCAGCTCGACGTCCACGCGCTGCGCGCGCGGGTAGAACTGGGTGATCTTCGAAACCTTCTCCTCCACGTATGCGCGGAAATTCGGGTGAATCTCAGCATTACGTGCGACGACGGTGATGTCCATGTGTTTCCTCCATGGTGTGCGGCGGGCATCGTTGCCCGCGGGTAGGGATTGTTCGGTGCTCGTTGCCCGAACCGTGATCTGAGCTATCACCTCCCGCACTGACGTGACAGGCGTCTGTGCCTCTCACGCTATCGAAAGTCTGTAGCCACATCATAGCACGTCGGTGACCTGCATCATGAGATAAGCCGCGGTCGGCACAGCGCCGCAACCCCGTCCAGGCGTCCCAACGCTCGCTCCATCTCGCGGATCGTCGCGCCCGTCGTGACCACGTCATCGACCGCAATAGCAATCGTGCCCGTCGGCACAGCCACGCGTGCCCGCATCGCCCCCATGCGTCCCACAACGCGCGCTGCCCCTGCCTTGCCCGACTGCGAGCCAGCACCCACGCGCAGGGTCAGCGCGTCCACGACACACACCCGCAGACCGGCCGGAGCCACCGACGCCAACCCGCGCGCGACCCCGCGCGCAAGCGGCAACGCCACCTGTCGCCCCCGCAAGCGCCTACCCCACGACGAGGGCGCTGGCACGACCCATACGCGCACCGCACCGTCTCCCGAGCGCGCCCTCCCCGGCAAGGCAACCGTCGCCCCAGCGGGCGACCCCATCCCGCCCACCGCCTCCCACAGCGACGCGCCCAGGGTGGCCCCGGCCTCGTCAAGGAAAGCGCTGACATCCGTGCGAGCGGCGTGCTTGGCGGCAAGCACAATCCGGCGCAGCGGCCCGGAGTACTCACCGAGAACCACGCCGGGGATCGGGACGCGCCTTCCCTCCACGGAGGTGAAGGCGGGAGGGGACGAGGCCAGCGCGCGGCAGGACGGACACAGCACCTCATCCCACGCCAGGCACCCTGCGCACTGGACGGGCAGCAGCGCACCCAGGAATCCCTGCGTCAGAGAAGCGCGGCGCGCGCCTGCCATCGGACTCAGCCCGCGTAGCGCGCCGACGTCAAGGAAACCGGGGCGTTTTGCCACAGCGCACCTGATCGGAGGAGCACCTGAGCTTTCCCCGCCTCGTCCGTGCCGACGATGACGACCGAGGCCGAGGACGCCCCCGCGCTCATCGACGTCACGTGGATCGGGAGCACCACGGACGAGGGCAACCCGCCCAGAGGCATCGTCACAAGCTGATCGGCCTCGCCGGTGCCTGCCCGCACAGCGAGCACGATGCCCGTTGACGACGTCCATGAGGCATCGATAACGGAGCCGTCGAGGGCAACCTGTTCGAGGGAACGCACCGCGAGCGGGCGACCGCTCAGGCCACGCTCGACGACGCCCAGCCACGCGCTCGGCGTCGACCCGCGGATGATGAGTGCCCGCGCGCCGTCAGGAGAAATACGCACCGCGCGGATGTCGCCGGCACTGTCCGATTCGACGCCGACGCTGAAGGCACCGTCCGCTCCCCCACCGACGCTCAGCCATGACGCCGAGGTGGCCGGCCCCCATACCCATCCGTAGCGGTCGACCGACGGACCAAGGGGGGCCTGGCCGGGCAGGAACGCCACGGAGGTCCCGTCCTTCTCGGCGTAGACGCCGTCGGCACCTGTCCACGCCACGAGCGAGGAATCCACGGGCGAAACGGTCGGTGCCCAGGCGTCGGTCGCCGACGCTCGGGGAGCCATCGCAGACGAGGACACAATGCCCACGCCCGACGCGCCGGCGCCCACGAGAGTGTCGAGGGAATACTGTGGCGAGGGCGGGATCGTCTCGGTGTCCAGCGCCTCCCCCGAGAGCGTCACGTTCAGCTGCGCCACATCGGCGGCCTGCTTCAGTGTTCGCGTCAGCTGCCACGCAAGGCTCGCGTGTGCCCCCTCGCTCGAAGGCATCGGCCCGGTCAGCTCCACGTTGGCCACGCCGTCGGCAACCTCCACGCCGTGGGAGGGCAGCGTCGCCCCGGCAGGAATCGCGTTCGACACCGCCGACGCGAGGGACGGGCGAGGACCCGCGATGAGGCCCGCCAGCAAGTGGGAGGCCAGGCGCCGAGACGGGTACCAGCGCGGATCCGCGACCAGATCTGTACCGTCGGTCGTCGGGAAGTAGAGGTTCGCCAGAGAGTAGGAGGCCGTCAAAGCCGCTCGGCTGACGAGGATCATGTTCTCGGGGGCGTCGATGCGCCACTGCCCGTCCTCACGCACGAGGGTGAAGGTACGCGACACGGTTGACCCATTCGAACGGGTGAGAACGCCCGACGCGTCGATGCTGGCGACTCCCAGGACGGAAACGTTCACCTCCGTCTGCGAGGCGACTTCCGCTCCCGCGTTCACCGACGGCGCTGTGTCCGTGTCGTACACGAGGATCTCGGTTTCCGGCTGCCAGTCGCGCGCGGACGAGGCCGTGAGGAACAGACGGGCCGTCGCGTAGTCGTCCTGCGTGCCCGCGGCGCACGCCCGCAGGAAGTCGGTAACGAGGGTCGAGGCATCGGAGCCATCCACGGGTCCTTCGGCGGAGAACTGAATGCCGGAGCCGTCGCGCGCGGACACGTCGAAGGTGGTCGGAGCCGAGGACGTCGGCAGGGATGCGCAGCCCGCGAGGGCCAGCGCGGCGCAGGTGACCAGAGCGAGTGCGCGTCTCATTCGTCCTCCCACAGCGTCAGGGGCCATGTGGCGATCTCGTCGCCGGGGTGTTTGGGCAGCGTCATGAGGAACGAGGCTCCCTTCCCTGGTTCGCCGTACGCCTGGAGGCGGCCGCCGTGGATCGCCACGTCCTCGGTCGCGATGGCCAGGCCCAGGCCCGTGCCGCCGGTCGTGCGTGCGCGTGCGGTGTCGGCTCGGTAGAAGCGGTCGAACACGTGGTCGGCGACCTCCTGGGTCATGCCGACGCCCCGGTCGCGCACGCGGCAGGCCACGTCGGTGTCACTCGTGGCCACGGTGATCGTCACGTCTGTCCCGTCGGCGTGTTCGATCGCGTTGACGACCAGGTTGCGGATGACGCGCTCGATGCGGCGCTCGTCGATCTCGGCGGCGGCGCAGCTGGGGGCGTCGATTATCACCGCGACGCCCTGCCGCTGCGCCAGTTCCGCGCAGCCTTCCACGACGCGGGTGACGATGGGGCGCAGGTCGTGTTCTTCGGCATCGAGCAGTGCGCTCGCCGCATCGTAGCGCGAAATTTCGAGGAGGTCGGCGAGCATCTGCTCCATGCGTTCAGTCTGGTCGTGCAGCAGCTCAGCGGAGCGGCGCGCGTGGGCAGGCAGGTCATCGCGGTTGTCCCACACGATCTCTTCGGCCATGCGGATCGTGGTCAGCGGGGTGCGCAGCTCGTGGGAGACGTCGGAGACGAAGCGCTGCTGGAGCTTGGCCAGCTCGTCGTAGCGGGTGATTGTGTCCTGGAGGGAGGAGGTCATCGCGTTGAAGGCCCGTCCCAGGGCCGCCATTTCGTCGGCACCGTGTACCTCGACACGCACGTCCAGGTCTCCTTCCGCCGCCCTGGTGGCCGCGTGGACGGTCAGGCGCACCGGGAGGAGGAGACGATGGAGCAGGGCGAACACGCCGATCGGCAGTGCCAGGATGATCGGCAGGGAGGTCAGGGCGAGCACGCGTAGAACGACGTCGACCTGGCTCTGGTCGGCTTCCAGCGAGTAGAGGATGTAGAGCTCGTGCGCGCCCGCGCGCGGCAACTGCACCTGAGTGCCCACGAGAATGCCGGGCGAGACCTTGTCGGTAGTGGAGGACCGGATGGCCACCGACTGCCACTGGGCACCGCCCCCAGCCACGGCCTCGCGCATCTGGGGCGTGATGAGGCCACGCATCTGCTCGTCCTCGACCTGGTTGATACGCAGCGAGGCCGTGGATCCCTCCGCTCGCAGCAGCGCCACGTTGGTCGCGCCAGCGCCGGCGGCGGAGGCTTTCAGCGAGGCCAGGGCACCGCGCGCGGATTCCTGGACTTGGTCGGCGGACGTGGCCGTCGAGGAGGAGAACACCGACTGAGCCGAGGAGAAGCGCAGCGAGGCGTCGGCAAGGATCGCATCCCGGCGCGTCTCGAACATGGAGGTGCGCAGCTGGGAGGCAACAATGACGCCGAAGACAAGAAGGATCACCAGCGCGGCGGCCGTGATGGCCAGTGCGAGCTTAGCCGACAGAGAGTGACGGATGCGGTGGACGAGCTGCGTTGAACGCAGGGACCTCCATGGCCTCGAAGTCGTGACGGTACGAACGAAGCGCGCCGCGCGGTGGCTACGCACCCGTGCCGGCACGGTACCCAACCCCGCGGACGGTCACGACCAGCTCGGGCTTTTCAGGATCACGTTCGATCTTGGAACGCAGACGCTGGACATGAACGTTCACCAGTCTGGTGTCGGCGGCGTGCCGGTATCCCCACACCTGCTCGAGGAGTTCCTCGCGGGAGAAGACCTTCCACGGGGAGCGCGCCAGCGTTGCCAGAAGATCGAACTCGAGAGGCGTCAGGGCGATCATGCGCCCGTCGCGTTTCACGATGTGTCCAGCCACGTCGATGGTGAGGTCCTGCAATGTCAGCCCCTCGTCGACCTGCGAGTCCTCGCGGCCGCGCAGGCGTGCGCGCACGCGCGCCACGAGTTCCTTGGGCTTGAAGGGCTTAGGCACATAGTCGTCCGCGCCAGCTTCGAGCCCCGTCACCACGTCCGACGTATCAGAGCGGGCGGTCAGCATCACGATCGGGGCGTCAGAGACGCGACGAATCGCCCGGCACACGTCGAAGCCGTCCATGCCGGGAAGCATGACGTCGAGGAGGACCAGGTCGGGGTTGTGCTCCTGAAACTGAGACAGAGCCTGGGATCCATCGGAACAAAAGACGACGCTATAGCCCTCGTTCTCGAGGACGATGCCGATCATCTCGGCCAGGGCGACGTCGTCGTCGACGACGAGGATGCACGAACTCATAGTCACGATAGTGTCACGAATCGGTCATGGATGCAGAAGATTCCGTCGGCGGCACGAGCGTTTCTCACTGTCATAAGGTTTCGCACGCTGCGCACCTATGGCAGGATTGAGATCAGGACAACACAGGCAACCTGGAGGTATTGATGAGTTCCCCGTGGACCTCACCCGATCCGACCCAGTACGATCTGGGGCACGCGGACGCTGTTCCACCCCAGAACGGGCAGGCTGCGCAGGCGCCCCAGCCCGCTTACCCGGGTCCCTCCGGCCAGCCCGCCTTCGCGCCGCCCGGCGCAGGCCCCGCAGGCGTGGCCGCTCCCCAGCCCGCATACGCGGCCCCCGACACACCGGGTAACAGCGCTCCCACCGCATCCGGTTACAGCCAGGCAGGCACGTGGAGTTGGGCTCCCAAACCCGGCATCATCCCGCTGCGCCCGCTCACCCTCACCGACCTGTTCTCCGGATCGTTTTCCGCACTGCGCAAGAACCCCTCGGTACTGTTCGGCTTCACGATCATCGTCATGACTGTCGTGGCGCTGCTCAGCCTGGCGGGAACCATGCTGCCGCTGTTCTCTTTCACGTCGTTGATGGGCGATCTGGACCCGCAGGCCTCCTCCAAGGCTCTACTCGACTCCGCCTATATGTCCGTCGTGTCAACGATCGTCGGCTACATCGCGCTTCTTGCTGGCTCCTTCCTGGCGGGTACCGTGCTCGACGGGGTCCTCTCGGTAGCCGTCTCGCAGCTCGTCATCGGCAAGAAAATCACGTTCAAGCAGTCGTGGGCGCTCGTCAAACCTCGACTCTGGTCGATGCTGGGGGCCTCGTTCCTCTCGATGCTCGCGGTCGGGAGTCCCCTGCTGGTCTTGGTCATCTTGTTCTTCATGTCGCTGTACAGCTGGCCCGGCTCGGATGCATTCTTCAGTTTATTTGGCCTGTTGCTTGCTCTGGCGCTTCCCGTGGTCTTGGTGAGCTACGTCATCAGTATCCGCTTCCTGTACACGCCGATTTGCGCTGTGCTGGAGGAGAAGGGACCCATCGAGGCCGTTAAGCGCTCGTGGGCGCTGACCTCAGGGTCGTTCTGGGTGACTCTGGGCAGAGTGATCCTGATCAACGTGGTGGTCGGCTTCATCGCGGGCATGATCGTTCAGATCATCGGCATTATTGCCGTGATTGTCATGTTCACGATCCTCGGGGATCCCTCCTCGCCAAGCAACGTCTGGTCGACGATCATCCTATACGGAGTGATCTCGGCTCTCCAGATGCTCGCCTACTCACTCGTGGTCCCCATCCTGGCGGCGTACCAGACCCTCATGTACGTGGACGAGAAGATCCGCAAGGAGAATTTCGCGCCCCTCCTCGCCCACGCAAGCCAGGGCTAGGCGGTGTCGGCTGTGTTCGCGTGCGATCCTCCCCTGACGCCCGACGAGGGCGAGGCCCAGTCGTGGCTGAGCGAAGAACTCGCGCGCTCCGTTTACAACACCGATTCGAGCGGTTTTAAGCGTCTTCTCCAATCCGCCTTCACCAAGCTCGCGAACGCGTTCACCTGGCATGAGGTCGATACTCCGCCGATGCCCCTGATCCTGGTGATCCTCGCGATCATTATCATCGCGGCCGTCCTGATCGCGGTGATCCTCAACCCGATCCGGTTGCGGATTCGCGCGTCCCACTCGGTTTTCGAGGTGGAGGCCACCGAGGAGGATATTCGTCGGCGCTTCGACGAGGCCGTGGCTGCCGAGGATTGGAACCTCGCCTATGTGTGGGCCTACCGTCTGATGGTCGTTGGGTTGGATGAGTGTGAGGTCGTCTCGGCGACGCCGGGCTTGACGGCGCGCGAAGCTGCGGTTGCCGCAACGCGCGTCGTTCCCGATCAGGGGACTGCGCTCGGCCACCACGCACGGACGTTCGACCGCGTGCGCTACGGGCATTCGTCTGTTGCCGAGCAGGACGTCAACGCGCTGCGCGAGCTGACACCCATTTTGTTGGCTCAGTGCCGAAAGGCGCAGGATCACGCATGAAAGCCACGTCGACTCACGTTGTGACGCCCACGGCGCGCGAGCGCGCGAGTGCAGCGCGCCCCGCGCTCTTGATTATCGCCTTCGTGATCCTTGTTTTCTTCGGGCTCGCCGCATTGCCTGACGGACGTATGAACGCCGTCCCCGTCGGCATTCGCAACCCAACGGGTGACGGCGCTCAAGCCCTCGCGCAGGTTCTCAAGAAGCACGGGGTCTCGGTGCGTGAAGTGACCGCGAAGCAGGCGGCAACGGTGGGCGAGGATACGACGCTCGTCGTCGTCTTTCCGTCCCGCATGTCGCACACCATCGAGCAGGATGTGGAGACGCGCGCCAACGTTGTCTACATCGGCCTGGAGGAAGAATTTGGGAGTTCGCCCGCCTATTTAGACGGACTGTCCGGTGATCGCGGGCCTGCGAGCAGCACGAAGGTCACACCGGCTTGCGCGTCGGAGATCGCGGGACGGGCCGCGGAGATCATCCCGTCCCGGTACTCCGTGTCCGGCGCGGGTGCCAACTGGCAGATGTGTTTCACGGCGGACGGTGAGACCTACGCGTACGCCGAACGAATCCAGGATGGCCGATTCCGCGCCGTCATCCCCGATTCGGTGCGGGTGCGTAACCGAGGGATCCTGGAGGCAGGCAACGCCGCTCTCGCGCTCAACGCAATCGGGCGGACCCCGAAGGTCGCCTGGTATATCGCGTCCCGCACCGACGGTGTGTCGCCAGCCGAGACCACGCCGACTCAGTCCCCCTACCTCGCCCCCGCGTTCCTCACCGTTGCGGGTTCTCTTGCGCTCCTCGCCCTGGCTTTCGGCAGGAGGCTTGGTCCCTTGACGCCCGAGCGTCTGCCCGTCGAGGTGCCCGCCGCCGAGACCCTCATCGGCAAAGCACGTCTCCTACGCACGCAGCGTGCATACGGGCACGCGGCGTCGGCTCTACGCAGCGCGTGCGCCTCGCGCATCGCTTCGTCGCTGGGAGTTTCTACCAGCGCGGATCGCAACGCCCTCACGCAGGCGTTCACGCTTCGAGGCCTGCCACCCTCCCGCTACGAGGCACTCCTGTGGGGTCCGCCCCCCGTCAACGAAGCAGCCCTCGTCCAACTCGCCAACGACCTCGACGCCTTTGAGAAGGAGATCCGCCATGACTAACCCCGTCCCCGGCCCCCGCCAGCCCTACGGCCCCGCGGGTGGCACGCCCACGTCGGGTTCTCCGACGCCGTCTGCTCCTTCCGGCGCCTACCCGCCCCAGGGATCCCCGGCCTCGTACCCCGCCCCGACGGGTATCCCCGTGTCGGCTGCGCGCGCGGGCGGACCCGTCTCATACGCCGCGCCCACGGGCGAAGGCTGGTCAGGCCGAGCCCTCAGCAGCTCCGAGAAGAACACCCAGGAGGCCCTCCTGGCCCTCAAGGCTGAAATCGGCAAGGCCGTCGTCGGTCAGGACGCTGCGGTCACCGGTCTCATCGTCGGACTCGTCGCCGGCGGGCATGCCCTGCTCGAGGGCGTGCCGGGCGTGGCCAAGACGCTCCTCGTACGAACGCTGGCGCGCGCGCTCGACGTCAACATGGCGCGCATCCAGTTCACCCCCGACCTCATGCCTGCCGATATCACCGGCTCCATGATTTGGGACGCGGGACGCTCCGAGTTCGTTTTCCGTGAGGGTCCGGTGTTTACGAACCTGCTCCTCGCCGACGAAATCAACCGAACGCCTCCCAAGACCCAGTCGGCGCTCCTGGAGTCCATGGAAGAACACACGGTTTCCATCGACGGGGCAACCCGCACGCTGCCTGAGCCCTTCATGGTCATCGCTACCCAGAACCCCGTCGAATACGAGGGAACCTACCCCCTTCCCGAGGCTCAGCTAGATCGCTTCCTCCTCAAGCTTGAACTGCCCCTACCCTCGCGCGAGGCCGAAATCGACATCATCGCCCGCCACCAGGCTGGCTTCAACCCCCGCTCTCTGGAGGAGGCCGGGATCCGCCCGGTCGCCGGTGCCGCTGACCTCCACGCGGCCCGCGAGGCCGCCGCGCGCGTGGAAGTGGCTCCCGCCGTCATGGCCTACCTCGTCGACATCTGCCGGGCGACCCGCACGTCCCCCGCTGTCCGCCTGGGCGTATCTCCGCGTGGTGCGACCGCCCTGCTGCGCACCTCGCGCGTGTGGGCTTTCCTCCAGGGCCGCGGCTTCGTCACCCCCGACGACGTCAAGACGATGGCTCCCTCGACCCTCGCGCACCGTCTCGGACTGCGTGCCGAGGCGAACCTCGAGGGCATTACCGCGGTCAACGTGATCTCGGGTGTTCTCGCTGCGACCCCGGTCCCCCGCTGAGGCGACCCGTGATCGTCTCAGCGCGCAGCGCGCTCCTCGTTCTCGCCGGACTCATTCCCCTCGCGTTCGCCCCCTCGCGGGCGTTCGCGTGGACATGGTTCGGTCTCGTCGTCGCGGCGTGCATCCTCGACGCACTCGGTGCTCCTTCCCCGCGGACCCTGCGCCTGACGCGTGAGGTGACCGGGCCGATCCGAGCCGACCAGACGACCGAAGCGACGCTGCGTCTGTCCAACACGACGAAACGGCCGATGACCCTCGACGTGCGCGACGCGTGGCCGCCATCCTTGCACCCCGCCCCGCCGCGCCATCGCGTACGCATTGGAACACGCTCGTCTCAGAAAATCATCACGATCCTGGCCCCCACGCGCCGCGGCACGCGCCACGCGGACGTCGTCACCATCCGTTCCTGGGGGCCGCTGCACCTGGGCGCGCGCCAGGTCTCACTCAAGGCCCCACTCACCCTGTCGGTCCTGCCGGAGTTCAAGGCGCGTGTCTTGCTGCCCTCGCGTCTGGCGCGCCTGCACGAACTGGAAGGCACCACACCGACGACGCTGCGCGGAGCCGGCACCGAGTTCGATTCCCTGCGCGCCTACGTCGAGGGCGACGACCCTCGCGACATCGACTGGCGGGCATCCGCCCGCTCCCCCGAACTCATGGTTCGCCAGTGGCGCCCCGAACGCGACCGTCATGTCGTGATCGTCGTTGACTGCGGGCGCGCCTCCTCCGCGCTGCTGGGAGCACCGGTGCGCATGGAGGTCGACTCCATCGCACTTGGCTGCGCGCCCCGCCTGGATTCTGCCATCGAGACGGCTCTGCTCCTCGCTGCCCTGGCTGATCGCGCGGGCGATAAGGTGCACGTCCTGGCCGTGGACTCGCGCGTGCGCGCCCGCGTGTCCGGCGTGCGCGGCGCGAAAATCATTGAGTCACTCGCGCACGCCTTTACGGATATTTCGCCGCGCCTCGACGTCACCGACTGGACCGAGGCCGCGGCAGCGGTCGAGCAAACCGTCCGTCATCCCGCCTTCGTCGTCCTCGCCACGAAAATCCCGCCCGCCGGCATGGAAACCGAATTTACGGACGCGGTAGCGCGCCTCGCCGAGCGCCACACGGTGCTCGTCGCGTCAGCCACCGACCCCGACGAGCTGAGGGCCAGGAGCGGTCGAAGCGACGCCGAACAAGTTTTCCTGGCTGCCTCTGCCGCGCTCGCCGAACGCGCCGACGAGGCCGGGGCAGCAGACGTGCGTCTCGCCGGCGCCTTGACCCTCCAGGCGTCCGCAGACCTGCTACCCGCACGTACGGCCGACCGCTACATTGACCTCAAGAAGAGCGGTCGACTCTAAGCCCGAGCGTCACCAAGCGGCTGCACCCGCGTGACCGTGGCCTCGTCCCTGGGACACAGGGATGAGGCCACGCAGTCCGTTCACCCAGCGACCGGCTGGTAGTAGCCCGCGTCGATGCCCACATCCGCGCTGGCACCGGCCCGGTGCGCTCGCCGCCCCAGGATCAGGATGTACCCCCACACCGCCGCGGTCAGCGCCACTCCAAGGCCAATCTTCACGGCGTCCGGCACGACATACGAGGGCGTCACAAACCCCTCCAGGAAGCCTGAGCCAGCCAGGAGGATCGCGCATCCCACCGCCACCGTCATTGCTTCGCGCGCGGCCTTCCCCACAGCTTGGAACCTCGTCATGGCACCCGGCACAAGCAGCGCCCAGAAAATCCTGAGTCCCGCAGCGACCGAGATAAACACAGCCGTCAGCTCAGGCAGACCATGCGGCAAAATGAAGCGGAAGAAGTGCCACACGCCCCCATACTCGAACACCACCGCAGCCGACGTGCCCAACGAGGTGGCGTTTTGCCACAGAACCCACAGCGGATACACGCCCGTAATGCCGGAGATGATCGACTGGAAGGCAATCCAGGCGTTGTTCGCCCACACGGACATGCCGAACTCCAGGTGCGTGTCCTGATGGTAGTAGAAGACAAACGATTGCTTGGCGTAGGTCCTCAGCATCTCGGGGCTGCCCAGCTCGTTCATGGCCTCAGGAGTCGTCATCAGATAGTGCACCTGGATCGCACACAGAGCGATGAACGCCGCCATGACGCCCAGGATCACCCACCGGATCCGATAGAGCGCCAGAGGCAGGGAGACGACGAAGAACGTCGCAATCACGCGGCCCGTGAGTCCCCCTGTGCCCGCGAGGCGCCCGCGGGCCGCCGAGAGGAGCCGGGAAAGCTCCGCGATCACATCGGGGTCGGGGCTGTGCGTGCGCACCCGCGCCAGGTCAGTGGTCGCTGATCGATAGAGCCGATCAAGCTCGTCAATATCCGTGCCACTCAACGTACGCTGACGAGTCAGTTCGTCGAGGCGCTTCCACTCGTCTTTTCCGCTTACCCGCAGCACATCGATGTCCATTGGACTAGCGTGTCACATATGAGCGCGCAACGCAGTCAGTCGGACACCCTTCAGGACGATTACGTCCGCACCGGCGAGGCGGTGAGCCTCGACGTCACGCCTGCCTCCCCCATGGAGCGCTTCGCCGCTGCCGTCTTCGATGCGACCGTGTACATGGGAAGCGCGTTTCTGCTCCTCGCGCTGACCGCACGGTCGTGGGGCACGATGTCCTATTCGTCCCTGCGCGTCTTCTTCATCGCCGTGATCGCGAGCGTCACGTTCTTCGTTCCGTTCGCCATTGAGATCGCGACCCGTGGGCGGTCGCTGGGTAAGTGGGCGCTGAACCTGCGCGTCGTACGCGACGACGGCGGCCCGGTGACTGCCCGCCACAGCGCGGTCCGAGTCGGGGCCGGGGTCGTCGAAAACTGGATGTTGGCGGGCGGCCTCGCCTTCGCGGCGGAAATGCTCAACGCGAAAGGCAAACGTCTGGGCGATCTCGCAGCGGGAACGATGGTGTGTTCGCAGGGCGCATCGGTGTTCTACCCGCCGCTCATCATGCCTCCGGGTCTTGAACAGTGGGGGGCCACCGCGACGATCCTGCCCCTCGACGATGCACTCGTCGCCGAGGCGCGCGCCTTCCTCGGGACGAACAGGGGCCTCAACCCGGTTCTGAGGGAACAGGTTGCCACCTCTCTCGCAGACCGCTTGTCCGCGCGCGTCCAGACTCCACTGCCTGAAGGACTCCACCCTGAGCTTGTGATTGCCGCCGTGCTGGTTGCCCGCAGGGATCGAGTGTGGACGCGCGAGGTCGAGCGCCGAGCCCGCGGACGGCAGCGTTTCCACGAGGCCACACAGGCACGCTTTGGCCTCTAGGGTTCAGTCGTCGCTTGCGCCGTCCTCGCCGTCGACGACGGTGAACTGGGCGCGCCTTCGCGCGTAGGGGCTGGAGGGGTCCAGGGGACTGGACGTGTCAGGCCTTCCCACCGAACGTGCAGAGTTGAAGGGGCCGGTGCGCGTCGAACGCTTCTCGGAGGACGAGGCCGGGGCGTGCTTCGCTTCTTGCGCAACCCTGCGCACGGCGTCGACGAGGGCGGCCAGATCGTCGACCGAGGGCGGAGCCGGCTCAAAGTTGGTGGCCAGGCGTACGACCTGCCACCCGAGGGGTGCCTTGAGGTTCTGGGCGTGTTCGTCGCACAGATCGTAGGAATTGGGGTCGGCGACGGTGGCGAGCGGGCCGACGACGACCGTCGAATCACGATAGTCGTAGGTGAGGGTAGCGACAGCGACGGCAGAGCAGCCGGGCTTCGAGCAGTGTCGTTGGGCAATCACGCACCTAAGAGTACGACACTCTATGCCCGTATCGCGCGCTCCAGCACGCCAAAGTTTTACCCTGGTGGAGTGTTTCCGACCAGACGTCATGTCATGAGCCGCGACCGCCATGGTCGGGGCCCCCGCGGACCCCTCTTTTTCCCTGGGACGCCGGCGTGGCGTACACGGCGAGAGGACTTCGATCTCATGGTCGCGGACCTCGTCAGCGAGCTGATCGGCCGCTGGCCGCAGGTGGCGACGATCGAATTCGCCGTGGAGGATGTTCCCCCGTCAAATCCGGCAGCGTGGGAATCGCATAACGTGGTCGTGGCCCGTATTTTTCCGGCGGATCGACGCCGTGGCCTGCGTGATCGGATCGTCGTCTATCGACTGCCGATCACCCTGCGTTGCCCGCCCGAAGAGGTGGGCACGATGACCAGGCGAGTTCTCGTGGAACGTATCAGCCATATCCTGGCGCTGCCGCCAGACGAGATCGACGACGCGATGCATTGACGGCGCGCAGGCACCCCGGTCGTTCACTGGCACACGCGAGAGCCACGTGCGGGCATCCGCACCTCAGTTGACGGTACGGATGGATCCGGAGACAGCGCTGATGCCCTCGGTACCGACGTTCCACGTGGTCGTCATGCGGCCCACGGCGGTGTCTGCGGAAATGACGACGGCGGCCTGGATCGGCGTGGGCGCGCTCACCTGTCCGGCTGCCTCGGGCAGCTCAACCAGGGTCGGAACGCCGGGTGCCAGGTAGAGGGTACGGCCACCGAGCGTGACGGGGACAGCGCCAGGACTCGATGCGCTGACGCCGGTGGACTGCGCGTCGCCCGCGTCGCCGGTCGGCGTGGGACTCGGCGAGGGGGAAGCCCAGATATTGGGGGTCACCGCGGGCGTGGGAGCGGCCGACTGCTCGCCGTCGCCGTTCTCCTGAGCCACGGCCTCGTCACCGTCTGTGACGGGCGCATAGAGCAGGAGGCTCGCGTGCGTCGAGCTGACACCGGACTTGGTCTCGAGCGATGTCTGGCGTATCGGTTTCGTCGACAGGACCGAAGACGCCATGGTTTCCAGCGACGCGCGGCCCGGAATCACAGCCTGGGTCAGAAGGGTGGCGGGCGCGGCGCTGGAGCGCATAATCCACGCATTGGCACGCTCCGCCCACGGGGCACCGAGCGTGATCGTGGTCGTCTGAGCAACCACCTCGCGATCAGAACTGACGATCAGGGCAATTGGAGTGGAATCCTTCGAAGCACCATCGAGAGGCATCTCCAAGGTTGACCCCTCGGCGACGGTAGCATTGCCACCGCCCAGGGGATGTACGCCCGTCGAATCTGCAACCGATACGCTCACATGCGCATCCCCGGAGGGCGACACCAGGCGCAGCAGCGACGTGCCCTTGGGGTCAACGCCGAGGATCGTCTGCGTCGTCGCGGGGGCAATCGCGGAGGCCAGCGTCGTGCCCTGGGGAACCTCCCCGTTCATGAGGGACGCCTGAGCCCAGGCACTGACCCCTCCCCCGTCGGCCTGCACGTGGACTGCCAGGGAGTTTTCATCGGGGAACCAGCCTGCCAACAGGACAGATACCGACGAGTTCGCGGCAACCGTCACCTGACGCGGAGCCGCATTGAGCGGACCGAACGCCCCGTAGCCATCGACACTGACGACCGAAGCCGTCGGGCCAGGATTGGAGAGAATGAGGACCATGTCAGCACCCGACGTGGTCGCACCGACCGCGATCCACTGGGAGGTGCGGGGGGCCGCGCAGCCGACGGCACTGAGTCCTGCGAGTTCACCGCCGCCCTGGCCGACAAGCGTCAGGCCCGTCGGGATGACGCCGCCGGTACCCGTGATCGAGGCCGGCGCGGGCGTGATCGGAGCGGACGAAAGGGACGACCACGTGGCGGCCGTCGCGACATTGCTGGTGTTAAAAGGATCCACGAGGGCCGTCGGACAGGCGAGCTGCACCTGCGAGGGGTGCGCGCTCTGCGCGGTACCATCGACGCTCGCGGGAGCGGACCCGACGAGCAGGGATCCGGTGGCCAGCGCGGCGGCCGCAATCCCGGCGACACCGAGCGCGGCCAGGGTGGCGGTCCGGGGCGTTGTCATCTCTTCCTCCACACGGATAGGGCGCTGGCGGCCACAACCACCAGGCAGATGCCCGCGCCGACGCGCCACGGAATGATCCACCAGGCACTGTAGGTCACTGTCAGGTGACCGGCGGCGGGCATGTCGAAGGCTTGAGCCCATCCGTCGACCGGGTCGGTGGGCGTCAGGGCCACGCCGTCGACGCTGGCCCTCCAGCCGGAGTCCGCGCGCTCGGCCAGGACGAGGGTGCCAGACGCGTCAACGTTGCCGTCTACGCGCAGCTGCGAGGAGCCAACGTCGGTGGTGATGCCGCCGGAGGATTCGACGCGCACGCGCGAGGGCTTGAGCGCGCTCGGGCGCACGCGCCACACGATACCGCTGTTGGTGGTTCCGACCTTCTCGAGGCCGCCCGCGCGGTCGAGGCCGAACGCGAGCGCCTGTGCGCCGCTGGCACCGTAGGGCACGAGAATCGTGTCAACGTCGTGGGCGGCGAGCGTCGCAACGGTCGCGTCGTCGGGGTAGACGACCAGGGTGTACGCGGCCTGCGCGAGCGAGGCCGTAGCGGGATCGTCAAGAGTCCCGGTGATCGCGCCTGCGCGGGCGTGAGACAGCGCGAGTGCCCGCACGGCCGGCGAGGCATCCGTCAGGGATCGGCCGTTCCCTCGCCACAGGGCGGCATTGACAGTGCCATTCGTGGGGTCGCCGTCGAGGACGAGGACGCGTCCGGCACGAGACGAACGCTGCGCTTGGGAACCGACCGCAGAGATGATGGGTGTCGCGACCGGCGAGACCGTCTCACGCTGGGCGAGCGCGTAGGTCGGAGTGTCGGAGGCATCTCCTCGGGTCGCGAACGAGACCGCCGACTGGGTGGCACCGATGCCGACGAGGATCAGGGCAAGAAGGGTTGTGCCTCCCCGCCGGAGAACAGAAACCGAGGCATCCCACGCGAGGCGCTCGCCGTCCTCGTCCTTCATCGGCGCGATGAGCTGGCTAGCGGCGAGCAGGAGCAGTCCGAAGGACACCGAGAAGGCGGGGGATGTCCAGGCTGAGGCGACGAGGGCGCCATCGAGTCCGACCCCGACGTGCGAGGCTGCCCATCCACACAGCGCGGCAACGAGCGCGGCGCTCAGCGCCGTCACAAGGGCGGTCGTGCGATGACGCGCGACGGCCAGGAGAGCAAGGAGCGCGACACCTCCACCAAGGACGCCGGAAGCGATCAGATCGAGTGTGCTCTGAGGGGCAGCCGGCATTCCGAGGAAAGCGAACCACGAGGACGCGCGAGTGTACGCGTGGACCCCACCGGTCGTCGAGGTCAGGGCCACCCACGCCGACGGGTGAACAAGAATGCTCAAGTAGGTAGGAGCGACGACCACAGCCGCGGGCAGGGCGACGATGCTCCGCCGGCGCGAGCTCCACATGAGCGCCGCGACGCTCAGCGGCAGAGTCCACGGGGCGCAGCAGGCCAGGACGAGGACGGCCAGGCCCGCGCAGCCTGCGTTCACGCCGCGTGGATTGGTCGGCGCTGCCTCGACACCGGAGGCACTCGCGACCATGAGGGGTGCGACGGCAGACACGCAGTACGCGGCCAGAATCGGCAGGGCAACGTGCGCGAGGGTTCCGGCCAGGACCCCGTGTGCCGCACTCATGAGCAGAGCCGGGGACAGCGCCCACGCGAGGGACACGAGGAAGCGCACGCGCAGCGAAGTCGTGAGGCAACGGGTGGGCACCCATGCGGCCATCGCGGCAAGCGGCGATGACGCGACGAGCAGGAAAGTCGCCACCGCACCTGGCGTGACTCCCAGAGGCGCGACGGGAGCACTGAGCAGCGCCATGAGGACGGTCAGCGGATCGGCTCCCCCGGCGTATCCATCGCCGCCGGGAATCCACCCGGCCCACGCGGCGCTCCACAGATCCCACCACGAGGCGGGCAGGGAGACCCAGGCTCCGCCGACGAGTCCAGATGCGGCACCCCACCATTGGAGACCCGCAATCATCGAGGTCACAATGAGGAGTGCCAGCCCGGTCGACGCGGATCGGATCCGGTAGCTGCGCATGGATGCGACGACCAGGGGATCGATACGCTCGCCGTTGTCGTCCTCTTCCTCACCGGCGGGTTCTTTGCGCAGGGCCGCGGGCGCGATCTCAAGGGCACGCAGCGAGGAACGCGGCACCGTACGCGACTGCGCGGCGCGAGCCCTGCCAGCGAGAAGACGCGGTGTCGCAGCCATGAGAGAGAGCAACGCGGCAATTTCAGGCAGAGCCAGGGTGGCTCGCCCGGTGACGAAGCGCCCCAGGGCACGCGCGGGAGTCCACAGGAGAAGCCACAGGGCAAGGAACGGAAGGGCAAGAGCGGGTACGGCCTTGCACCAGTTGTACATCTGGGCGGAGCGACGCCGACGGAACGACTTGGCTTGCGCGGAGGCGAGCCGAGCCACGGCCTCGGGACTATCAGCGTCCTCCCACAGAGCCGAGGCCTGGGTCGGGTCGATCCCGGGAGTCATCGACGTGCGGGCATGGCGCACGCGGGCTCGGGGAGCCACGATGACGCGATACCCGGCCAGGTGAAGGCGTCGGCCCATGTCGAGGCCGTCGCCGAAGGGTCCTAGAGCGGGGTCGAATCCACCGATGGCGTCATACGCCTCGGCGCGCAGGAACATACCCGCCGTGCCGACGCCGAGGACGTCGGTCGTGCCGTCATACTGGCCCTGATCAATCTCATCGTCGCCGATACGCTCCAGGCGACGCGCACTTGCCGTCGCAAAGATACCCAGTTCCAGCAGGCGCGAGCCGTCCCACGACAGCTGTTTCACACCGACGGCACCCACGGTCTTGCCGACGGTACCCGCCTGAACGAGTTCGCTCAAGCACTCTGGCTCGGGGGCGGAGTCATCGTGGAGGATCCACCACCAGGGTTCGGAAGCGAAGGGGGCACCTTGAGCGTACGCACGGCGGATCGCGTCGCCCAGATTACGCGCGCGTCCGACGCGCACGAGTTCGGCCCCACGGGGTACGCGGTCGGCGGGAAACGGTGTGACACGACGGCCTGCAACGTCGATGATGGTAAGCGAACGCGGGGCCATCGATTGATTCTCGATGGCCCGCAGAACGGACTGAGTGAGCGGCGCGTCCCCCCTGGTGACAAGGATCGCGCCGACGGCACGCGAAGCGGGACTCAACCGGCCATACGGCGCAAGCGCCGCCTCTCGCGTTCCGACATGCCACCCCAAATGCCGAAACGCTCATCGTTAGCGAGGGCATACTCAAGGCAATCTTCGCGAACCTGGCAGGCCTGACAAACTGCCTTCGCTTCGCGAGTGGAGCCGCCCTTCTCGGGGAAGAAAGCTTCGGGATCCGTCTGAGCACACAGCGCGTGCTGCTGCCACGCAAGGGGGCCGTCGATACGGGCGTACAGCACCGCGTCGGCGTCCTCGGACCACTCGAGAGGTCCGTCACCGAAGATGTTCCACATTGCGGGAGCTCCTTATAACGAATCGATCAATACGAGAATTACACGCGTGTCAATGCAGGAAGTCAAGCTGTTTCGCGTTATTGAGACCTCAAGAGTAGCACCTGACCCGCCGGTAAATGCTTACAGTTTTGTAACGACTTCACAGTTACCTGTTAAACGGAAAGCGTGGGACCTTCGATATACTCACGACTATGGGGAATTCTTCTGAATTTAATGTGACCAGGCTCTCTTCACTCATCGGCGTGGTTAACGCATGGTCAGGGCCTGCGCTGACTCAATATGGCCAGGTGCGAGTCGAGCTGGGCGGCCCCGTGGTCGCCCGCTGGCTCTCCAAAGTCGCTAATTACTTAACAACTGAAATCGCTGCCGACCTCTTCGGTTCAGGTGAACCAACACCGGCCCGTATCTACACGTCCCTCCAGCCGTGGCAGGATGTCCTCTGGCAAATCGCGGCCAGGGCCATGGGCTGGGAGTACCTCGATACGCGTCGCCCGCTGCCCGGAGACCTCCTGGTGACAAACTCTCTGAACGACGAGGCAAACACCGCCCTTGAGAGCGGTGCTCACGTGTTGGCCCAGGCACCTACGTACCTGTCCTTCGCATGGAATGGCGAACTCGGTGGTGCCCTGGATGCTCTCGCAGAAATCGCGATGCAACCGGACTCCCTGATCGTCGACACTCCCCCGACGCTTCAGGCTGCGCGCGACGAGGCCCTGGCTGGGTTGCGTCCACCCGCTAACCTGCACGGACAACGCGTGGCGTTGCTCTGGGAGGCTCGCACAGGTGCTGGACAGGTGCTCGATCAGTGGATGGCGGGGCGCTCGGTCGTGATCATTGACCCGACATACGTGTCACCCCGGGAGCTTCCACAGATTCTGACCACCGAGGCCGTCGACGCTGGACTGGTCGTCTACTCACGCTAAAGGGAGCGCAGCGCGGCCGCTCACTCACTTACCAGACGCGCAGAAAACGAGCGGCCGCGAGCTTCATGCCCTCGGTGCGGTCGCGCCGAATCTGTGGCCAGCGCAGAGCGAAGCGCAGGCGGGCCCACTGGCTGTCGGTCTCAAGCTCGCGCAGGATCGTGGCCAGTTCGATGCGACGCGGGGCATCAAACGTACCCACCTGCAGTGCGGCGCGAGCGATCAGGATGAACTGGTTGCGGTAGAAACCGTTACGCAGCTTCGCCATGCGGGCGTCGCGCGCACCAGCCCCAGAATTCGCACCCTGGACGTTCGCGCTGTGCTGACGATACTCCAGCGTCGGTTCCTCCCCGATCACCCACGTCAGCCCAATCGCGCGGGCGAGCGCATACACGTACCAGTCGTGCACGCCGATCTGCGAATAGTCTAGGCGCTCAATCACCTCGGCCAGCACACGATGCGCGTCAGGTGAAAACACGTACGTAGAGCCGGGGCCGGCGGCTTCAAACAGAAAATCCCACGCGCGCATCGGCTGAGACTTACGAATGAGGCGACGCTCCCCCACCCCGCCGCCAGGCAGCGACTCAAACGCCGTGACGTTAGAAGAAACCACGTCAGCGCCCGTGGACGCCATCAACGCAAGCTGAGAGCTGAGCTTATCCTCGTGCCACACGTCGTCCTGGTCGGTAAAGGCCACGAAGGAACCGTCGGGCACATGCGTCGTAAACAGGTGCAGGAAATTGCCCGTTACCCCGGGGGTACCGTCGCGCTGAGGCAAGATGGTGATGCGCGGATCGGACGCGGCACGCTCCTCAAGATGGGAGCGCGTCGCGTCCGTCGACGCGTCATCGGAGACGACAAGAGAGACGTCCACCCCCGCCTGAGCGAGCACGGAGTCCACCTGCTCATCCAGCCACGCCCCGGCCTCGGCCATCCCGTTATAGGTGGCCATGAGGACGGTGACGCGCGGACGAGGCATGGCGCCGTCTTCGATCATGCTAGCCAAGAGATCAGTGCCCCTCGGCGGCGTACTTCGCCTCGACGGCTTCCTTGAGGGGAGCCCACCAGGCCTCGTTATCGGTGTACCAGGCGATCGTGTCGGCCAGGCCGTCGCGGAAGTTCGTGAACTTCGGTTCCCAGCCGAGCTCGGTCACCAGCTTCGAGTTATCGATCGCGTAGCGCAGGTCGTGCCCCGGGCGGTCCTTGACGTGATCGAAATCGTCGGGGGCGTAGCCCATCAGCTCGTTGAGGATGGCAACGACGTCGCGGTTGTTCGTCTCACCATTCGCGCCGATCAGATAGGTCTCACCGATGCGGCCCTTCATCAGGATGTCCCACACAGCCGTGTTGTGGTCGCGCACGTGGATCCAGTCGCGCACGTTCAGGCCGTCGCCGTACAGGCGGGGGCGCACGCCGCGCAGGCGGTTCGTGATCATGCGGGGAATGAACTTTTCGATGTGCTGGTAGGGACCGTAGTTGTTCGAGCAGTTCGAGATCGTTGCCTCAACGCCGAAGGAACGCACCCACGCGCGCACCAACAGGTCGGAACCCGCCTTCGAGGAGGAGTAGGGCGAGGAGGGGTTGTAGGGCGTGGTCGGCGTGAACTTCGCGGGATCGTCCAGCTCCAGGTCACCGTACACCTCGTCGGTGGAGATGTGGTGGAAGCGCACCTTGTGGCGGCGCACGGCCTCCAGCAGGGTGAAGGTACCCACCAGGTTCGTCTGGATGAAAGGCGAGGGATCCAGCAGCGAGTTGTCGTTGTGGGACTCAGCCGCGAAGTGGACGACCGCGTCCGCCCCGGCGACGACGCCGTCGACCAGATCGGCGTCAGCAATATCGCCCTCGACGACGGTCAGGCGCGAGGCGAGCTCGGCGGGAACGTCAGTCAGGGACGCGCGGTTGCCCGCATAGGTGAACTTATCGAGGACGACGACGTCGACATCCGGATGATCCTCAAGGAGCGTGTGAACGAAATTCGCTCCGATAAAGCCGGCACCGCCGGTCACAACGATCTTCATGGGTTTTCTCCTTTGCGCGCCCGGGGGGGCGTGTCGGGTTGTGTTGTCGAGTGCGATCGCCTCTGCCACCATTATGCCGTACGTCAGCACGGAGGTGATCGCAAGAACAGATCGCGGTTGGCGTGGGCGTCGTATCAGGACTCGACGACGATAGACGAATCCAGTGCCACCGGCCCCGAGCCAATTCCGTTTCCTTGGACGACCAGGTCCCATGCTCCGTCTCGCTGAGCGAAGGGCTGACCGCCCGCGTCGTCAATCGACACGTTCATCCGGTACATACCCTCGCCCAGAGTCAGGGTCGGCACGGTGATGATCACCGTCGCGTCGCCCTCGATGGCCGGCAGGGTCGCCCCGGAGTTACGGGAGTTGTAGTAGTGCAGCTTCTGCCCCAGGTTAGTATCCAGCGAGAAGGCCGTCACCCAGTCCTCAATGCGCTTGGACGCGGTCAAGTCTATGCGGATGCAGATCGTGTCGCCCGTCCGCGCGACGCGGATGGGTTCTCCACCCTGATCCGTCATCGCGATGTCTCGGATCGAGATGACACCCGTCTCCTCCGTGTGGATGGGGGCGATGAGAGCATCGCGCTGGAAACCCTCGCGCAGGATACGCACGGCATCCGAGGTCGAGCCGTCGAAGACGAGCTTGCCGTGGTCGAGGACGACGCCTCGCGTACACACGGACTCGACCTGCTCGGCGGAATGAGAAACCAGGACGATCGCGCGCCCCTCCGTCTGGAAGGAGTGGATCTTGTCCATGCACTTACGCTGGAAGGGTTCGTCGCCGACCGCGAGGACCTCATCGACGAGGAGGACGTCAGGGTCGGAGTGGACGGCGACCGCGAATGCAAGGCGCACGTACATGCCCGAGGAGTAGAACTTCACCTGCGTGTCGATGAACTGTTCGATGCCGGAGAAGGCAACGATCTCATCGAAGCAGGCTTCGGTTTCGGCGCGCGTCATGCCCAGGATCGAGGCATTAAGGAAGACGTTCTCGCGTCCCGTCAGATCCTGGTGGAAACCGGCACCGAGTTCGAGCAGAGCGGCCATGCGCCCGCGGGTCGTCACACGACCACTGGTCGGGCGGATGATCGACCCCATGATCTTCAGGAGGGTGGATTTGCCGGAGCCGTTGTGGCCCATGAGGCCCACGGATTCGTTGAGGGACACGTCCACGTTCACGTTGTCAAGGGCGCGGAACTCTTCCACCCGCGCGCGCGAGGAGTGCAGCACACGGTCCTTGACCGAGGTGTCCCGATGAAGTTTAAAAACCTTGGAAACGTCCTGAACGCGGACGACTTCAGGCATTGACATTAGAGCTCCTGAGCGAAGTTACCTTCGAGGCGGGCAAAGACGCGGTGCGCTCCGAAGATGAGGACGATGCCGATCAGCGCCGCAACGGCTAGGCGGATCATGAGGTGCACGGGGTAGGGCTGATCAATACCCGCCGCCCACAGCGAACGCTGGAATCCGAGGATCGCCAACGTCACGGGATTGGCGAGGTAGATCTCATGCGCCACCGGATAGTTCACAGCCAGTGCCTTTTGCACGTAGCTGTAGGAGTAGACGATCGGCGAAGCCCAGAACGCCAGGAAGGTGATGACCTCAATGAGGTGCTGGATGTCGCGCATGTAGACGTTGAGCGCGGACAGAAGCAGCGCGAACAGGGTCGCGTACACGACCAGCACGACGAGAGCGAGCGGCAGGTAGGCCAGCTGCGCGAGCGACGGGATAGCCCCCGTCACCACGATGGCGCCCAGCAGGATGACCAGCTGAATCGCCGAGTTCACCGCTGACGTTCCCAGCGTCGAGAGCGGGAAAATCTCGCGCGGAAGGTAAACCTTCTTCACCAAACCGGAGTTGGCGACAATTGACCCGGTACCGCCGGTGACGGTTTCCAGGAAGAAGCCCCACGCCGTCAGGCCCGTGAACACGAAGATCGCGAAGGACGGGATGCCTCGTGACGCGCCCAGGAACTGCCCGATAACGATGAAGTAAATGAGCAGCTGCGACAGGGGCTTGAACAGGGACCACACAAAGCCGAGGTTCGAGTCCTTGTAGCGTGCCTTGAGCTCACGGTTGATGAGCAGACGCAGCAGCTCGCGGCGTTTCCAGATGTCAGCGAAGGCGCGCTTGGTGCCGCCCACCAGGCCGCTCTTGTCACCCAGCTCTCGCAGGGGTTGGGCCTCGATACGCTCCACGCGGAGCGCGAGAGAGGACCCGGGGGAAGGGGTCGTTGATTCAGTCATATCAACTCACTATATCTGACCGTCTGGTCCCTTACTGACCATAGCGCTTGAGCGGGGAGCGAACGCCCCGGCGCACGCCCCTCCACTTCTGCACGTGGTACGCAGGGTTGAGGAAGAAGCCGCTGATCTTGCGGCGTTTGCCTACCTCGCGGTCACGCGCCAGGCGCAGCGCGTCCTTCAGGATACCAGTCGTGACCATGCGCACGACCGTGGGGATCGAGGGCATCGCGACGTCGATACCGACCTCGCGCAGCCCCTGGGTCTCCTCGAACATGCGGTCATCGTACTCGGAGACGGTCATCTCATTAGAGTGCAGGACGGCAGCGCGGGGCGCGTAGGCCTTGATGTATCCAGCAGAAATGACGTCGCGGCCCAGGAGCTGGTCCTCGGCGTAGGAGACGTCGCGGTAGGGAACCTCGCCGGTCAGAATATCCTTGCGGGCGGCGGAGTTGACGTCGGAGTAGAAGGTGACGGCGTTGCGCACACCCTCGTCCTGAATGAAGTCGTCCTCGTAGAACAGGGTGGTGCCAAAGCCCGGTCCGAAGCCGTTGAAGACGCCCTTGATCTCGTAGCGCAGCAGCGGGAACGCGTCGGAGCGCGGAATCTGTGACCCCATGACGGCGACAATCCGGTCGGAGATCTTAAAGGGCGCAGTGATCTCGTGAAGCCACCTGTCCGAGGCCGGGGTTGCGTCGTGCGTCAGGTAGGCGACGATACGGCCCTTGGCCAGGTGCGCGCCGAGGTTGCGGGTCTTGCCGTGGCCGAACTCGCTGTTAGGGATCTGGACGAGACGCACGGACGGGTACTTGGCGATGAGGTCGAGCGTAGAGTCGGTCGAACCCGAGTCGATGACGAGGATCTCGTAGGTGCCGTCAAAACGCTGGGTGGTCAGCGAGGCGAGGATCTCGTCGATGTGCTGTTCACCGTTGTAGGTCAGGATGACGACACTCGCGTCCAGTGACGCGTCCTTCGCCTCGATGTAGTCCGATTTAGTAACCATGCGCTTGAATCTCCTGCCATGTTTTCGCGATCCCCTCGTCGAGCGACGTCATTGTGAAGGGGCCGAACTCGTTGTTCACTCGCTCCGTGTTAAGGACGGATCCGAGAAGATAGGTCGAGGGCGTGGGGACATGCTGGATCTCCGGCGTCGCCCCGGTCACGCGCTCAATAGAGGCCACGATTTCAGAGACCGTCGTCTTGCAGCCCGAGCCGATATTGTAGACGGAACGAGACGCACCGCGCTGGATCATCGTGGAGACCATCGTCGCGAAGTCCTCGACATAAATGTAGTCGCGGAACATGGAGCCGTCACCCATGACCGTCAGCGGCTCACCGTTCAGGATGTGACGCAGGAAGATCGGGATGATGCCCTGGCGCTTGTGCGGGTTCTGCCGAGTACCGTAGGGGTTCGAGATGCGCAGCGACGTCGAATTCAGATCGTACTTACGCGCAAAGAAACGCATGTAGTTCTCGATGGTGAGCTTGCCGATGCCGTAGGGCGATACCGGAAGCGTACGGTCGTCCTCGCTGTAGCTTTCCTTGTCTTGGTCGCCGTAGATCGTGCCACCACTCGATGCGTAGTAGACGTGACTCACCCCGGCCTCGACGCAGGCGCGGAACAGATCGATGCTGCCCTGGATGTTCGTGCGCACGTCCAGCGTCGGATCGTTCTCCGCCGTCGCGGGATCCGTCGTGGACAGCATGTGCACGACGATATCCATGCCCTGCACGGCGCGCGCCACGTCATCCCGGTTCAGGAAGTTACCATCGAAGGCCTCGACTCCTTCAGCCTTCCAGTGTTCTCCACTGCCGAACATGTCGAAGGCTCGGATGAACGTGCCTTCCTCGGCGGCGAGGGCATCAACCAAGTGAGATCCGAGGAATCCGTTTCCTCCGACCACCAGAATGTTAGGCATTCATGGCCTCCTCAAAATCGGCGACGAACGTACGTCCCGAGTCCTCCCAGCTCAGAGTCGTCGCGGAGGCAGCAGCCTCACGCGAACGCTCCACCTGATCCTGCGCGTCCACAATCCGAATGATCTCCCCGGCCATAGCGCCGGGCGAGAGCGGCACGTAGTCGATGGCAGGGTTATCCGAGACGAGACGGTTGTTGGGGGCATCGTTGACGACGGGGATTGTGCCGCACGACGCCAGCTCGAGCGGGAGCAGCGACAGGTTCGTCAGACTCATGACGAGCGCGACGGCGCACTGGTTATACAGCGGAGCGAGTTCTTCGAGCTTCATCGCTCCGTGGTTGACGTACTCGAAAGGAACCTTCCACTCCGACACGTCCCACCCGGCCATGTGAATGCGGATATCCGGACGACGCTTCTTGACGTCGGCCAGCACCATGCACCCCAGCTCAAATCCACGACGCATCGTGACCGGACGCGCGTAGAAGAAGACGTCCTTGCGCCGCGAGTCATTCGTACGCTTGTAGAGCGTCATCTCTGCGGCGAAGTCGAAGGGGTGAGTCGTCATGCCGTACTCGTCGTGAAGCTTCGTGGCCAGCCACTTACCGGCGGTGAAGGCCTCAAAACCGAAGCGATACGTGTTCTCCGCGAGCTGGTTCTCGGATCCAACGGGGTAGAACGAGGGTTCGAAGTCCTGGACGAAGTAGAAGCGACGAGCGTTGGAACGATCCAGGTAGGCGGGGTAGGCGGTCTCCCAGCCGGTCGCGAAGATCGCGTCAACGTCATCGCCGACGCCGACTGTCGGGTCATAGAGGGCGTAAGTGGCCTTCAGGGACGGGTAGTTGCTGGAACGCTCGACCATCTCGCGCACGCGATCCGCGTCGACAGGGATCGCCTGCGACCAGTAGAGGAAGATCTTGACGGTGTGACCGGCCGCCTCCAGGTAGGACAGGAAACGGAAGATGTTCTGGTGCCCACCGGAGGACTCGCCGGGGGGAGACATGATCCACGCGGTAACGAACGGACCCTCACCGACGGTGCGCGGGTTCTTCTTCCAGTGAGGCTCGCTTACCCAGTCGAGGGCGGCGGCGTCAGAGAACTTGACGAGCATCCCGAGGGGGTACTGCGCCTTGCCTTTTCCCTTGCCTGAGTTTGCAATCTGATTGCCCAAGCCCTGCAAGAGACGAGCGGTCGTCATACGACCCCCGTGTCGTTTGAGGTAGGAGGCACCCTTCGCGAACTTACGCACCAGCGGATTCGTCTGTGTCATGTTCGTCAGTCTAGCGCCTACAGGGATCGGACTTGACCGAGGAGTGACTCATCCCTTGCCGCAGCTCTGTATCTTTACTCACTTTCCAGCGTTTCCTTTGTGACAAGGAATCACCGTAAATGTGCCCCACCACGACGTGTTCGACGCGCGTGGCGCCGACGCAGCGCGGTCGGAATCGCGGCGATGCCCTGGGCGATGCCATGAGCCGCCGGACCGTGGAAGCCCTCGCGCGCGGCGCGCACGATGGAGCGAGCCAGCGCGTTGGCAACCACCGACCAGGCCGCGTGCTCAGCCGCGACGATCAGTCGGTTGCGCGCGTTAACACGGGTGAACATCGGCGAAGTCGCGTCCGAGGAGGCCGCGTGCTCGTGATCAACCACGGCCTCGCGCACGAAACGCACGCTGTATCCGGCCTCGTGGAGCTTGTAGGACAGGTCCGTGTCCTCGTAGTACATGAACAGGTCGGTTCGTATGCCGCCGACTTCCTCCCAGGCGTCGGAGCGAATCGCGCACGCTCCCCCACAGATGCCAAAGACCTCGGCCGGGGCATCGAGCTCGGATGCGAGGCACAGCCAGTCGCGGTCCTGCCCGTTGCCCGCGCCGTCCACGACGTTCCCCGTCGAATTGACCAGGATCGTGCCCAGACCGGCCCGGGCCTCGTCGTCGCTGAGCCGCACCCAGCGCGTGGGACCGTTTCCGCTCAGGGCTACGGCCTCGCCGTCGCGCGCCTCGCGGTAGCGCCCGGCCAGGAGGATGAGCGCGGTCGTCGCCCCCACCATCGGGTCGCCGAGCGGAGCCAGGAGCGCGTCCAAAAAACCCTCGCGGACCGTCGCGTCGTTGTTGAGCAGGACGAGAGCACCCTCACGCAGGTCGGAGGCTCCAGCCATCACGCCCGCACCGAAGCCATCGTTGACGCCCGCGTTGACGATCTCGACGTCAGCACCGCCCACGCCGGGGCGTCTGCCCGCGAGCGCACGCAGCTCGGGCAGGTGGGCGGCGAGGACGTCGAGGGAGTCGTCCCCCGAGCCGTTATCGACGA
>NZ_ALCA01000046.1 GCF_000278725.1 Actinomyces sp. ICM47 | reverse complement strand
GTCCTCCCTCCCCCGCTCCCCGACGACGAGGAGGCCGCAAGACCGAGCGGCCCCGTTCTCCCGCCACCCGCGCCCGAAGCCGACTCCGGCGAACGCGCGGTTACTGAACCGCCCGCACCCGAACCGCCCGCACCCGAACCGCCCGCACCCGAACCGCCCGCACCCGAACCCCCCGCGCCCGAACCGCCTGCACCCGAGCAGGCCGGTCCCAGCGCCGCCACGAACGAGGCCTTCGAGGCGAGCGCAACGTCCGCCGACCAGACCACCGTCGCTGCGTCCGCCGCAGCCAACACAGCGAGAACCCGGAAGACGACACACGCGAGCCACGACGGAGCCACAACCGATCACGCGCCCACCCCGACCGACTCGCCCGCCGAGAAGGACACGGCGGACGCACAGGCCACCCCTGCCTCGGACACGGTCGTGCGCGCCAAAAACGGCGAGGTCGCGCTGCCCGTCCCCGCCCGCAGGCTCCGCCTCCCCCGGCCCGCCTACATCGCCGACCGCATCTTCACCATCCAGCGCAGGCGCGAGGACGTCGTCGACATCGTCATCTCGATCCTCGCAATCCTCATCATCTGGACCATCGGCACCGTCGCCAGCGCCACGACGCGCGGCGTCACCATGGACGTCCTGCAATTCCAGCTCATCCGCCAGATCCTGATCCTGCCCGTCAACCTCGTTGAGGGCCTCATCATCCTGATCACGCCGATCATGGTGATCATCTCCCTTGCGCTGAGAAAACGCCTGCACACCATCATCCAGGTCATCGTCACAAGCGTCGTCGCCGCCGTCGGCGGCTGGATCATCGCCATCCTCACCGGTCTGTTGCCCGCCTACCTCACCATCCCCCTGAGCGTGGACCGGCTCATCGCCACACAGGGCCACAGGAGCGGCTTCGTGATCGCCATCAACCTGGTACTCGTCACCCTGTGCGCCATGTTCACCTCAGCAGGCGAAACCCAATCGATGAGAGCCATTCGCTGGGGCTGGATAGGCGTGTGGGTCATCCTGATCCTGGGCGTCCTGCGCTCCTCGATGACCCTGCCCGTCGCGTTCATCTCCGTGTTCCTCGGCCGTGCGTTCGGCTCAGGATCGCGGTGGATCATGGGCTACGACGACCAGAGAGCCAAGGGGGTCACCCTCGTCGAGGCGCTCCTCGGCATCGGCATCACGCCCTCGCGGATCGTGCGCACCGACCTGGACACCACCATCGAACCGCTGTCCACATGGGCGGTCGCCGAGAACGCCCGCGGACGCCTCACACAGGTACCCGCCGATCTGGGCGACATAGGCATCACCATCACGCGACGCCCCGACCCCGACCACAACCGCCACTACCAGGTGTGGAGCGACACCGGGCTGACCTACGAACTCATCGTCATGGACCCCGGTCAAGAGCTGACCGGCACCCTCCTCGAGATGTGGAACAACCTGCGCCTGCGCGGTATTAGCCGCTGGGTCTCCCCCTCCCTCAAGGCCCAGGCGGAGCGCTCCTCGTTCACAACCTTGCAGGCTCTGCGCGCCGGCGTCTTCACGCAAGAACCCATCGCGATTGCCTCGGCGAACGACTCGATCATCATGGTGCTCTCCGCTCTGCCCCCAACGACGCCGCTGACGGAGCTCGGCGAGCGGGCCTCGGACGAGGTCTTGGATCGTGCGTGGGAACAGCTACGGTACGCGCACACGCGGGGCATTTCGCACCGCGCCCTCACGCCCGAGGCTGTCGTCGTCGACGCGTCCTCCGACGTGTGGCTGCTCGACTGGGATTCGGGCGAGGTCGCGACGACTGAACTCAACCAGTCCATCGACATCGCCCAGATGCTAGTCCTGACCGCCCTGGCAGTGGGTCCCCAACGTGCGCTTGAGGCCGGTCGACGCTGCGTCGGCGACGAGACCCTCATCGCGTGCGCGCCCGTCATCCAGAAGCCGGTCCTGCCCGCCTCGGTGAACCAGATGCTGCGCCGATCCGATCTGCTCAGCGATCTGCGCGCCGCCCTCGTGGGTGACTCCGAGGCCGAGTCCGCCCCGACAGCCGACCTGCAGCGCTTCCGCCCGCGCACGATCTTGACGATCGCGGTCGCATTCATCGCGGTTTTCATCGTCGTCTCCTCTCTCAACTTCAACGACCTCGTCTCCACGGTGAAAAGCGCGAACCCGTGGTGGATGGCCGCGTCCGCCGCGTTAGCCTGCCTGATCTGGGTGGGTTCGGCCGTGCCGCTCATGGCCCTGTCCCCCGAGAAGCTGCGCTTCGGCGACACCCTCATCGCGCAGGTGGCCGCCTCGATCATCACGGTCGTCGCACCCGCCGGTGTGGGTCCTGCCGCCCTGAACCTGCGCTACCTGCGCAAGCGCCGCGTCCCCACCGCCGCTGCCGTGACGACGGTGACGCTCATGCAGATCTCGCAGGCGCTCATCACGATCATCCTCCTACTGCTCGTCATGGTCAGCGCAGGTTCATCCCTGTCCGTCTCACTCCCCTACGGCACGATCCTCGCGGTCGTCGCGGTCGTCATGCTCGCGGTCGGCGTCATCATGGCCGTCCCAAAGGTACGCCGCTGGATCTGGGCCAAGATCGAGCCAACGTGGCAGCAGGTCTACCCGCGTCTCCTGTGGATCATCGGACAACCTCGTCGCCTGGCCGCCGTCGTGGCTGGCAACCTGCTCATGAACATCGGCTACGTGGGCGCGTTCTGGACCGCCATGGTCGCCATGGGTGGCTCACTGAACTTCTCAACGGTTGCTATCACCTACCTGACCGCGAACGCGGCGGGTTCCTTCATCCCCTCCCCGGGTGGTATCGGTACCGTCGAAACGGCACTCACCTCGGGTCTGACAGTCGCGGGCGTCTCCTCCTCGGTCGCGATTGCCACCGCGCTGCTCTACCGTCTCGTCACCTTCTACGGGCGCATCCCGTTTGGCTGGCTGGCCATGAAGTACATGGAGAAGAAGGATCTGATCTAAGCGTTAGCTTTCCGGGCCTCGGCCCTGAGGCTGGGGATGTGCGCCGGATTCGCGCCTCTTTGCACGTGCCGTGGTGGCACTCAGATGCGCGCCGCGAGTTGACTGCACCTCACTCTGCACGAGGCCGGGGCTGGGGCATGAGCGACACCGAGATACGACTGCACGGGGAGGCTTACTTCTAGTTGCTTCTAATGTGGATCAAATTTGAAGCAACTAGAAGTTGCCTTTTGCAACAGTTCCTACAACAAGACCCCACGCTGCGTCGCACAACCTAACGACCACGGCAATCATGGAACTTCGCTACGCCTCGACACCCCGAACCCGGCGTTGGAGATCTGTGACCGGGTACCACTCGAAGCTGCGGCCGCGCTTGGTACGCATCAGGTATCCACCATCCTCAAGACCGCGCAGATCGGCATGCGCCGTCTGCGGCGTCACCCTGTACTTGTCCGCATGTGATGCAGCTGTCACGGTGATAGCAGAGTCCTTTAACGCTTCCTCAATGACCCCGATCTGTCGATTATTAAGATCGGTGAGCCTGAGGAGATGCTTCACTTGTTCCATTTCTTTGGACTTTCTCGCCAGGTAATCGTGCAGCTCACGGATTCCACGCAGAATAATCTCCGCATGCCAGATTAGGAAGTAGGTGAGATCCCCTTCATCCTGCTCAACCTCAAGGAAGGATCGCGCATACTTGGCAGGCGCTGTGCGCAGAAGCCTCGACACCGGGACGAAATCCATGAGGAAGAAGCCTTCGCGCAGCATCACCCACTGCGCAATCACGCGGGCAGTGCGCCCATTGCCATCGACGAAGTAGTGATCATAGCCCATCATGAAGTGCACGATGAGTGCCCGCACGAGGGGCGGCACATATTGCGAGGCATACTCCCCCACGCCATTGGCAAAGTCGCACAGACGCTTGAGTCGTTCGGGCAGCTCCTCGGTCGGCGGCGGCACATGCAACAGCTGATCATCGCCCCCACTCCCATAGATACGAATTCGCTCTTCACCCTGGCGCTGCAAGCGTCCTGCATCCTCCGCCTCATCGAGCGTCCCATCCGTCACGATGCGATGGACCCCGCAGATGAATTCAGGAGTGAGCTCCTCACCCAAGTGATCGCGCACATATTCGAGAGCGAGAAAATTGTTGAGGATCATCCGCTCTGAGCGATCACGCGGATCCTTCTTTTCTCGGAGCATTTTTTTCGCATCACGCCTTGTGGTCGAAGCCCCCTCCATCTGGGAGGAGGTGATCGCTTCTTCGTAGAGAGAGTTAATCAGATATCTATCTCTCATCCCCTGCGTCGCCACCTCTCCCGGAAGCTCCACCTGACCACGCGCCTGCGCCGTAATTTCCTCATTCAACCTCAAGAAGCGATCTGGGAGATTAAACGTCAGGCGCGTTCCATCCTTCATAACGAAGGGAGTGGGCCGGGCCGTCGAGGCACGCGCAGTGCGCACCGCGTACCACCACGCCTCGCGGCTAAGCCCCTCTGGCACCGGCTCCGCACGGAAGTAATACTCCCACGGCCGATACTCCGGATCATCCAGCCCACCAGCGAGCACAGCAATAACGGGGAGACGACGGTCATCATCCATAGCCATCAGATTGGTGATGACTCGTTCGCGCAGCTCACCAAGCCGATAAGGCGGAGGGATTGGAGTATTCATGACTACTCCGTTCACACGAACTTCAAATTACTTCTAATTTTATCTAAATTTGAAGCAACTAGAAATAGTGCCACAGCACGCATACATCACCGAGGGCGCAACAGAACATCCAACATCCCGCTACAAGCAGGTGTCCCCACAACAAACGAGGCCGCGACCGGAACACCCGGCCACGGCCTCGTCGATGGCGGGCACACTACCAAAGACGGTTCGCGCGCACGTAGTCGGCCGACTGCACGCCACTAACGCCCCGAATCACCTCGACGGATCCGTCGGGCACGCTCAGCCCGAAGCCCTGCACGAGGTTCTCGTACTCATACTCGACTTCGACGGACCCGCCGGGGAAAGACTCGGCCACAGCTTCCCTAATCGAGGCGAGCACAGCCGCGCGGTCAGCGCCCTCCTCGAGGCGCACGACAACCTCGACATTCTCCGACGGACGGTTCTCACTTCCAACCATGGCCGCCTGGACGACCACCGCAGGCGAAGCACCGGACTGGAAGGCGGTCGCCGACGCGGCGAACGACGGACTCACAACCGAAAGCGCACACCCACCAACACATGCCAGCGCGAGAGCTGTTTGCTTCATGGACATATTCTGCTCCTCTGTAATCATGGGCGGTCGAGCGGGAACACTGCCACGTATCCTCTCCGCCGATCACCAGGAGCACCCTAACACGACAGCATAACTGACAAGCTACTCATGACTGCTATTTGGTCATTACTACCATGCTGTCAAACTTAATGATTCCGTGTATGCAGAGACAAAAAGGTGGTCGGGCGACCTCACAAGCTCACCCGACCACCGTCTACAGGACAACTACTGGACGCGTGTCTCACGCTCGATGGACACCAACTTCACACCACTCACTCCACGGATCGCATCCAGCGAACCCGCAGGCACGCGCAACGCGTAGCCCTGCAAGGCGTTCTTATACTCGCGTTCGACCTCGACGGTCGCATCCGGATAAACCCCGGCCACGGCCTGGTTGATGGAAGCAAGGGTCGCCTCACGATCAGCACCCTCCTCAAGGTGGACGATGACGACGACAGGTTCCGCTGCCTCGGCATCGCCAGACGGCGCGGGGGCACCGCTCTGCACATCCGGACCGTCCTGCCCATCCTTGGATGTCAGCGCAGTATCGGCGTCACCCACCGGCAGCATGGGGGCCGTCAAGCCGGACTGCGGCTCCGACTGGGGAGCCGACTGAGGAGCGGACTGGGGAGCAGACTGCTGCGAGTCCGCGCCAGGGTCGGACTGGGCGGAGGGCGTCTGCGGAGAGGACACGGAACAGCTCGCGACCGCGAGCGCACACGTTCCGACGCCCGCAAGGATGGCGGCTGGTTTCTTCATGGACATGGTGCATTCCTTCGCATTCACAGGCGACCGAGGCAGTTGCGTCGTCGCCGCTGTATCGGCAGATACGTCCAACATACCGCAGGACAACAAGCGACGTGCGCGGCATCCACAT
The DNA here is from genome assembly GCF_000278725.1 of Actinomyces sp. ICM47. GTDB lineage: Bacteria > Actinomycetota > Actinomycetes > Actinomycetales > Actinomycetaceae > Pauljensenia. Next base: position 16,457 of record NZ_ALCA01000046.1, on the reverse strand, counting down.
CCGCCACGCACGCGTTGCCCCTCATCCGCACGTGGGACCTCTCATCCGCATCCAAACCCGCTCATACGCAACCAAACCCTCTGTTCCGTACGTGGGCGGGGCCGCCCACCTGCGGAACAGCGGGTCCACGTGCGGAACAGCGGGTCCACGTGCGCAACAGCGGGTGGGCCCGGGAACTTCCGCGGTGGAGCGTTCCCGAGCCCAGGCCTCGTGATTCAGAAGCAGGCGGCGTTAGCGCCGCAATACTCCAGATGTGTCAAAGGAATATACTCGGCCGTCGATGACCTGTGCACCGGTCACCATCGCGCCGGAGGGAGACAGGTAGTACCACGCATTTCCGAGCTGGAGCCAGCCGATGTGCATCGCACCCGAAGGCTTCAGGTAGTACCAGAGACCATCGATCTTGATCCAGCCGGTGTGCATGTCGCCGGAGTCACCCAGGTAGTACCACGAGCCGCGATCAAACAGCCAACCCGTGCGCATCACCTTGGTGGCAGGGTCCATGTAGTACCAGTACAGCCCTCCGTAGGAGCCGTCGCGAAGCCAGCCGCTCAGCAGCACGCCGGAGGCATCCGCGTACACCCACTCGCCGGAGGGGCGCTTGAGGAACCCGGTCATCATGTAACCGTCGGGGCCGAAGCTGTAGTCGGAGCCGTTGATCGTGAACCAGCCGTTGGCCAGGTAGGTCGACCCGTCGGCGCACGCGTACCACCAGCCACCGCTTCCCTTCACCCAATGGCCGCCCGTGGGGTCGGCGCAGAACGGAGGATTGCTCGGACGTCCGGTGGGCAGGTTGACGGTCACCGCCGACGAGTGGTTGAGGCCGTAATCCCAGCCCAGCACGTACGGGTCGGACACAACGGGTCCCGTGCCGCCCTGATCCACCCACGCGCGGGAGATTTCGGAGAGCGGAACATCCACCTCGTAGCGGTACTTGCCATCCTTGTCAGCGATCTGGTCGGCGTCGGAGAGCATGTGTCGGTAGAACCATAGGCCGTCGGCCGGGTCGTGCAGGTCGAAGGCAGCCATCGGCGAGGAGTCAACGATGGTGAGAGTAACAACCGTGTCGTCGCCCTTGCCGGAGTAGTGCACGTCCTCAATGACGGGTGCGGTCGTGTCGATACGGAACTTGTAGGAGATGGATTGTTCGGTGCGCGACGGTCCGTCGTTGTGTGCGGAGACCGTCAGCGCGTATTCCCCGTCCGGCAGGTCCTTATATGCCTCGGAGCGTAGGTCCAGGGCCGTCGACTCGTGCTCACGCTCAACCCACGACACCTCCGTCGTGAACGGATCGAACACGGATTTCCAGTTCTGGTGCCGCTCGAAGGACGCGACCACTTCCCCAGCCTCGTTCGTGTAGGTGGTCGTCAGGGTGTGCACGCCGCGCAACGTGCCCGTGCGCGGTTCGAGGACCCGGGGTGCGCCCGAGGCCTCGGCCCGGGAAATCACGTACCCGTAGGCGTCGGGTCGCTCGGGTCGCTCGCTGGGTCGCTGGACAGGGTTGAAGCCGAGGGGGGTACCGGTTTCGCCGTCGTAGAGGCCCGAGGCCCGCATGTGTCCCTTACCGTCGGAGGCGAGTGCGTCGAAGATGGCGGGCTTTCCCCAGGATCCGTAGAACCCGAGGTAGGGCACGGACAGGTCAGGCTGACCCTCGGTACGTGAGGTGAAGCGCACGAAGCCGTCCAGGAAGGTACCCGACGGCGCATTGTCTGTCACGTACTGGGCGAACTCAGACCCAGGCGCAATGTCAACGCCAACGGTGGCCTCACCCTTCGCGGGAACAGCGACGATCGCCCCCTCACCGATGCCAGACACGGCCGCGCCGCTATACGACACATCCACGCCACGGCCTCGCCAATCCGAGGAGTGCTCCGCGAAGAAGCCACCGTCGACGACCTCGGAGAGCGCCTGGGAGTTCATCTCGTAGGTCGCTTCCGCGTCAGACAGGTTGTGCAAGACGACGTCGAAGTGCCAGCCCGTCGTACCATCCCCCAGGTCAGCCTTGGGCCGGGATTGTTCGGGGGCACCCTTCACGGTCGGGTACACGGACGAGGTCGTAGCAGCCAGGGCGTCAACCAGGCCGGCACCCTGCTTACGCGGGGAATACAACGCACCCGTGGTCTGTTCCGGATCGGCGAGGGGACGGGCGGTTCCCATGATGAGATTCTGGACGACGTCCACCTGCTCGCGCGCGCTCATGGACGCAAACAGGGGGTCAGACTGGACGCGTTGGAGGACGATTGCGCTGATACCCGACATCTGTGGGGTCGCCATGGACGTGCCGGAGAAGTGGTCGTAGTCGCCTCCGGGAACGGAGGAGAGGATGTTACCGCCGGGTGCCGCGATCTCGGGCTTGAGGCGTAGGTCGGGAGAGGTGCCCCACGAGGAGAATTCGTTCATCCAGTAGGAGCTGGTGGGTTCCAGGACTTTGCCCTCAACGATGGTCAGGTGATGGTCGGCGGCCTCGAGCATGGCCTGACCATCCGCCTGCGAGATAAACGCGGCGGGGGTATCGAGGGTTGACAGATTCATAATGAGGAGCGCGTCGCCGGGCTCGTTGTCGTACACGAGTATCGCTGTTGGCTTGAGCGGCGCGATATTGTCGAATTTGTCTTGGAAATCCAGGGTGCCGCGCGAGACCAGGACGATTGTTCCACCCAATCCCTCTGGATATTGTGCCGTCAGGGCCGTGGCGTCCTCGGCTGTCCCGACACCTCCGTCCACGTATTCATACTCGCCGGGAGGTAGGTCCGACAGGTCGGCGACACTTTCGCCCTCGAAGCCGCGCGCACGCTGGTATGCGACGTCCCGACCGGCAGCGGTGAACGCGGCGTAGGCAGTTCCGTTCTCGATCGAGGCCACGGCCACCACGGAGGGATAGGACGCGGGTTCACACAGCACTGACGTGTCGGGGTCGGAGGCGTAGGCCTGGTTGGTGCCCGACAGGTTGCCATACCCGGCCGAATACTCGTTACCCGCGGCGGCGTTGACGCTCACCCCGGCGTCCTGCAGGTTCTTGTAGACGCTCGCGTACACGGAGTCGGCCTCGTTATCCATGCCGCCGATCTGGCCGAGCGACAGGTTGACGACGTCGGGACGTAGCACCGCCATGTCATCCAGCGCGGCCAGCAGCGCAGAGTCCGGGTATTCGCCAGTCTGGCTGCGCGAGACTTTCGCGACGATGACCTGTGCCTCGGGAGCTGTGCCCATGATCTTGTCGGCGTTGCCCGCGGCTATGCCAGCGACATGCGTGCCGTGTGAACCGGAGTCATCGGGTGCCGGCGAGGCATCGTTGTCACCGTCCGCATAGTCGTAAGCAAAGGGAAATTTCTCGGACACGTATGTGCCGTTCTTACCCTCACCAAGCTGAGGAAGCAGGGCCGCTACCTTCTCCGAGTCGAGCGCGGGCGAACCCGACAGAGCGCCGTTCAAGGCCGGGTGGGTCATGTCCACGCCCGTATCGACGATGGCAATGACCATCCCCTCGCCCTTCTGCGCAACTCGGTCGGTGCGCATCATCACCTGGGAGCTGAGGTTGTCGGGATCCTGGGTGGCCAGCCTCGACGTGCGGATTCCTCCCTCGCTGTCGGCACCGCCCCACACTCGGCTCTCGCGCTCAAAGAAGGCCGACGCAACGCCATTCACTCCCCGAATCGCTTCCAGCGACCCGGCGGGTGCGCGCAGCGCAACACCCTGCAGGGCATGACGATACTCGTATTCCACCGTAACCGACGCGTCCGGGACAACACCGGCCACGGCCTCGCGAATCGAGGCAAGAACGCCCTCATGCTCGTTCCCCTCCCGGAAACGAACGATAATCCCGACGAGCTGAGCCGGGTCTTCATCGCTCGCCGCGCGTATGGGTTCAGGCGCGACGGTCTCGCCGTTCTTCGAGGTCAGCGCTGTGTCGGCATCACCGACAGGCAGGGACGAGGCCGTGGCAGCGCGGGCGGTTAGCGTGGGTGATGCACCCGGGTTGGGTTGAAAGGCGTGAGGCGGCGACGCTACAGACGAGGGACCCGTGACCACGAGCGCCCATGCGCCGACACACGCCAGGAGAACAGCTGATTTCTTCATCGACATGATGCACTCCTATGCGTTTGTGGGTGGCCGACGCTGGGTGCAGGGACATCTACACTATGTCGGCCATCACCATCACCATAGCTCAGGGGCGCTCATGACAAGCCGTGTTTGCGCGCCTATTTATGGCTGTCTGGGCAGCCTGTCTAATGCAAGCAGGGGCACAGTACGCGTTGCCCCTCATCCGCACGTGGGACCTCTCATCTGCAACCAAACCCGCTCATCCGCAACCAAACCCTCTGTTCCGTACGTGGGCGGGGCCGCCCACCTATGGAACAGCGGGTCCACGTGCGGAACAGCGGGCCCACGTGCGCACCAGCGGGCCCACGCGCGGAACAGCGAGTGGGCCCGGGAATCTCCGCGGTGGAGCGTTCCCGGGCCCAGGCCTCGTGAATCAGAAGCAGGCGGCGTTAGCGCTGCCAAACTCCCGACTCATCGAAGGTGTAGGTGCGGCCGTTGATCGTGTGCGTGCCGGTGAACATGGCACCGTCAGGTCCCAGGTAGTACCAGGAGCCGCCCTGCTGGAGCCAGCCGGTGTGCATCGCGCCAGACGAGGAGAGGTAGTACCAGAGACCGTCGACCTTGACCCAGCCGGTGTGCATGTCGCCGGAGGTGCCCAGGTAGTACCAGGAGCCGCCCTGGGACAGCCAGCCGGTGGCCATGACGTTCGTGGCGGGATCCAGGTAGTACCAGGAGCCACCGTCGCGGATCCAGCCGCTCAGCAGGGTGCCGGAAGCGTCCGCGTACACCCACTCGCCGGAGGGGCGCTTGAGGAACCCGGTCATCATGTAGCCGGCAGGGCCAAACTGGTAGTCGGAGCCGTTGATGGTGTACCAGCCGCTCGCCAGGTAGTCGGAGCCGTTGGCGCAGACGTACCACCAGCCGGTGGCGTCATTCGCCCAGTGTCCGCCCGCGGGGTCGGTGCAGGGAAGCTTCGCGCCCTCGTTGCTGGTGGGCAGGTCGACGGTGCGCGGCTCGGAGTGGTTGAGGCCGTAGTCCCATGCGAGCAGGTACGGGTGGGCGATGACGTCGCCGGAGCCGCCCTGGTCGGTCCACGCCTGGGAGAGTTCGGACATGGGGACGTCGAGCTTGTAGCGGTACTTGCCGTCGTCTCCCTTGACGCCCTCGGTGTCGGAGAAGATGTGGCGGTAGAACCACAGGCCGTCGGCCGGGTCGTGCAGGTCGATGCCCGCGAGGGGCTTGTTGTCGGTCACGGCGATGGTGACGTGCGGCGCGTCGCCGTCCTTGCTGAATGCGAGGGTGTCGACCGTGGGGGCGGTGGTGTCGATGCTGAAGTTGTACGAGATCGACTGCTCGGCCTGCGAGGGGCCGTCGTTGTGCGCGGAGAGTGTCAGCGTGTAGTCGCCGTCGGGCAGGTTCTTGTACGCGTCGGAGCGCAGGTCCAGGGTCGTGGGCTCGTGGCCGTCCTCGACCCAGGTCATCTTGCCGGTGCTGGGGTTAACACCGGATTTCCAGGCCTGGTGGGTCACGTACGAGGCGACGGATTCACCGGCGGCGTTCGCGTACACGGTGTTGAGCGTGTGGACGCTGCGCAGGGTGCCGGTGCGCGGTTCGAGGACCGTGGGAGCGCCCGAGGCCTCGGCGCGGGAGAGGACGTAGCGGTCAGCCTTGGGCGTGCCGGTGCGCGCGTCGGCCTTGACCAGGGGGTTGTATCCCAGCTGCTGGCCCGTGGTGCCGTTGTAGATGCCCGAGGCCAGGGTGTGCGCTCCCCCGTCGGAGGCGAGGGCATCGAAGATGGGGGCCTTGCCCCAGTCGCCATAGAAGCCCATGTAGGGCACGGTCAGGTCGGGCTGAGACGCGGTCTTCGAGGTGAGGCGCACGAAGCCGTCGAGGAACGTGCCGTTGGGCGCGTTCTGCGCGACGTAGGAGTCGAAGGCGGCGCGAGGCGTGACGTCCACGCCCACGGTTGCTTCGCCCGAGGCGGGGACGGTGATGGTCGCGCCTTCGCCAGTGCCGCTCACGGCCGCGCCGGAGTAGGCGATGTCCACGCCCTTGCCTCGCCAGTCGGAGGAGTGGCCGGTGAAGAACCCATCCTCAACGAACTCGGAGAGCGCCTGCGTGTTCAGGGCGTAGGTGGCCTCGACGCCGGAGAGGTTGTGGAGGGTGACGTCGAAGTGCCAGCCCTTGGTCCCATCCCCCAGGTCGGCCTTGGGTCGGGAGGACTCGGGGGCGCCCGCCACGGTCGGGTACACGGACGAGGTCGTGGCAGCCAGGACGTTCGCCAGACCCGAGCCCTGCTTGCGCGGGGAGTACGGGTCGCCGGTGTCCTGGAGCGGGTCGGCGATGGGAGCGGCCGTACCCATGATGAGGTTCTGGACGACGTCAACCTTTTCACGTGCGCTCATGGACGCGAACAGCGGATCATTCTGGACGCGCTGCAGGACGACCGCGCTCACGCCCGCCATCTGCGGGGTCGCCATCGACGTGCCGGACATGAACTCGTAGGTGCCTCCGGGCACCGAGGAGTAGATGTTGCCGCCGGGTGCGGCGACCTCGGGCTTGAGGCGCAGGTCGGGGGTGACGCCCCAGGAGGAGAAGCTCGACATGGAGTACTTCGAGCTGGGGGCGACGACCTTGCCGGGGGCAACGCTCAGGTGGTGGTCGGCGGCGGCCAGCATGGCCTCGCCGTCCGCCTGCGAAATGAATGCGGCGGGCACGCCGTCCGTCGCCAGGCTCATGACGACGAGGGAGTCACCGGGAACGTTGTTGTAGACGATGAAGCCGGCGGGCTTGGAGCCTGCGATGTTGTCGAACTTGGTCTGGAAGGTGAGAGAGCCTCGCTTGACCAGCACGATCTTTCCGGCCAGGCCCTCGGGGTACTTGGCCTTGAGCGCGGCGCCGTCCTCGGCCGAACCGATGCCGCCGTCGACATATTCGAAGGGGCCGCCGGTCAGGTCGGACAGGTCGGGCATCTTCTGACCGTTAGCGCCACCGGCCCGCTGGAAGGGAATGTCGCGGTCGCCGACGGTGAACGCGCTGTGCGCCAGCGAGTTATCGACGGAGGCGACGGAGACCACGGAGGAGTAGGTCGCTGGCTCGCACTGGGTGGAGGAGTCCGGGTCAGACGCGAAGGGCAGGTTTTTGCCGGAGGTATTGCCGTATCCGGCCGTGTAGTGGTTGCCGGCTGCCGCGTTGACGGTCACGCCCACGTCCTGCAGGCTCTTGAAGACGGTCGCGTAGACCGAGTCGGCCTCGTTGTCCATACCTCCGAGCTGGCCGAGCGACAGGTTGATGACGTCGGGGTGCAGGATCACCATGTCGTCGAGTGCGGCGAGCAGCCCGGAATCGGTGATGTCGCCCTCGACGCTGCGCGCGACTTTGGCGACGATGATCTGCGCGTCGGGCGCGATGCCGACGATTTCGCCCGCGTTGCCCGCGGTGATGCCGGCGACGTGCGTGCCGTGCGATCCGGCTTGTCCGGTCGGCGAGGCGTCCGGGTCGTTATCCGCGTAGTCGTAGGCGAAGGGGAACTTCTCCGACACGTAGGTGCCGGTCTTGCCGTCGCCCAGCTGGGGGGTCAGGGACGCCACCTTGTCCGCCGAGAGCGCGGGGGTCCCCCCGAGGGCGCCCGCGAACGCCGGATGCGTCATGTCCACGCCCGTGTCGATGACGGCGATGACCTTCCCGTCGCCCTTCTGGGTGATCTGGTCGGCGTGCATCATCAGCTGGGCGCTGAGGTTGGCGGGGTCCTGGGTTGAGGTACGGGCGGAGTTCGTCGCTCCCTCGCCAGCGACCTGGTCGTCGGCATCCTCGACGGGGGTCTCGCGCTCAATGAAGGCGGCCTTGACGCCATTCGCGGCGCGGATCGCGCTGAGCGACCCGGCGGGTGCCTTGAGGGCGTAGCCGTCCAGAGCGTTGTCATACTCGCGTTCCACCGTGGCGGCGGATCCAGGGACGGCCCCGGCCACGGCCTCGTTGATGGAGGCGAGCGCGGAGCTGCGGTCAGCTCCGTCCTGGAGCTGGACGATGATACCGACGACGCGCGCCGGATCCTGGTCGTTCACCGTCGCGTCCGCCTCGGGCGTCGCGGTCTCACCGTTCTTCGAGGTCAGCGCGGTGTCGATGTCACCCACGGGCAGGGACGAGGCCTGGGCGTCCTGGGTGGGTTGGGGCGCCGTGGGCGTCGGCGGAGATGCAAGGGACGCGGGCCCCGTGACCGCCAGCGCACAGGCGCCGACGAGCGCGAGGAGCGCCGTAGGTTTCTTCGTTGTCATGTGCGTAACTCCAATGTGTCGACAGGCGGCCACCCTTGGGCGTGAAGACCGCGCCGTGTCGGCCGCCACACCCAACATACCTTACAAAAGGCTTGTGACAAACTTTGTTTCACATTGGGAAACGATTGAAGAATATTTTACTAATAAACCGGACCCGGGCCTCGGAACGCTTACAAAACAACGTTCCGAGACCCGGGCCGATTCTTCGTCAGACGCCGACGCTCAGCTCACCTGACCCATGCACCCGACTCGTCAAAGACGTAGGTACGTCCATTGATCGTGTGCGTGCCGGTGAGCATCGCGCCGGAGTAGGACAGGTAGTACCAGGAGGAACCCACCTTCACCCAGCCGGTCTGCATGATGCCGTCGGCGTTCATGTAGTACCAGGACCCGTCAACCTGCACCCAGCCGACGTCCATCGCACCGCTGTCAGACAGGTAGTACCAGGAGCCGCGATCGAGCAGCCAGCCGGTGCGCATGACCTTGGTGTCGGGATCCATGTAGTACCAGGAGCCGCCGTCGCTGACCCAGCCGCCCACCAGAGCACCCTCGGAGTCCGCGTAGACCCACTCACCGGAGGGACGCTGGAGGAAACCGGTGGACATGTAGCCGTTGGGACCGAACAGGTAGTCGGAGCCATTGATCGTGAACCAGCCACCCTTGAGGTAGTCCGTGCCACTCGCGCAGGCGTACCACCAGCCAGTGGAGTCGTGGACCCAGTGTCCGCCCGTGGGGCTCACGCACGGAGCAACCGGACCCTCGTTGTCGGAAGGCAGGTCAATCGTGACGGCCTCGGAGTGGTTGAGGCCGTAGTCCCACGCCATGACATAGGGGTGAGCGATGATGTCGCCCGTGCCACCCTGCGCAGTCCACCCGTCCTCAAGCTCACCCAGGCCGAGGCTCAGGCTGTAGTGGTACCTACCATTACTGAACCACTGATTGGAACTGTTATCAATGACATCACGGTAGAACCACAGGCCACTGCCGGGATCGTGAACAGTAAAGCCCGCAATGGGGGACTCGTCGCTGATCTGCAGGTCGAGGGTAGGACCGACGACATCCCCGAGGTCCACGTTCACGCTTTCCAGAACCGGAGCCTTCGTGTCGACGCGGAAGTCGTAGGAGATGGATTGCTCGGTGGCCGAGGGCCCGTCGTTGCTGGCGGCAATCGTCAGCTTGTACGTGCCATCGGGCAGGTTCTTGAACTCGTCGGACGTCAGGTCCAGTCCCCTGGACGCATGGCCTTGCTCCACCGCAGTCATGACCCCATTCGAGTCCAGGGCGGACTTCCAGTTCTGGTGAGACGTGTACGAGGCGACGACCTCGCCAGCCGCGTTCGTGAAGGTTGTCGTCATCGTGTGAACGGAACGCAAGGTTCCCGTTCGAGGGAACACGGCATGGGGCGCATACACAGAATCAGCGCGGGAGATCACGTAATTCCCGGCGTTGGGGCGACCCTCACGCTTTGTCACATCGTCGAGGGGGTTGTAGCCGAGCAGGGAGCCATTGGCTGAATCGACAATGCCCGAGGCCAGAATGTGCCCATCGCCCTCAGAGGCGAGCTGGTCAAAGATCGCGGGCTTGCCCCAGTCACCGTAGAAGCCCACGTAGGGGACGGTCAGGTCGGGCTGACCCTGCGTGCGCGAGGTAAAGCGCACGAAGCCCTCCAGGAAGGTACCCGACGGCGCATTGTCTGTCACGTACTGGGCGAACGCGGATCCGGGGGTGACGTCGATGCCGACAGTGGCCTCGCCCTTCGCGGGGACGGTGACGCTCGCGCCCTCGCCGGTGGCCGAGGCAGCGCCGGAGTAGGCGATCTCCACGCCCTTGCCACGCCAATCGGAGGAGCGCTCACTGAAGAAGCCGTCCGTCACGATGTCGGAAAGCGCCTGGGAGTTCATCTCATAGGTCGCCGAGGCGTCGGAGAGGTTGTGCAGGACGACGTCGAAGTGCCAGCCCTTCGTGCCATCCCCCAGGTCGGCCTTGGGTCGGGATTGTTCGGGGGCACCCTTCACGGTCGGGTACACGGACGAGGTCGTAGCAGCCAGAACGTTCACCAGGCCGGATCCCTGCTTACGCGGAGAGTAGTAGGCACCGGTGTCCTGGAGCGGATCGACGACGGGGGTGGCTGTGCCCATGATGAGGTTCTGGACGACGTCCACCTTCTCGCGATCACTCATCGAGGCGAAGAGCGGATCGTTCTGAACACGTTCAAGCACGACGGCGCTCACGCCGACGATCTGAGGCGTCGCCATGGACGTGCCGGACATGAACCCGTATGCGCCGTCAGGCACCGAGGAATAGATGTTGCCGCCGGGGGCAGTCACTTCGGGCTTGAGCCGCAGATCAGGGGTGACGCCCCACGAACTGAAGCCGGACATTGAGTGCTTGGCGCTGGGCGTGATCGTCATGCCCTCAACGAGGGTCAGGTGATGGTCGGCGGCGGCCAGCATGGCCTGACCATCGGCCTGCGACATGAAACCGGCGGGCACACTCAGCGTCGACAGGCTCATGACCATGAGCGCGTCGCCCGGGACGTTGTTGTAGACGAGCACGCCAGCGGGCTTGAGGTCTGCAAGGTTCGACACCTTAGCGTCGAAGGTCAGCTTACCGCGCGACACGAGCACAAACTTACCGGCCAGTCCGTCCGGGTACTTCTCCTTGAGAGCTTTCACGTCGTCTTCGGAGGCGATTCCACCGTCAACGTACTCGTAGTCGCCAGCGGGCAGCTCGGCGATGTCAGCGATCTTGTCGCCGTTCTCCGCGCGCGCACGCTGGTAGGCGATGTCTCGTCCGGCCGCCTTGAAGCCGTTGGCCTGAAGCACGTTATCGAGGGAGGCAACGGCAACCACGGGGGCGTAGGAAGCGGGTTCGTCCAGGGTCGAGGAGTCGGGGTCGGAGGCGTAGGCCAGGTTCTTACCCGAGTTGTTGCCGTAGCCTGCGGAGAATTCGTTACCGGCGGCCGCGTCGACTGCGACCCCCTTCTCCTGCAGCGTCTCGAAGATTCCCGCGTAGACGCTGTCGGCGGCGTTATCCATGCCGGCCGTCTGGCCGAGCGAAAGATTCACGACATCGGGGCGCAGGACCGCCATGTCATCCAGGGCGGATAGCAGCGCGGAGTCCGGGATACCGCCGCGGTCACGCTCAACCTTCGCGACGATGATCTGCGCGTCGGGGGCCACGCCCATAATCTCACCGGCGTTACCCGCGGCGATACCAGCGACGTGCGTGCCGTGGGAACCCGCCGGGGACGCGTCGGCGTCATCGTCCGCGTAATCGTAGGCGAAGGGGAACTTCTCGGAGACGTAGGTGCCCGTCTTGCCCGCACCCAGCTGGGCGGCCAGGGAGGCCACCTTTCCCGCATCCAGGGCGGGAGTCCCAGACAGGGCACCGGCGAAGGCCGGGTGGGTCATGTCCACGCCCGTGTCGATGACGGCAATGACCTTGCCCGCGCCCTTCTGGGACACCTGGTCGGCGTGCATGATGAGCTGGGCACTCAGGTTGTCGGGATTCTGGCCCGCCAGGCGCGCGGCCATGAAACCGCCCTCGGCCTCGGGCGTCACGTTATCGGCGTCGGGCGTCACGTTATCGTCGACCTGAATCTCACGCTCGAGGAACGCGGCCTTCACGCCGCTCACGCTGCGGATCGCGTCAAGCGACCCGGCGGGGGCCTTCAGCGCGAATCCGCTAAAGGCGTTGGTGTACTCGCGGCTCACCTCGGCGGAGGCGCCCGGGTCAACCCCAGCCACGGCCTCGTTCATGGCGGCGAGGGCGGCAGCGCGGTCGGTGCCGCTCGCCAGCTCGACGATGATGCCAACGACGCGCGTGGAGTCCTCAGCAGCAGAGGCCTGGGTCGGCGCAGCGGCCGGGGTCTGTCCGTTCTTCGAGGTCAGCGCGGTGTCGACGTCGCCGACCGGAATGATCGGTTCGGTCGTGGACGGCGCGGGCTGCGGGGTGACGGGGGCGGGCGGTGCCGCAAGGGCAGCCGGAGCCGCGACCGCGAGTGCGCACGCCCCAGCGAGGGCAAGCAACACCACTGGTTTCTTCGGTGTCATAGTCGTAAAACTCCCATGTGTTGATGACAGACCGCACGGGCGCAGTACAAAGTCCGACCCAACGGTCATTACTTCGTAGGGTACACGACACAACACGCGAGTTTGACACCGTTTCACGAACGACATCGCTCCCGTCCATGAACGAGGCCTGGGCCCGGGAACGCTGTCGCACTAGCGTTCCCGGGCCCAGGCGGTATGTTTCACGAAGAAGACGTCAGATCACTTGATCCACTCGCCAGATTCGCTGAACTCGTAGGAGTTTCCATCGATCGTGCGGGTACCGCTGTACATCGCACCGTCGGAACCCAGGTAGTACCAGCGGCCACCGATCTTGACCCAGCCGGTCTGCATGGCACCGTTGTTGCCCAGGTAGTACCAGGAGCCCCTACCGCGCACCCAGCCGGAGCGCATGTAGCCGTTGCCGTCAAAGTAGTAGTAGCGACCGTCGATGAGGTACCAGCCATTACGCAGGTACGCACCGTTGTTGCACTGCCACGCCCAGCGGTAGCCGTCGGTCACCCAGCGGCCACCCATGGAGGGGCTACACACGTTGCCGCCGATGCCGCCACCGTCGCCGCCGCCGTTACCGGGCTGGTCTCCGGTGTTGCCACCGTCGTTGCCGCCGCCGTTACCGGGCTGGTCTCCGGTGTTGCCACCGTTGTCGCCGCCGCCATTACCCGGCTGGTCTCCGGTGTTGCCACCGTCGTTGCCGCCGCCGTTACCGGTAGCCGCCCCGATCGTGGTGGCCTTGGAGTGGTTGAGGCCGTAGTCCCACGCGAGCACGTAGGGCTTGCTGGAGTTGCCGCCGCTCACCCTGCTCATGTCGACGGTGGCCGTGTAGTGGTAACGACCGTTCGAGTAGGTCTGGTCGGCGTCGTTACGGATGACGTCGCGGTAGATGTACTGGCCGCTGTTCGGGTCGTTCACCGTGAAGCCCGCCAGCGGCGACTCGTCGCTGATCTCCACGTTGAGGGTGGAACCCCCGTTGCTCAGCGTGGCACGCTCGACGACGGGCGCCTTGGTGTCAACGCGGAAGTTGTAGGTCAGGGACTGCTTCGTCGGCGAGGGGCCGTCGTTGGAGGCGGAGATCGTCAGCGTGTACTTGCCGTCGGGCAGCCTCGAGTACTTGTAGTCGTTGAGGTTGATCGAACGCGACTCGTGGTTTTCCTCAACCCAGGTCATCCGCCGCTCGTCGGAGTTATACACCGACTTCCAGTTCTGCGTGGAGGTGAAGGAAGCGACGCTCTTGCCGGCCTCGTTCGCGTAGGTCGTGGTCATCGTGTGGACGGACCGCAGCGTGCCCGTGCGAGGAGTGATAGCCGTGGGCGCGCCCGAGGCCGTGGAACGGGAGATCACGTAGCGGTCGGCGTTGGGACGACCCTCGCGCTCGCTGCCCTTGACGAGGGGGTTGTAGCCGAGGAGGCTGCCGTTCTGGCCGTTGTAGATGGCCGAAGAAGCAGCGTGGCCGTCACCCTCGGAGAGCATCTGATCGAAGATCGAAGGCGTGCCCCAGGATCCGTAGAAGCCCAGGTAGGGCACGGTCATGTCGGACTGGCCATTCGTGCGAGCCGTGAAGCGCACGAAGCCGTCCAGGAAGGTGCCCGAGGGGGCGTTCGCGCTCACCCACTGGGCGAACTGGCTGCCGGGGGTGACGTCGATACCAACGGTGGCCTCGCCCTTGGCGGGGACGGTCACGCTGTTGTTGGAGAAGGAGACGCTGACACCCTTGCCGTTCCAGTCGGTGGAGCTGCCGGTGAAGAGGCCGCCCGAGATGTTCTCAGACAGGGCCTGAGCGGAGAGATCGTAGGTCGCCGCCGTGCCGGACATGTTGTGCAGGGTGACGTCGAAGTGCCAGCCCTTGGTGCCGTCCCCCAGTTCCGCCTTGGGGCGGGAAGAGTCGGCAGCACCGTTCACGGTCGGGTACACGGACGAGGTCGTGGCCGCTTGAACGTTCACGAGGCCTGCGCCCTGCTTACGCGGGGAGTAGTAGGCACCGGAGCTGGCGTTCGGATCGGCGACGGGGACAGCGGTGCCCATGATGAGGTTCTGGACGACGTCGGCCTTCTGGCGCGCGCTCATCGAGGAGAAGAGCGGGTCGTTCTGAACGCGTTCAAGCACGACGGCGCTGACACCGGTGATCTGCGGGGTCGCCATGGACGTGCCGGACATGTACTGGTAGCCGCCACCGGGCACGGAGGAGTAGATGTTGCCGCCGGGGGCGGTCACCTCAGGCTTGAGGCGCATGTCAGGAGACACGCCCCACGAGCTGAAGTCAGACATCTTATAGGCACCGCGACCGTTCCGCGCGTTTTCGATGGAGGCCACCGACACGACGGGCGCGAAGGTGGAGGGTTCACCCAGGGTCGAAGAGTCCGGGTCGGAGGCGTAGGGCAGGTTCTTGCCCGACTTGTTGCCGTAAGCAGCCGAGTATTCGTTGCCGGCGGCCACGTCGACGATAGTGCCGTTGTTCTGCAGCTTCTCGTACACGCCCGCGAACAGGGTGTCGGCCGCACTGTCCATGCCAGCCGTGCGACCGAGGGACAGGTTCACGACGTCAGGCTTAATGACCGCCATGTCGTCCAGGGCGGCGAGCAGCGCAGAGTCGGGGATGCCGCCGCGGCTGCGCGCGACCTTGCCGACGATGATCTGAGCATCGGGGGCAATACCCGTGATCTGACTACCGTTGGCTGCGGTGATGCCGGCAACGTGCGTGCCGTGAGAACCAGCCGGTGATGCGTCGTTGTCACCGTCCGCATAGTCGTAGGCGAAGGGGAACTTCTGGTTGACGTAGGTGCCGCTCTTGCCCACCTGTCGTGCCAGAGATGCGCCCTTGGAGCTGTCGATAGCGGGAGTTCCGTGCAGGCCTCCCGCGAACGCGGGGTGGCTCATGTCCACACCCGTGTCGATGATGGCGACGACCTTGCCAGCGCCGGTCTGGGAGATCTTGTCGGCCTTCATCATGACCTGGGCGGACAGGACGTCGCCGTGCTGCGCGGCGCGCATGGCTGCCATGGGGTTGCTCTCGGCGTCGGCGGCACTGCCGGAGTCGGCCGAGGCGTCGGCACCGCCGGTGCCCTCCGCGTCGGCGGGAGTGTCATCGCCTTCGTCGCTGACTTGGGTCTCGTGATCGAGGAAGGCGCTCTGGACACCGCTCACGCCGCGGATCGCATCCATCGAGCCGATGGGGGCGCTCAGCGCGAAGCCCGTAAAGGCGTTGGTGTATTCGCGCGATACCTCGGCGGAGGCATCCGGGTAGGCCGCTGCCACGGCCGAGTTGATAGAGGCGAGGGCGGCGGCTGTGTCGGTGCCGTCCTCGAGCTGGACGATCATATCCACGACGGTCGAAGAGTCTTCTTCGGTCGTGGCCGGGTCCCCCTCGTCGAGAAGGGACTCACCGTCGGCGGAGGTCAGCGCGTTGTCGACGTCGCCCACGGGGAGCTCGGGAGCGGGTTCGCTCGCCGCTGCCTCGTCGGCAGCCGACTGTGCGGACTGTGCAGCGTCGGCGTCAGAGCCGGCCTGGTGGAGGAGCGACCCCGGCATGGCCAGGGACGTGGGTAGCGCGATGGCAACCGCGCACGCGCCGGCGATAGCGAAAAGCTTCGCCGGTTTCTTCGGTGTCATGTGTCTAACTCCAATGATGTGTCGGGTGACCCGGTCGGGCCTAGAACAAACTCTGACCTAATGGTCACTGAACATCAGCGTACAGCACTTATCGCGGAATCCAGAAGCCCTTTGACAAAATTCCCAAGACTTTTTCAACAATGAAGCCGGGTTCGACTACCTATGCAAGATAGTATCAAACCCAGGATTTGCAGGATTTTCTCCCCTGAGACTACCTCACCAAGACACCCAAAGGATCGAAGCTGCAGGCCTGTTCATTATCATTTGCACATCGGTCAGCATCATCCTGTCAGACTCTCATGCCCGTGTTATATGGAGGGTTGTTGAGCTCACTTTCTTTCGTCTTATTGCGTGTTGGTATCTGCTTGTTATGGCGCGATTCCACCATGAGCGAGGGGGCGGCTTGCGTTGTCAAGCCAGTCAACTGTTTCACAGGCGACACAGCACCCGTCCATCAACGAGGCCT
>NZ_ALCA01000045.1 GCF_000278725.1 Actinomyces sp. ICM47 | reverse complement strand
CCAGCATTGCCGGAACCACCCGGACGCGGTGCGCCGGGACGAGGCCCAGCGTTGCCGGAGCCGCCCGGACGGGGCATGCCCTGAGAAGAGGCATACGGGTTATTGCCAGGACGCGGGCCACCGGGACGCGGCGCGCCGGGGCGGGCCGGACGCGGAGCATCACCGCGACGAGGCGCAGGCTTAGGTGCACCACCCTCAGCGGGCTTGCGACCACCGGGCTTCGGTACCGAACCCTCCGCAGGCTTCTTGCCACGAGGCTTGGGCGCGGTCTCGCTCTTGCGTGCACCGGGCTTGGGCGCGCCGGGCTTGGGTCCGGCAGCCTTGGGGGCCGGAGCCTTGGGGGCACCGGGCTTGGGCGCGGCAGCCTTAGGGGTGGGTGCCTTCGGGGTGGGTGCCTTAGGCGCGGGGACGGGGGCCGAGGCCTCCGGGGCCGACGCCTGGGGAGCGGCGGGCTTCTTCGGTGCAGGCTTGGCTGCTCCGGGCTTCGGTGCCTTGGGGGCGGGCTTGGTCTCCGCCTTCTTGCTCTTGTGCGCCGCCGCGAACTTCTCGCGCATCTGCCGCACGACGGGCGGCTCGAGCGAGGACGAGGACGACTTGACGAATTCACCTGCTTCCTTCAGGTGACCCATCAGTTCTTTGCTGGTGATTCCGAGCTCTTTGGCGAGCTCGTGGACACGCAACTTTGCCACATTTCTCCATTCCGGAAGCGTCTCCGGTGTGGAGACGCCTTACTGATATTGCTGGCAGCTCATCGCTGGGTACTCATCGGGTGCCCATCAGCTTCCAACCCGCTTCCATCTTCTCGGCCTTGATGGCGCGTGGCCATCACTGGGTGGTGATCATCTCCTCCACGTCATCCCAGACGGTGTCTGTCACAGCGCCTGTTCGGAAGGCGCGAGCGAGTGCTCGTCTGGTTCGGGCCCGCTGGACGCACCCCGCGTCGGGGTGGATCCACGCTCCTCGACCTGGAAGAGTCGCCGTCGGGTCGAGGTGAATCGCACCGTCGGGCGAACGCACGATCCGCACGAGAGCAGTTCTGTGCGCGCGAGTACCGCATCCGATGCAGGTGCGCTGTGGTCCTGTGGTGGGCTCAGGCGGCAGGGGATACGACACAATCCCCTAGCTTAGTCGAGCTAGGGGATTGTTCATCTCAGTTTCTATGAGCGACTTGTCACGTCGTCGGGAGTGGAGACGCGCGAGGCGATCTCGTCGTCACCGGTTTCTGTGTCGGCGTGGATATCGATGTGATAGTTCGTCAGACGCGCGGCGAGTCGAGCGTTCTGGCCTTCCTTGCCAATCGCGAGGGAGAGCTGGAAATCCGGCACGATGGCGGTAGCCGTGCGGTTATCGACGGAGTGGACAACAACGCGGGTCACGCGGGCCGGCGACAGGGAGTTAGCGACGAAGCGCGCGGGGTCGTCGGAGTAGTCGACGATATCGATCTTCTCACCACCCAGCTCGGCCATGACGGAGCGCACACGCGCCCCCATGGGTCCGATGCAAGCGCCCTTGGCATTGATGCCTTCGCGGGTGGCTGCCACGGCGATCTTCGTGCGGTGGCCGGCCTCGCGGGCGATTGCCTTGATCTTGACGAGTCCCTGCTGAATCTCGGGAACCTCGCGTTGGAAGAGACCGGCGACGAGGTTGGGGTGAGTGCGCGACAGGGTGATGCGCGGCCCGCGTTCGGTGCGCTCGACACCCACGATGTAGGCGCGGATCCGGTCGCCGTGACGGTAGGTCTCACCGGGAACCTTCTCGCCGTCGGGCAGGACGGCCTCGAAGTCGTCGGAAACCTGAACCATCGTGGGGCGGCCGGGGCGCGGGGCTTGGACGGTGCCGGTGATGATCTGTCCTTCTCGGCCCGCGAAGTCACCGAAGACGCGCTGGTCGTCGGCGTCGCGCAGTCGCTGCATGATGACGGAGCGCGCCGTGGACTGGGCGATGCGCCCGAAGTTCTTCGGGGTGTCATCAAATTCACCAATGGGGTTGCCGTCTTCGTCCTCGTCCATCGCCATGACGGTGACGCGCCCGGTCTTCTTATCGATTTCGATGCGGGCCTGGGAGATCGCACCGGGCAGGTTGTGGTACGCCTTGAGCAGTGCCTCTTCGATGGCGTCAACGAGGGTCTCGAGGCTAACGCCCTTCTCGTTTTCCACCATCCGCAGGGCGGTCATATCGATTTCCATGGTCTTCTACTTCCCCGTTCCAAAGTCGACGCGGGAACGCGCCTTCCTCATGTCCTGATAGTCAATGGTAGTGGCTTCGCCGTCAACATCGATCGTTGCACTGGTCTCGCTCGCGTCGATGACGCGACCAGAGACGTAGCCGCCGGCGCGCAGCTTGATACGCACGAGGCGTCCGATTTGCCGCATCCAGTGGCCAACCTTCGTCAGTTCGCGCTCGGCCCCGGGGGTGGAGACCTCCAGCAGGTATTCACCGTCGATCGGATCGGCGGTGTCCAGCGCCTTCGACACGGCGCGGGACACGTCCGCAAGAGTGTCTGAGTCAATACCGTCGGCACCAATCGGGGCTTCGACGACGACCCGCAGGAGCGGCATCGCGTCGGAGCGCGTGCGGGTCACCGAATCCAGTTCGAGCCCCGAGGCTGCGACCACGGGAGCCAACAGCTCCTGAAGCGGTCCGTCAGTCGTGGACGATCCCATATACGCCTATCTTTCTTCTCGCGAACGCGGGTCAGTTACCCATCCTACCCGGGGGTGTGGGATGATGCGGGGGTGCGATTCTCAAATCTGACTATGACCACACGCCGTATCCCCGGCCTCGTTGCTGCCGGTACGGCGCTTTTCGCGCTATCCGCGTGTTCCCTGTCCACCCAGTCGACGGCCCTGACGGGCTTTGCTGCAGCTCGTGACCAAGCAGCGCGAACGGAAGCTGCCGCGTCCGCGCGAGCCACGCAGCTCGCCGAACTCGCGACCGAGTGCGCGCCCTGTTCCAGCGCGCTACGTACGGCTGCGTCGTCCTCCGACACTCGTCTCGAGACCCTTGGCGGCCTCTGGGATCCGTGGGGAGGGACGCCTCCCGAAGGCCAGGAGGCTCCCGATCCGGTCTCCGAGGCCCCCACCGATGTGGCTGCGTTCGTGTCATGGATGGCTCGCACAGCCACCCGCGACCTGCAGATCGCTACCGAGGAGGACGCTCAATCCGACAAGGCGCGCACGCTGGCTGCCTCCGCGCTGGGCCGCTATGCCGATGCTGTGTCCATCGCGCGCGCCTACGGGATCGATGTCAACGCGGGCAATAGCCAAGCTTCGGCTGTCAACGACCGCGTGAACACTGTCTCCTCCAAGGGCGTGCAGAGCTGGGATATCGAGTCGTACAACGAGTCCTCGATTTCCTCAACGTTCACTCTGTCGGGCAGTGATCTTGCGTCGTCGAAGGAACTCTCCGACGCCGTCGCCATGTGGGATTGCACGGCTTCCACGCTCCCGAAGGTGCATTCGAACACAGATACCCTGAGCGAGACGGACACTTACGACATGTCGGGTGCTCTGCTGGTCCGTGCTGATATCGCGCTGCAGGCGGGCGCTGCGGATACGCGTACGCCGCGTTGCGAGCTGGATTCCCTGGACACAGCCACACTCGCCTCGAACCTGCTCGCCGTCGATACCGCGATGTTCGCTTCCAAGTCCGAGGCAGTGCGTAGCGCTGGCGCAAGTGCCGCGCTCGCTGACATCGAACAGTGGGCCTCCCACACGACGCTACCGGCATTGATCGGCACTCGTTAGAATCATCCACCCGACCGGCTTACAATTCCGAGAATCCAATAAATGCAGGGCCGCTCCCCACCCG
>NZ_ALCA01000044.1 GCF_000278725.1 Actinomyces sp. ICM47 | reverse complement strand
CGCCCCTGCCACATCTCTCCCACCACACCACACACCGATCGCAGGGGAGCGCATACTCAGCGACGGACTCGTCGCTGAGGGCGGCTGTGGAACGCGCGGCGCGGGACGCAGACGGCGGTGGGACCAACTAGGCTTGGAGGGTGACCACAGCACTGTATCGCCGGTATCGTCCCGACACCTTCGACCAGGTGATCGGGCAGGAGCACGTGACGGAGCCTCTGAAGGCGGCGCTGCGCGCGAATCGCGTCACGCACGCGTACCTGTTCTCGGGGCCGCGCGGATGCGGCAAGACAACGTCCGCGCGCATCCTGGCGCGCTGTCTGAACTGTGCGCAGGGTCCCACGGATACCCCGTGCGGTCAGTGCGAATCCTGCCGCGAGCTGGCCACCGGCGGCCCCGGTTCGCTCGACGTCGTCGAGATCGACGCGGCCTCGCACGGCGGCGTCGATGACGCGCGTGACCTGCGCGAGCGCGCCACCTTCGCGCCGGTGCGCGACCGCTACAAGATCTTCATCATCGACGAGGCCCACATGGTCACGAACCAGGGCTTCAACGCGTTGCTCAAGCTCGTCGAGGAGCCGCCCGAGCACGTCAAGTTTGTTTTCGCGACGACGGAACCCGAGCGCGTCATCGGCACGATCCGCTCGCGCACCCACCACTACCCGTTCCGCTTGGTCCCGCCGGACGTCCTCGGCCCGTATCTGACGACCCTGTGCGCCGAGGAACACATCAGCGTGGGAGAGGGTGTCCTGACCCTCGTCATGCGTGCGGGCGGCGGCTCGGTGAGAGACACCCTCTCGGTGCTCGATCAGCTGATGGCCGGCGCGATCGACGGCCAGGTCACCTACCAGACAGCGGTGGCGCTGCTCGGGTACACGGATTCCGCGCTGCTCGACCAGTCCGTCGACGCCCTCGCGGGTGGTGACGGCGCTGCGGCCTTCCGTGTCGTCGAGCGCATGGTCGAGTCCGGCCACGACCCGCGCCGCTTCGTTGAGGACCTCCTCCAGCGCCTGCGCGACCTGCTCATCATCGCAGTCGCCGGCGACGGCGCGCGTGATGTCCTGGCCGACACTCCGCAGGACCAGTTCGAGCGCATGCAGCGACAGGCCCAGAATTGGGGGCCGCACGGCCTCTCCCGCGCCGCGGACCTGACCGACGAGGCCCTGCGCGCCACGACGGGCGCTACCTCACCCCGACTCCAGCTCGAGCTCCTCGTGGGGCGTATCCTCGTGCCCGCACCCACCGCCGCACCCGCACCGGGTCCCGTCCAGGGTATGGTCGGAATGACCGGTGGGGGAGCGCCGCGCCAGGTGTCCTCCGTTTCGTCGTCCGAGGCCTCCTCGGGTCGTTTCGGCGCTCGCGAGGCACGCGAGGCCCTGGCTCGTAAGAAGCAGGAGCGCGCCGAGGCCTCGGCCCCCGCCGCGCAGACGCCCGCGTCGCCTGCCTCGT
>NZ_ALCA01000043.1 GCF_000278725.1 Actinomyces sp. ICM47 | reverse complement strand
TGGGCCGGATTGTGCGGCGTCGTCGGCGACGTCGGCGACGTCGGCACCTGCGGCTGCGAGGGGGAAGAGACCGACGCATGCGAGCGCGGTCACCGATGCGACGATGCATCGGGCAAAGCGGATGTGAATCCTCTTCATGATGACACCTCACTGGTGGGGGATGTCTCAATCTTAGGTCCTCGGGGGGCGTGGTGGGGGTGCGTGCGGTCGGTGCGTGGGGGCTCTTTGAATGTCTGAGTTGCGGGTCGCGTGCGAGGGTAAAAGCGTTGTGTTCCTGCGTAAATGAGGCTTATGATACTTTTATAAAGTTCGTCAATACTTGCTTGCCCCTAAGGAATGAACCCATGTCCAAGAAGGACGTCGTCATCCCCCTCGTGCCCGCAGCCCTGAGCGCCCTGCTCCTCGCCGGAGGAATTACCGTGTTCTCGGCCTGCGATCCCAGGCCGGACGGCTCGTGGATGCAGTGCCACCAGTGCCAGAACAGTGTTGCGGCTAGCTCGGCGGGCCTCGTCGTGTTCTTCGGAACTGCGGCTTTCGTTAAGAATAAAGGTGTGCGCCTGGCCCTCCAGGCACTCTCGTTGATCGGCGCGATTGTCGTCTTCTTTATCCCCGGCGTCATTTGTCCGTTGTGCATGATGAAGACGATGCGCTGCCACACGGTGTTCCAGCCGTTTGTGCGCATCATGAGTGTGCTCGTCGCTGGTGGCGGCGTCGCGGCCTTGGTGCACACGTTCAAAAAGGATCGGGCCTCTCAGGCCTGATACTGGAGCGGTGACACGCGCTCGCCTGTCCCAGGCATCCATCAAGAAAGGGGCCGTCGTACTTGCGACGGTTCTCCTCGCGTTGACCCTCGGTTTCGTGGTCTACAACCATCAGCGCGGGGAGCGTTATGCGGAGGCGGTGCGCCTGGCCGAGGCCGGGGATACTTCGGGAGCGTACGCGATCTTCGTTGGGCTCGGGGGCTACGCGGACGCGGCGCAGCGCGGGGCGGGCCTCGTCGAAAAAGACCCGGCGGTGCCCTACCGGAGGGCGGCCAAGGGGGACGTGATCGACTTCGGCTCCTTCGAGCAGGATGGGAACGAGGCGAACGGGCCCGAGCCGATTCAGTGGATCGTACTCGAGCGTTTCGATGATCGTCTCCTGGTCCTCAGCGCCGACGTGCTGGAGGCCCGCCAGTACAACCACGTGCCCTTCCAGGATGTCACGTGGGCTGACTCTGATCTGCGCGCGTGGATGAACGGGGACTTCTTCACCGCGGCCTTCACTCCCTCCCAGCAGGGAATCATCCCCTCCGTCCTCAACGAGAACGCGGACCAGTCGATCGCGGGGACCCCGGGCGGAGCGCCCACGCAGGACCGCGTCTTCGCGCTGAGCGAGCAGGAGAGCGTCGTCTACCTGAGCGGCAGCGCGAACCGATCCGATATCGGTGCGGCACCCGCCAGCCAGGCCGCGGCCTCGGGCCCCCTGGCCGTCAGCGAGGACGGGACCGCCGACTGGTGGCTGCGCTCGCCGGGCACTTACGCCTTCGCCGCGCAATACGTCGACACCGCGGGCGCCCCGCTGCCCAGCGGCGCGAACGTCGACGTCCTCTACGGGGTGCGCCCCGCCCTGTGGATCGATATCGCCGAGGTCGGCGGAGGTCAGCAATGACGCGTGACCTCACGCTGCGCCTCGTTCCCGTCAAGAACATCCGGGCACACCCGGTGCGCGCCGTGATCATCCTGGTGCTCGCGCTCGCCCAGGCGGCGTGCGTGTTTGTTGGCCTCGTGGCGCTCGACGGCATGCGCGCACAGCTGAGCCTGGCCGAGCGCAGGCTTGGTGCCGACCTCGTCGTCTACCCGACGACCTGCCTGAACCAGGTCGATAAGAGGCAGCTGAGCATGCTCGGCACCCCCGCCCAATGCGACCAGCCGCGCGCGGCCCTGTCGCGCATGGACAGCAACGAGGACATTTCGGCCGTTACCGTCCAGCTCGCCATCGCGGACACGCAGCCGGACGGGACGCCCCTGTGGATCGTCGGTTACGACCCGGCGTCCGACTTCGTTATCTCCCCGTGGATCGCCGAGGGCGAGGGGGCAGCGCCCCCGACGGGCACCGTCGCGGTCGGTGCCGCCGTGCGCCAGGATCCGGACGGCCAGGTCACGCTCTTCGGGAAGCAATGGCCGGTCGGCGCACACCTGGAAGCAACCGGCACCGACACGGACACCATCGTCTTCGTCACCATGGATACGTTGCGCCAGGTCATCGCCGCTTCCGCCGAATCCGGCATCGACACCTACGCCTCCCTGAACCCCGACCAGGACTACACGGTCGCCCTCGTGCGGGTCACCAATCCGAGCGACGTCGGCGCAGTGACCGAGTGGATCAACCTCTACGTGCGCAAAGTGACCGCCGTGCGCTCCGATGTCGCCGTCGCAGCCACAGCCTCGGACGTGAGCGCCCACCGAAGCGTCCTCCTCGGCGTCCTCGGTGTCGCCTGGATGATCCTGCTCGCCGCCCTCATGGTCGCCCAAGCCACCCTCATGAACGAACGCCGCCACGAAATATTCGTCTGGCGATCCATCGGAGCCTCACGCGCGACCATCGCCCGCGTCATGACCGCCGAATCCCTCATCGTCCACGCGGCGGGCGCGCTCGCGGGCGTCGTCGTCGGAGCCGCCGCCCTGCCCCTGCTCGGCGATGCCCCCGCGCTCGCGGCGCTGACCACCCCGGCCAGGTCGGCTCCCCTTGCGCTCATGACCGTCGCCCTGCTGGTAGCCTTCGGCGTGGCCGGGACCCGCCTCGCGTTGGCGCGGGTGAGCCGCGCCGCGCAGGGAAACAAGCTCGCGCCGATCTAGGCGCACGACAGGAGGACACACATGCTTTCGCTCGCGCGACTGCCCTGGATGAACCTGCGCGGCTACCCGGTGCGCACGGGGACCCTCGTGGTCTTCTCAATGCTCATGACGATGGCGATGTTCGGCGGGACCATGCTGGTCTCGGGTATTGACCGGGGCCTGCGCACCGTTGAGTCGCGCCTTGGCGCGGACATCATGGTGACGCCCGCGGACGCTGATGACTTTGACCCGCAGGCGTTCCTGGTGGGTGCCGAACCCTCCTACTTCTACATGGACGAGGCCACCCGCGACCAGGTCGCCGCCATCGACGGTGTCGAGGCCGCGTCCGCCCAGCTTTTCCTGGCAACCGCCCGCGCCTCGTGCTGCTCGGGACGCTACCAGGTCATCGCATTCGACCCGGCGACGGACTTCACCATCCAGCCGTGGATCTCTGACACGGTGGGGGCCTTGGACCTCGGCGACATGGAGGTCATCGTCGGCGCGAACGTCGGCGTGGCGGACCCGGAGAACTTCTCGCTGTTCGGCAACAAGCTGCGCGTCGTCGCCCAATTCGACACCACCGGATCGACGCTGGATAACGCGGTGTACGCCAACTTCGATACCGCGCGCATCCTCATCGATTCCTCCCTGGACAAGGGCCTCAACAAGTACACGACCCTCGACACTGGCCACATCATCTCCTCGGTCATGGTGAGGGTTGCGCCCGGCCGCGACGTCGATGCGGTCGCCGCCGACATCCGAGCGAGCGTGCCCGGGGTGAACGTGACGACCTCGACGACGATGGTCAGCGGCATCGCGCGCTCGCTGGAGGCGACCTCGCGCACGGTGACGGTGCTGGTGGCGCTCGTGTGGGGCGTGGGCCTGGCGATGATCACGCTGATCTTCGTCATGATGATCGTCGAGCGTAAACGCGAGTTCGGCACGCTCATCGCTCTAGGTGCGCACAAGGGTCAGGTGTCGCGGATCGTCGTGTCCGAGGCCGTGGCAGTGAACGCGGTCGGCGCGGGCCTGGGCGTCCTCGTCTCGGGGGTTCTCATCACCTCCTTCTCCGGGCTCGTGAGACAAACAATCGGCCTGGGGTTCCTGATCCCCTCCCTCCCCGTGATCGCCGGCCTGGCGGCGGGGGCTGTGGCCGCGATGGGTCTGGTCGCCCTCGTATCGTCGTGGATAGCGCTGCGCGCCCTGAATACGGCGGATGCCAGCGCCCTACTCAAGGAAGGCGAGTGACATGCTCATTGAAGCGACCTCCCTCACGAAGGATTTCCCTCGTGCCCGCAAGGGGAGCCGTCTGTTTACTGCGGTGGCACCGCTCGACCTTGCCCTGGAGGCGGGGCAGTTGACCGTCATCACCGGGCATTCGGGTAGCGGTAAGAGCACGCTGCTGTCCATGCTTGCCGGCATGCTCCCGCCCACGGCCGGCACGGTTCGGCTGGGGGAAGCGGACCTGTACGCGATGCGCGACGAGGAACGCTCGCGCTTGCGTAACGAGCGCATCGGTCTGATCCCGCAGGGGCACACGGCGCTGCGCAGCTTGAGCGTGCTCGAGAACGTGCTGCTGCCTTCCGTGCTTTATGCCAAGGCCGAGCCGCCGCGCTCGCGTGCCGAGGAACTCTTGGGTGCCGTGGGGCTGTCCGATCTGGCGGACGCACGCCCCAATGAGTTGTCCGGCGGCGAGCTGCGCCGCGTCGCCGTGGCCCGCGCGCTCCTCATGAACCCGAGCATCGTCCTGGCCGACGAGCCGACGGCCGGCCTGGATGCCGAGAACGCGACCACCGTCCTACGCCTCCTGCGCGAGGCAGCCGATGGGGGAGCAGCCGTCCTGATCGTCACCCATGAACCCGAGGCACGCCGCTACGCGGACCGCACCTTCGCGATGGACGGCGGTCACCTCTCCTCGGAGCAGGCCTCGTAGGGGACGAGGCCGTGGTCGCTTCAGTGTTCCTGTGCCCTGCGGGCCTACATTGTTAGTGTCGAGGTTCCAGCCGGCGCACTGGCCATCGGCGCCAAGCGCCGCCGCGAACGCCGGGACGGCTAACGGGTACCACGACTGACACCAGGTAACCCCAGGCAGGGGCGCGAGACCACCACGGTCCCGCGCCCCTGCCACATC
>NZ_ALCA01000042.1 GCF_000278725.1 Actinomyces sp. ICM47 | reverse complement strand
CCGGGCGCGCGCAGGGAGGTCGCTAGCCTTCGAAGGCCTGCGCAATAAGGGTAGCTGCTTGCTCCTTGTGAAGCGAGGCACGTCCGGCTGCCGTCGTCGCGGATTCGGGGCGCGACACCAGGCGCACGGGGCGTCCGAGCGACGGGAACAGGTTGAGTGCCAGGTGCGGCCAGGCACCCTGGTTACGTGGCTCGTCCTGCACCCACGCCACTGTCGCATTCGGGTACTGGGCCAGGGCCTCGGCCAGCTCGGCCTCGGGCAGCGGGTAGAGCTGCTCCAGGCGGATAATCGCGGTCGACGTGTCACCGCGGTGTGCGCGCTCCTTGGCGAGGTCGTAGTACAGGCGACCCGTGCACAGCAGGACGCGGGTGACCGCCGACGGGTCGGTGATCGTGGTGTCGCCGATGACGGGCTGGAAGGAACCCGAGGTGAACTCGTCGATGTGCGAGGCAGCGGCAGACAGGCGCAGCAGCTGCTTGGGCGTGAACGCGATGAGCGGCTTGCGCGGGCGCTTGTAGGCCTGGGTGCGCAGCATGTGGAAGTAATTCGCCGGCGTGGAGGGCTGGACGATCCACATGTTGTCCTGAGCGGCCAGCTGCAGGTAGCGCTCGATGCGTGCGCTCGAGTGGTCGGGGCCCTGGCCCTCGTAGCCGTGAGGCAGGAGCATGACCAGCGAGGAACGCTGGCCCCACTTCTGCTCTGCTGAGCAGACGAACTCGTCGATGACCGTCTGAGCGCCGTTCGCGAAGTCGCCGAACTGTGCCTCCCAGATGGTGAGGGTCTCGGGGCTCTCCAGCGAGTAGCCGTAGTCGAAGGCCAGCACGCCGTATTCGCTCAGCGGCGAGTTCCACACGTCGAAGCGCGCCTGGTTTTCCGTGAGGAATCGCAGGGGAGTGAACTCGCGGCCGTTGGAAGCGTCGTGCAGAACCGCATGGCGCTGGACGAAGGTCGCGCGGGCCACGTCCTCGCCGGACAGTCGCACGCCGGTGCCCTCCATGAGCAGGGTGCCAAACGCCAGGAGTTCCGCGAAGCCCCAGTCGATGGGCTTGTTGCCCAGCGCCATCTCGAGGCGGCGCTCGCACAGCTGACGCAGCTTCGGATGGGGTTCGAAGCCGTCGGGGAAGCGGACGTGGGCGCGGCCGATGCGGCGCAGCTGCTCGGCGGGGGCCGCTGACGTCCAGCCGATCATCATGCCGATGCCGGGCATCTGCGATTCCGGCATGGTCCACTCCTCGTCGCGAGACTCACCGGCCTCGCCGACGCCGGCGGTCAGCGCCGGGTCGTGCGTGCGACTACCCGGGTTCACCTCGGACACCGAGGAGGCACCGCCCGCGCGGGTTTCATCCAGGATGCGCCCCAGTTCCGCCTCGTACTGGGCGATGGACTGGCGGGCCTCGTCCTCGGTGAGCTGACCGCGGCCCACGAGGCCGCGGATGTACACGGCGCGCGTGGAGGGGATGCGGTCGATGAGCGAGTACATGACGGGCTGAGTCATCGACGGGTCGTCGCCCTCGTTGTGGCCGCGGCGACGGTAGCACACCATGTCGATGATGACGTCCTTGTGGAAGGCGTTGCGGTACTCGAAGGCCAGGTGCGCGCAGCGGATGACGGCCTCGGGGTCGTCCGCGTTCACGTGCAGGATCGGTACCTGTAGGCCCTTGGCCAGGTCGGTCGCGTAGCCGGTCGAGCGCCCCTGCGTCGGGCCGGTCGTGAAACCGATCTGGTTGTTGACGATGATGTGGATCGTGCCGCCGGTCTTGTAGCCCTCAAGCTGGGAGAGGTTGAGGGTCTCCTGGACGACGCCCTGGCCGATGAAGGCCGCGTCGCCGTGGATGAGGATCGGGATGATCGGCAGGTCCGGGTCGCCCAGGTGCTCCTGCTTGGCGCGCACGATGCCCTCCAGGACGCCGTCTGCGGCCTCCAAGTGCGAGGGGTTAGCGCCCATGTAGACCTTCGTGGCCAGGCCGTCGTCGAGGGAGTATACGCCCCAGGTGCCCAGGTGGTACTTGACGTCGCCGGAACCCTGAACGGAGTTGGGCATGTAGTTGCCCTCGAACTCGTCGAAGATCTGCGCATACGACTTGCCGGCGATGTTCGCCAGGACGTTGAGTCGGCCGCGGTGCGCCATGCCGATGGCGACCTCATGGATGCCGGTGCGCGCCGAGTCGGCCAGGATGTGGTCGAGCAGGGGGATCAGGGACTCGCCGCCCTCGAGCGAGAAGCGCTTTTGTCCCATGAACTTGGTCTGCAGGAACTCCTCGAAGGCTTCGGCACGGATGAGGGTGTCCAGGATGTGGCGCTGCGCCTCGGGGGAGGGAGCCTTATAGGGGCGCTCGATGCGGTGCTGGACCCAGGCGCGCTGCTCGGGGTCCTGGATGTGCATGTATTCGATGCCGACCGTGCGCGTGTAGGTGTCGTGCAGGCGCGTGAGGATGTCGCGCAGCAGCATCTGGTCGGAGCCGCCGAAGCCTCCGGTGGGGAAGGGGCGGTCCAGGTCCCACACGCTCAGGCCGTAGGACTCGATGTCCAGGTCGGGGTGGCGGCGCACGCGGTAGGCCAGCGGGTCCGTGTCGGCGGCCAGGTGGCCGCGCGAGCGGTAGGCGTGGATGATCTCCGCGATGCGCGCGGGCTTACCCTTTTCGCGCTCGGGGTCGTATTCGTAGTCGGCTTCCCACGAGTAGGGGCGCGTGGGCACGTGCATGGACGTGAAGACGCGCTCGTAGAAGCCGTCGCGGCCCGACAGCTTCGCGTCGACCAGGCCCAGGAGGCGCCCGGAGGCGGCGCCCTGGATGATGCGGTGGTCGTAGGTGGAGGAGAAGTACATCGTCTTGCCGATGCCGAGGCTGGCCAGGCGCTTGGGGGAGACGCCGCGGAATTCCGCCGGGTAGTCGGTGGCACCCACGCCGATGATGAGCCCCTGGCCGACCATGAGGCGCGGCACGGAGGTGGTGGTGCCCAGCGTCCCGGGGTTGGTGAGGGTGACGGAGGCCCCCTGGAAGTCGGCGGTCGTCAGCGTCGCGTTGCGGGCGCGTGCAACCAGGTCCTGGTAGGCATCAACGAACTCGGAGAAGGTCAGCGTGTCGGCGTCGTGGATGACGGGGACCTTCAGGGAGTGGTTCCCCTGCGCGTCAGCCACGTCGATGGCCAGGCCGAAGCCGATGTGCGCGAGCTGCTCAACGGCGGGCTTGCCGCCCTCAAGCGTGTAGCGCACGTTCAGGTCGGGCATCTCGCACAGCGCCTCGACCAGCGCGTAGCCGATGAGGTGTGTGAAGGAGACCTTGCCGCCGACGGTGCGCGCCAGGTGCGCGTTGATCAGGGCGCGGTTTTCGATGAGGAGCTTGGCGGGAATCTGACGCTGGGAGGTGGCCGTGGGGATGGAGAGCGAGGCCTCCATGTGCTTGGCGGTCGCGCGCGCGGCGGACTTGAGGATGTGCAGCTCGTCCTGGGCGGGCGCTCCGTGGGAGCGGGTGAAGGCGGCGCGTCCGTGCGCCAGGCGCGTGTAGGGGCTGGTGG
>NZ_ALCA01000041.1 GCF_000278725.1 Actinomyces sp. ICM47 | reverse complement strand
CTGCCATCGCTGTGTTCATGCGCACAGTGTACTTGTTACAACAGGCGGGAATGACAACCGGAGAAAACTTGTTGCAGCTGGGACGAACGTGACGGCAATCTGAACCTCATACGCGGTGTGATTGAACAATTCTTCGCGGATGAGGGTCCGGGTAGTGTGGTTTGCGGAAGGCCCCATTGCTGCGATTGTTGCAGACAACCCCACAGGTGCAAGTAACCTGCCTACGTGCAGCTGCGCCGATAACTGGTATCGGGAATCCGGTTCTTCTGAGTTGAGTGTGGGCGAGTGGGTGTTGGTCGGGGGTTGCGGGTAGAGGTCGAGGTCTTTGATGATGAGCGGACTTCTACCCCCGGCTGTGGTCAAGGGGCCTCGACAATGTCTCACCCTACCTGCTGCTGCTCTGCGTCGCTTGATCGTTGTGATCGGTGTGATCTGCTCGTCGGTTTGGAGGGCTTCCATCTGATGAGCGTGGCTCGCACCCCAGATGCTCTGGTGCACGACATAGAGTCCTGTGATTGCCTTGCTGGGTGCCCTGGGTGTGGGCTGATTGGAGGGAGCCACCATTGCAGGATTGGCTCGACAACGGGCAACCACGTGGAATACCGTGTGGTCCCACATCAAGCCGTGCCTGCAAGCCGCATCTGATGACCCCGCCCGGTTCGCAGGCGTGCAGGTATTGGGAGTTGATGAGCACGTATGGCACCACCAGGACCGACGCCGCCGGGGCCCACGTGAACTCACCGGCATCGTAGACCTGACGCGAGGGGAGGAGCATCCCGCGGCAAGGTTGTTGGACCTGGTCCCAGGCAGGTCTGGCACCGTGTACAAGAACTGGCTAGAAGAGCGCGGAGAAGACTTCCGTGCAGGGGTGCAAATCGCGACACTGGATCCCTTCCAGGGACAGCAAGAACGCCATCGACGATCAACTCCAAGACGCAACCAGCGTGCTCGATGCCTTTCACATCGTCAAGCTCGCTGGCGACGCTCCAGGTGAGGTGCGTCGCCGCGTCCAGCAAGACACGACCGGTCACCGTGGACGCAAGGGTGATCCTCTCTATCAGATCCGCAATCTTTTGCGCGCCTCACACACGCAAGCTCACCCCACGCCAACAACAACGACTCCGTGAGGCCTTCATGGCAGATGAGGCGCATATCAGTGTCGAAGTCGCTTACTTGCTCACCCAGCAAGTGCGCGAGGTCTTCCATCAAGACACACCCGCCCAAGGCCAACGCCTGGCCGCCCGTCTCATTAAGCGCCTACCAGCCTGTCCCATCCCCGAAATCGCTCGCCTGGGCCGGACCCTACGCAAATGGAAGGACGCATTCTTGGCCTACTTCGACACAGGCGAAGCCAGCAACGCACCGCACCGAAGCCATCAACGGACATTATCGAACTAGGAAGACGCACCGCCAGAGGCTACCGCAACCTCACCAACTACCAACTCCGAATGCTCCTCATCGCAGGAAGCCTAGACGCCTCCACCCACACTCAACTCTGAAGAGCCCCATAACCAACCTCCAAACAGCATCACCGCTACACGAAAATTGCTTACACCCTATGACACCGCCCACCCACACTCAACTCGGAAGAGCCGCTTTCGATCTCTGTCACTTGCATCGCGGTTGAGGAATCGTCTTACTCGAAGCGGGCTATATCGGCAGTGAACGCATCGCGCATACTCTGGACAGTGGTAACGAGAATGTGGTCCTTACCGTAACAGGCAGTATACTTCTTAAGAATCCTATCGAACTCAGTTATTGCGTCCTCGCGCTTATCCATTCTGTCGTACGTTAGGGCGAGGTTATTCAGCACGCGTATGAACTGGGGGGCGTCGGGTGAAAGGAGTCGCTGGCACTCGCTAAGATTGAGTTGATTCGCGTCCAGTGCCCCTTTATAGTTCCCTGATTCTCTATAGACGGCTGCAAGGGTGTTACGAACAACGAGGGCCTCATGGTGGTCCGGGCCGAGAATACGGCGGTACTCGCGTATGCAACATTTCAGGAGACAGATAGATTCTGAGAACCTACATCTTATAAATAGAGCTGATGCGAGGTTGTTGATGATGGTCAAGCTGTAGGGGTGGAGCGGCCCGAGAACGCGAACGTGCTCCCTCAAGTTAAAGCTGTGCAGTTCGATTGACTCTTCGGCGCGTCCAGCATCTAGCAACGCGTCGGCTAGGTTGTTACGCGCTGTGAGTGTGTGAGGATGTTCTTGCGAAAGCAAGTCAATGTGACGCTTGAGGCAATCTCGCAAAGTGTTGATGGCAGTTGTGATGGCTTCTTTGTCGTTTTCTTTTCTAGCCTTGTCGCGGAGTGTGAGGGCATAGTTCTCTGTGACTACCAACGTGTGCTGGTGGTTTTGCTGGTACCGCTTGAGGATACTTAGAGCTATTTCAAACTCGCGAAGAGAATCATCAAAGCGCCCAAGCTCTCTGTAAGCATAGGCGAGGTTATTTCGTGCTATCTGAGTATGATGGTGCTCGTTGCCCAACAGCGTCACATAGGAGCGCAAGTTTTGTTCCAAAAGAGGAATTGAATCATAAAGTCTTCCATCATTCTGGTACGCTAGCGCAAGACTATTAAGTATAATAAGGGGAATCTCCGAGTCGTGAGAAATGCCGGTGAGATCTTCGTGTAAGATCTCCTCGAGCCTCGTAATCGCTCTGGCTGTTTGTCCGGAGTTTTGGTAAGCAAACGCGAGATTACTCCGCATGGTGAGTGTGATGCTGAAATGTGAACGGGCCTTCTCTTGATCTTCCTTCAGAAGGCTTTCAAAACGGTTAACTGCTTCATGGACCCTTCCGGCACGTTGCATAACAAGTGCATAGTTTTTTTGAATTATAGGGATGAGGTTACAGTCCCTCTGTCCCGTTGCACACACGTATTCAACTGCAGTAGCTAGTTTCTGTGCCTCGTGAGGCATTTCCAGATAGCTAATGTCTTCGAGGGTGTCGGAAAGGACTCTTGCTACATCAGGACGGTGGAGTTGAGCCTGGGAGTGTTTTTGGACAGAGATTGCGTGCAGTTGTTCGATGATTTCGGTCTTTGTCAACCGAAGCTCTGCTTCGAACTGGCTAAGATCTGATATCTGTATCAGGCCATCTCGAATCTGTTCCAGTGTTTTCTCCTGGACTGAATGCAGTTCATCGGAATTGGGATGCGCACGCGTTCCGAGTGCTTTCATATTGTCGCGGCTATGCTGACCAACGTCATGCTGGTTGTTTGAACAAGCAGTCCTGGTGGGAGGATCGTTGACAGTTGTTAGATAATATGCTGCGTGATCGTAGAGGTCGTCCTCTTGTGTTTCGGTCCATTCTTCCCTGAGGGTCCGAGCTAGGAGGCGGTGCAGCATGGTTGTGCGTTGGTCGCGGGTTGTCTGCTGAACGAGAGATCTGTCGATGAGTTCGGCTAGTGTCCGGTGCGCGTCTTCAGCCACATCTCGGTCCGCTTCAAGGAGCTCGGCTTCATTCCGTGGGTCCCAAAGGGGATCGAGCCACCGCGTCGGTACGCCCGACTCGGCAAGGACGGCGAGCGCGCCGAGCTGACGGCGCGCTGTGCCAGGTGTCCCGCGTACAAGGTGCTTTATCGCGGTATCGACGGCCAGTGCAAGTGCGCTGGCGACGCCTTGCGTGTATGAATCCCCCCGAACGGGGTGGATGACACGCGCGAGATCGTATTCCTCCAAACACTTGAAGTAATACTGGAGTGTCCAGCGTTCGTTGTGGGCTGTTGCCGCTGCCTGAGCAATGGCGAGAGGCAAGTCGCCGAGGCGATCAGCTAACGCATCCGCGGCGTCGCGATCAGTGGATTCGGTGGCCGTGAGGAGGTATTTGATCGATTCGTCTCGATTAAATACCCCGACCTTGATGGTGTCCCATCCCTGATGTTCCCAGCCTGTGTTGTTCGTTGTGGTTGCGACGACGCGTAAGCCATTGCCGCGCGGTACAAGTCCTCGAAGATCGTCGATATCCTCGACGTTGTCGAAGACGATGAGTCTGTCTGAGGGAACCGCTGATTTCAAACGGGTGAAGAGCCGATGAATAATGGTCTCGGCAGTGGGCTGGTCACTCATATTAATTTTCAGTTCTCTGGCGAGTTCGACCAGGTCGCTCGTAATGGATTCGGGCGAACCCGCATTCACCCATGCGACGAGGATCCAGTTTAAGTCTTCACACTTCTTTGCGAGAACGGCGGCAAGCTGTGTCTTTCCGCAGCCGCGCATGCCCACCAGGACCGTGGGTTGTTTCGTTGGGTTGGTGATCAGCGCATTCAAATGCTCTTGCTCGCTACGCGCGACAAACCGGTTCTCCGTCACCACGTCCGGTCGACGACCGAAAAAGACGCGGCTCGGCTTACTCTCGCTGGAGACGAGCTCGGCGACCTTGTGTGGGACATCAGCTATTGTCTCGTGTATCTGTGCCCACGTTTCGCGATTCTCTCTGTCACTCTTCAACAACTGCTTGAGGGCGAGCTGTTCGTAGTTGGATGATCGCTCAGCATAAGTAACGTAAAGCTCAGTGACCGCTTTAACCAGTTCATCGAAATATGGCACAAGGCGCTCATCTATCTGAATTCTGCTGCTTCGCGCCTGTTCTTCAAAGAGCGCGCGAACAGCGTCAGGGTCATGTACAGCTTGTTCGAGGAGCTGCTCATGATCATCGATAGCGTTTAATATATCTTCAACTTCCGCGCATGGACTCGCTAGTCGATCGGAATTAATACCGTCGCGGTGGCAGCGTTCGGACATTTCGCGCATGCGCAAAGTTAGATCTTTGTGGACGGTACGTTCGATGTCTTTCTTCGTGCCGCGTCGACCGAGAATCGCCTGAGTAAGAAAGGTTATGGGATCGCGAGCGTCAGTTACGATAGTTGCTGCCTGTTGCTGCTGGGTGGCGTTAAGCAGCATTGAGGTCAGTGCGACACCGACGTTAATTAGTGGAGTTGCTACAGGATCAACCATGAGTCAAATTGTATATTACAAGGTTTGACAGTCCTAGTGAAGCAGAGCTGAAAGAGCTAGCGTTCTTCGCGTAGGTGTGGGGCCGGAAGCTCTTGCTTCCGGCCCCACACCGTGCCTGTCTGCCTGTTTGTCAGCGCGCGCTTGCTGTGCCCGAACGCGCGCCAGAATCGACCGTTAGAGCGTGAGGTGCTCAGGCCTCGTGGATGCGCTCCTCGACGACGTCCTCGCCGGCGACGAGCTTGCCGGAGGCACCCGCCCCGAGCTGCTCCATGGCCAGGCGGCCCACCAGCTGCTGGTTCGTGGTCGTGCGCTGGGGGCGTGCGCTGGACATGAAGCTAAAGAACCAGCTGACCAGCGTGCCCACCTGCGACTTGAAGCTGACGATGTAGAGCAGGTGCAGGAAGCACCAGGCCACCCACGCGGTGAAGCCCGTCATCTTCGTGTTACCCATCTTCACGACCGCCTTGAAACGCGCGATCGTCGCCATCGAGCCCTTGTCGTTGTAGACGAACTCGGTGGCCTTCGGGGCGCGACCGGCCAGGCGGGCCGCGATCGTGTCGGCGGCAAAGCGCGCGGACTGGATCGCGCCCTGCGCGACGCCCGGCACGCCCGGGAAGGCCATCATGTCACCCAGCACGAAGATCTCGGGGTGACCCGGGAGAGTCAGGTCCTTGTTGACGGTGACGCGGCCCGCGCGGTCCACCTCGGCGCCCGTCGCCTCGCCGAGCGCCCGGCCCAGCGGACTCGCGGACACGCCCGCAGCCCACACCTTGCACACGGACTCGATCCGTTCCTCCTCGCCGGACTTGTACTTCAGGGTCACGCCCTCGGCATCCACGTCGGTCACGAACGCGTTCATCTTCATCTCGACGCCGAGCTTGGCCAGGGCCTCCTCGGTCTTGTGGCCGAGCTTCTCGCCGAACGGGGGGAGTGGGTGCTCGGCACCGTCCACCAGGATGACGCGCGCCTTCGTCGGATCGATGTTGCGGAACTCGCCCTTCAGCGTGTGAGAGGCGAGCTCGCGGATCTGTCCGGCCATCTCGACGCCCGTCGGACCCGCGCCCACGACGACGAAGGTGAGGAGCTTGCCCACCAGGGCAGGGTCGGTCTCAATCTCGGCCAGCTCGAACGCGCCGAAAATACGGGCGCGTAGCTCGAGCGCGTCGTCGATGGTCTTCATGCCCGGTGCGAACACCGCGAAGTGGTCGTTGCCGAAGTAAGACTGGCCGGCGCCCGCCGCGACGATCAGCGTGTCGTATTCGGTCTGCTCGTACTTGTTGTGGTTGCGCCACTTGACGACGCGCGCTTCGACGTCGATTTCCTCGACGAGAGCCTGCAAGACCGTGACGTTCTTCTGACGGCGCAGGATTTCGCGCGTGGTGGGGGCGATGTCGCCCTCGGAGAGGATGCCCGTGGCCACCTGGTAGAGCAGAGGTTGGAACAGGTGGTGCGACGTGCGAGCCAGGATGGTGATATCGGCGTCGACCTTCTTCAGTCGACGAGCAGCCGTGAGGCCTGCGAAACCGGAGCCGATGATGACGATGCGATGGCGGGACATAAGATCTCCTTTGATAAAGCAAGGCTAATCTTACCTAAATGTGGCGCATATAAATTGTGAGGTCGCGCGCACTCGTCTCTAGTGTCTTGACACCGCCACAATCTCAGCAGCCGCAAGGGGATCGGGCTTGCCCGTGGGCGTCGTCGGCAGCTCGTCCACGACCGCAATCCGACGCACCTTCTCCCAGGGCGCCAGCGCATCGCTCAGGGCCTCCGACAGTGCTGCGGCGTTCATCGACGAGGCTTGGGCGCGGCCCGCGGGTGAGGGCACGATGAGCGCGGCGACGATTTGCCCCCAGCGCTCGTCCGGCAGCCCCACGACGAGGGCATCGGACACCGTGTCCAGGGTTCGCAGCGCGCGCTCGACGGTGGGGGGAGCGACGAGTTCCCCAGCCGTGTTGATCATGCGGTGGGCTCGTCCCACCAGGTGTAGCCAGCCGTCCTCGTCGCGCGTAGCAAGGTCGCCGGTGTGCAGCCACTCCTCGCCGCTCACGACGCCGGGGCCTCGCACCCAGATCTCGCCCATCTCGCCTGCGTCGGCCTCGTGCTCGGGGGTGGCCATCACCCGCAGGTCCACGTAGGGGAAGGGAACGCCCAGTGACCCGGCGGGCGCGCCGCAGTCGGGCGTCGCGACCGTTCCGGCCCCCGACGTCTCCGTCATGCCCCACACGTGGATGGGGGACAGGCCGACCGCTCGCATCGTGTCCGCCAGGTCCGCCGTCATCGCGTCACCGCCGATCAGCGGGCGCACCCACGAGGACAGGTCCCCTCCGCCGCGCTCGAACTCCTCGACGAGGGCGCGCACAATCGCGGGCACAGCAAACATCATCGAGATCCGATAGCGCCCAATCGCGTCCAGCACGCCGCGCGTGTCAAAGGAACCCGGGAAACCCAACGTCACCAGCGTCCCACCGTGCGTCCACACGTCCATCGACGTGCCGTTGAAGCCGCCGATATGGCTGACGGGCGCGCACACGCCCACGACCGACGAGGTCGGCGCGTAGTCGAAGCCCTCACGAAAATTCGTCGACCCCCACCACATGACCTCGTGGGTCAGCTCAACGGGACGAGGCGTGCCCGTCGACCCTGACGTGAACAGGACGGCCGCCAGCTCGCTCCCGCAGCGCGCGGGCGCGGTGCGCATCGGCGTCGCGTGATCCACCCAGGCAGCCAGGTCGCCAAACGACGCCCGGTGCAAGCCCGTGGAAGCCAGGGCGAGCGCAGTGGGGGAGGAGGCCTCGTCGTGAAAGACCCACGAGGCCCCCACCTGCGCGCACATCGACGCGAGCGCGGAGGCGGGCATGCGCGGGGAGAGCGGAACCGTCACCGCGCGCAGCCACGAGGCCGCGACGTGCACGATGTAGTGCCACGGAGAATTTGCACCGATGACAGCCACGCGCGTGCCCTCACCGATGCCCGCCTCCGCGAAGGCACGAGCCAGGCGAGCGACCGTGTCGACCGCCTCACGCACGCTCCATTCCTCGCCCGTCACCGCGTCGACCAGGGAGAGCCGCTCAGGGTGGCGGCGCGCTGAGGCCAGCAGAGCCCGCGCGGGCGAATAGTCGGGGGTCACGAGGCCGCGGCGGCCTTCGCGGCGGCCATGGCCGCGTGACGCTCCGAGCGTTCCTTCAGGCGAGCCAGCACCGACCCGGCCTCCTGCAGCGTCGAGCCGGAGTTCGCGATGTGTTGCAGCTGCTCGGGGATCTCGAAGCCGCGGGCACGCATGCCCTTCGCCCACAGCAGGCCCGCACGGTACGAGGAACGCACAAGGGGGCCAGCCATGACACCAGCGAAGCCCATCTCCTCGGCCTCGGCGGCCATCTCCACGAACTCCTCGGGGTGCACCCAGCGGTCAATCGGGTGGTGCAGGGGAGAGGGACGCAGGTACTGCGTGAGCGTCAGCAGATCGCAGCCCGACTCGTGCAGGTCGCGCATCGCCGCGCTGATCTCCTCGCGCGTCTCGCCCATGCCCAGGATCAGATTCGACTTGGTGACCATGCCGCCGTCGTGGGCGCGCTTGATCATCGCGAGCGAGCGATCATAGTTGAAGGCCGGACGAATCTTCTTGAAAATACGCGGTACCGTCTCCAAGTTGTGCGCGAAAACCTGCGGGCCAGCCTCCACAACCATGTCGATGGAGTCAGCCTGACCGCGGAAGTCATCGACGAGGAGCTCCACACCCGTGCCCGGGTTGAGTTCGTGGATCAGACGGCACGTCTCGGCATACAGCCACGCGGCACCGTCGGGCAGGTCATCGCGGGTCACGCCCGTGATCGTCACGTAGCGCAGATCGAGGTCGCGCACAGACTCGGCGATACGACGCGGCTCGTCCTTGTCGTATTCGGTGGGACGCCCCGTCGCGATGTCGCAGAAATCGCAGCGGCGCGTGCACAGCGCACCACCCAGGAGGAACGTTGCCTCGCGGTCCTGCCAGCACTCGTAGATGTTGGGGCACCCGGCCTCGGCGCACACCGTGTGCAGGCCCTTCGCATGCGAGAGTGAACGCATGTCCTGGTAATTCTCGCCGGCCTTCGCGGTCGTGCGAATCCACTCGGGCTTCTTCTCGATCGGCGTTTGCGAGTTGCGCACCTCGATGCGCAGCAGCTTGCGGCCCTCGGGATCGGGCAGTGTACTCATAGCGTTGACCTCGTCGTGTAGGAAACAGTAGCGGGCGGGGTTGCCAGACAGGGAGCGATGCGCTCCACCATGCGTGGGATGAGCTGGGTCGCGGCCTCGGCGACGGTCGTGTGGATTCCCTCCCAGGACAGGGAGGTCACGTCCGCGTCGGTCAGGCCGCAGGGAATGATCCCCTCGAAGGCATGGGCCGGGTCGATGTCCACGTTCAGGGCGACGCCGTGCAGGGTCGCGCCGCGCGCGACCTTCAGGCCAATCGCGCAGATCTTGCGGTCGCGGCGTCCCTCCTCGGTGAGCCACACTCCCGCGCGTCCTTCGATGCGGTGGACGGGCAGGCCCCAGGCCTCACGCACCGTGCCGATGACCGAGGCCTCGACCGCGCGGATCCACTGGACGAGATCGACCGGTTCCTTCAGGTGCACGACGGGGTAGACGACGAGCTGACCCGGCCCGTGCCAGGTCGCCGACCCCGCGCGGTCCGTGCGGATCACGGGAATGGTCGTCAAGGGGATGTCCTGGGGCTTCGTGTGGCGCCCGGCCGTCCACGTGGGCGTGAACTGGGAAACGATCAGCGTGTCCTCGCCGCCTGCGAGGACCTCCTCGTGCAGGGAGCGCTGGAGCGCATCAACCTGCGAATAATCGACCAACCCTTGGTCGAGGAGACTCAAAATCTGCACGGATGTGATCATAGTCGCGGGCAGGGTCCCTTGCTTGTTGGGGGTCCGGTATGCTTATCGCATGCGATTGTCCTCTCATTCTTCCGAACCCGACGCCCCCGACTCAGCCCAGGCCTCGTGGCGCGTCGGCGACCTCATGGCCCTCATGGAGTCCTGGTACCCGCAAGCCACGGCGCAATCCTGGGATCGCGTCGGCCTGATCGTCGGCGACCCGGACGCCCCCGTACGCTCTCTTCTCCTGGCCCTCGACCCGACCGCCGCCATCGCCGAGCAGGCCGTCGTCGGACCGGATAGTGACGGACATCCCTACGACATGGTGATCACGCACCACCCGCTGCTCCTGCGCGGAGCGTCCTTCCTGCCGGTCACCGACCCGAAGGGAGCAGTCGTGACGCGGCTGATCCGTGCGGGTGTCTCCCTCTTTAACGCGCACACGAACGCCGACGTCGCCTGCGAGGGCGTTGCCACGGCACTCGCCGACCTCATCGGCCTGCGCGACACCGTACCGCTCGAACCCTGCGGCGTTGACGCCGAGGGACACGAGATCGGCCTGGGGCGCGTCGGGACCGTCGAACCCACGACGCTCGGGGCCTTCGCCGACCACGTCGCCTCCGTGCTCCCCGCCGGCCCCACCGGCCTCCTCGTCGGAGGGGACGAGGCCATGGCCGTGTCCCGGGTCGCCGTCCTGGGTGGCGCGGGGGACAGCGCATTGGACGCGGCGCGCGCCGCCGACGTTGACGTGTACCTCACGGCCGACCTGCGTCACCACCCAGCCTCCGAGCACCTCGAGGGCGGACGCCCCGCGCTGCTGTGCGGTTCCCACTGGGCGACAGAATCCCCGTGGCTACCCGTTCTTGCCCGCCGTATCCGGGCGGCGGCCAGCGCTTCTAAAGTGGAACTTCGCGTCGAAGTCTCTACGATTGTCACCGAGCCATGGACCAGCTACCGAGTCACCCAGGGAGAACTAGCGTGAAAGCGACGCACACCGACCAGCTCGACCTTCTCGAGCTCCAGAAGCTTGACCAGAAGGAATCGGCGCTGCGCCACAAGCGCGACTCCCACCCCGCGCACGCGACCGTGCGCGAGTTCGCGGGCCGCGTCGCCGACCTGCAGCGCGCCGCCATCACTCAGAGCGCCCTCATCGCGGACACCACCCGCGAGGTGACCCGCATCGAGGACGAGATCGCCAAGGTGAGCGAGCGCCGCAAGCGCCAGCAGAGCCGCATCGACAACAACCAGGTGCCCCTGCGCGACATTTCCGCCATGGAACACGAGATCGCACAGATGGATCGCCGCCTGGCCAAGCTCGAAAACGACCAGGTGGACGCCGAAGAGCGCGTCGAGGCCGCACGCGCCGCGCAGGAGAAGATGAAGGAAGAAGCTCAGGCCATCGCCGCCGACATTGAGCGCCTCAAGGCCGAGTTCCAAGCCGACGTCGCCGAGGCTGACGACGAGCTGCGCAGCGTCATCGCAGCGCGCCGAGCGCTGGCTGAGCGTCTCCCGCACGCCCTGCTCGAAGAATACGAGGAGGCGCGCCGCCGCAACGGTGCCCTCGCCGTCATCGAAGTGCGCGACGGCTACGGTATCGGCGTGGCCGCCGACCTCAGCCCGATGGAACTCGAACGCATCCGCCTGACGCCCCACGACGAGCTGTACCTGACCGAGGACACGTCCCAGATCGTCGTGCGCACGGCGGCGAACACGCCGCGCTGAGGCTCAGGCCCGAACCGCGTAGACATCCGCCAGGTAGAAGCCCTGCCTGCTTGTCGTGACCGTCACCCGCACCCGGGTGGCGGTCACGGGCTTATCCAGGGTAATAATGCGACGGTAGCCCACGCAATGAACGCGAGCGATCTCCTGCTCAGGGCTGCCCTCCACGCACGCGCTCACCACGGCCTCGTCGATGCGCTGGCCCTGCGCGATGTCCTCCTCAAGCACCACGGCGCCCACCGTGCGCGGCGCGTCGAAGCGTAGCGTGACGACGTTACCCTCGTCCTCGCGGGAGGCGTCGACGCGGCGCGCGCGGAAGTCCGCGATCTTTTCGCCGAGGCGTGCAAGGACCTGCACGTCGGCATCTGCGAGAAGGCCGTCGCGGTTCGGGGGAACGTTCAAGAGGAAGGTCGCGTTGCCGCCGACCGAACCCTTCCAGATCGAGAACAACTCATCGACGCTGCGCACCTGGGAGTCTTCGATGTCGTGGTGGAACCAGCCTGTGCGCGTCGAGGTGTTGACCTCCGCGGGGTACCACGCCAGGGGACCGGAGTAGTCCGCCAAGGCCTCGCGCGACCCCAGGTCCTCGTCGCCGGAGGCCACCTGTCGGGAGAACTCGCCGTCGTCGGCCTTCTGCGACTTTTCTGCGGTGCGTTCGGCCTCGCGCAGAGAAGCGGGAACAACCGACCATTCGTTGGCTCGAACGGAACCCGCCTCGTTGCCACACCAGCGCACGTCCGGGCCACACACGGAGATAACCGCCTCGGGTGCCAGCGCGCGAACCGTGTCATAGATGCGCTGCCAGTCATAGACCTGCACCTTGCCGTTGGGACCCTCGCCGCACGCGCCGTCCAGCCACACAGAGAAGACGGGTCCGTAGTGGGTGAGCAGCTCGATGAGCTGGTTGATATAAAAGTCGTTGTAGGCCTCGCCCTGGCCATACGTCGGCTCGGTCATGTCCCAGGGAGACAGGTACACGCCGAACTTCAGGCCGTGACGCGCCGCCGCGTCAGACACCTCGCGCACAAGGTCGCCCTTCCCACCCTTCCATGGGGAGGAGGCCACGGAGTGCCTGGTGTAGGCCGACGGCCACAAGCAGAACCCATCATGGTGCTTGCACGTGAGGATCACGCCGGTCATGCCAGCGCTCACGAGCGCGCGCATCCACTGATCGACATCGACGTTTCCCGGGTTGAACAGCGCGGGATCCTCGTGGCCCTCGCCCCACTCGCGGTCCGTCATCGTGTTCATGCCGAAGTGGATGAACGCGTACATCTCCATCTTCTGCCACTGGAGCTGACGGTGGGTAGGCCGAATGTTGGCCAGGTAGTCCTCGTTGATCATGCCTATGGTTTCCGTTTGATGGCCGGTGCATCGGCCGGGCCTGCACCCTGCAGGTTCCTGACAAAGGATAGCCCAGCGGTTAATTGGTCACCAGCGTGAGCGCGCGCGTCGTGCCGCCCTGTTTTGCCTTCTTTTCCGGCCCGAATTCGACGTCGATAACGCGGTGCTCGGCCCCGCGAGCGTCGTGCAACGTCACCGAGCGCGCCGCATCCGTCAGCGCCTGCTCACACTCGGTCGTCTCGCTTGCCGAATACCCTCCCGACGCCAGGAGCGTACCCGTCACCGCGCCCCGCCAACGCTTGGCGTCGTGGGAAATCACCGAGCGCTTACCATCAGCCTCACGCACGACGCGCAGCTCCCACACGCGCGCCCACGGTGCCTTGCACGCAGCCCGGTAAGGACCCGAGCGCGCGTCGATAACGACCTGTCCTACTGCCTCCTCGCGCAGAGCCTCATCCAGGCGCGGCGCCCACCACGTGGACAGGACGCCGAAACCGGGCAGAGACACGCCCATCGCCAGCCGGTGATCGGGCACGACGTCGGCGGGGGAGAGGACCCCAAAGAGGCCGGAAAAAATGGAGATCACGCCCGCGCCCGCACTCTCCCAGGCACGCGGGGTAACGGCCTCGATGGCCTCGAAGAGAACGCCCGTGAACAGGGACGAGGCCGGGGCGCAGGGGGCACTCATCAATGTCTCATTGACGGACAGGTCGATGCGTGCGCCAACCTTGAGCGTAGCCGCCGCTTCCGGCCCCGACCCCAGTGCAACCAGCGCCTCGGCGACGCTGCGCCGATCCGGTGTCAGACACGGGCGGGACAGAGATTCCAGCGATAGAGCGGGGCCGCAGGCGGGTGCGTTCTTCCCCTTCGACGGGGGCAACCAGATCAGCATGGAGCCACCCTATCGCGCCGCGAGCACCAGGCGCGCTAGAATCGGTGCGGATCTGCCGGCTGGGCGACCGCGCGCGGAAACGCTCGAGGAACGTCCGGGCTCCACAGGGCAGGGTGATGGCTAACAGCCACCCGGGGTAACCCGAGGGACAGTGCCACAGAAAACAAACCACCTCCACGATTCGTGGCGGTAAGGGTGAAAAGGTGAGGTAAGAGCTCACCAGCGGCGCGGGTGACCGCGTCGGCTCGGTAAACCCCACCCGGAGCAAGACCGAGCAGCAGGCAGGGCGGCCCGCCCAATGCCTGCGGGTAGGTTGCTGGAGGCCGTTGGTAACGACGGTCCTAGATAGATGGTCGCCACCGCGAGACCGGTAACGGTGTGCGGGGACAGAACCCGGCGTATAGGCCGACAGATCCAACAGAGTGACCCCGACGCGCGTCGGGGTCACTCTGTTTATCGGTGGGGCTGCCGACCCAGCCGCTACGGGTGTCCTCTCAGGAGTTCTGCGCCGCGTAGTAGGCTGCACCCACGATGCCAGCCGTGTTCAGCAGCTTCGCGGGAATCATCGGGGTCTTCAGTTTCAGCAGCGGCATGAACTTCTCGTGGTTCTCCGACACGCCGCCGCCCACGACGAACAGATCAGGGTTGAGCAGGAACTCCACATGGCTGTAGTAACGCTGCAGGCGCTGCGCCCACTGCTCCCAGTTCAGGCCCTGGAGGGTCTTCTGGCCCGAGGATGCGTTCTTTTCGGCGTCGGTGCCATCGATCTCCAAGTGGCCCAGTTCCGTGTTCGTCAGCAGCGTGCCGTTGACAATGATCGCCGAGCCGATGCCCGTGCCCTGCGTGGTGAACACGATGACGCCGTCGCGGCCCTTCGCCGCGCCG
The DNA here is from genome assembly GCF_000278725.1 of Actinomyces sp. ICM47. Classification (GTDB taxonomy): domain Bacteria; phylum Actinomycetota; class Actinomycetes; order Actinomycetales; family Actinomycetaceae; genus Pauljensenia. The sequence goes on along the minus strand of NZ_ALCA01000041.1, from coordinate 13,425 downwards.
TACGCGACCTCCGCGATGCCGGCTGCGTCCGCGTCGTTGAGGGCAACGACCGCGCGACCCAGGTGGCGCTCCATGAGAGCATCCACATCGACGTTGACCCACGACTGATCCAGGTTCGCCATGTAGGGGATCACGCCGTTAAAAACGGGGGCGGGGAAGGTGACGCCAATCGGAACGCCAATCTTCACGTCGAGCTGGTCGATGACCTCGCGGCACACTGTTGCCACGGCCTCGGGTGTGGCCGGATTGGGGGTCGGGATGCGGATCTGATCGCCGATGTACTCCCCGGTCTCCAGATCTACCAGTGCGCCCTTCACGCCGGATCCGCCGATGTCGATGCCGCAAGCGACCTGAACCATGACCCCTCCTCGGGTAACGTGTGTCGGTTTGAATGCGGGCTGCTGATGCCCGTCGTCTCTGAATTGTAATGGACGCCACCGGGGGAAGTGCAATCCGTTTACGAGATGGGAACAGCCCGCGTCGAATCGTGAGATACGACGCGGGCTGCGGTGCGTTGAAAGACTCAGGGGAGGGTCAGAATCTCCGCCCCATCCTCGGTCACGACGATCGTGTGCTCGAACTGTGCAGTGCGCGAACGATCGGCGGTGACGATGGTCCAGTTGTCGTCCCATTGCTCCCACTCGACCGTACCGAGGGTCAGCATAGGTTCAATCGTGAAGACCATCCCCGGTTCCATCACCGTGTTATAGGCGGGAGCCGCATCGTAGTGGGGGACGATCAGGCCCGAATGGAAGGCCTCACCCACGCCGTGACCCGTGTAGTCACGCACGACGCCGTACTCGAAACGCTTGGCGTAAGCCTCGATGACGCGGCCGATCACATTGATTTCGCGACCCGGGCCCACGGCCTTAATGCCGCGCATCATCGCGTTCTTGGTGCGCTCGACGAGCAGGTGCGATTCCTCGTCCACGGTGCCGACCTCGAACATGGCGCAGGTGTCGCCGTGGACGCCGTCCTTGTAGGCGGTGATGTCAATGTTGATGATGTCGCCGTCTTCGAGCGGGCGGTCGTCGGGGATGCCGTGGCAAATGACCTCGTTGATCGAGGAACAGATGGACTTCGGGAAGCCCATGTAGCCCAGGCACGAGGGGTAAGCGTCGTGGGCGATTAGGTACTCGTGGCCAATGCGGTCGAGTTCCTCCGTGGTCACGCCCGGCGCGATAGCCGCACCGACGGCCTCGATGGCACCGGCGGCGATACGTCCGGCCTCGCGGATCTTCGCGATCGTCTCGGGAGTCTTGATGTCCGAGGCGGTCACGCGTTCGGGACCGTCGTGGAACATGTACTCGGGGCGTTCGATGTGCTCAGGTACGGCGCGCATCGGCGAGACGCGTCCGGGCTTCAGCGTGCCCAGCGGCGCGCGGCGTGCAAGTGGCGATGCTTCCATGTGTGCTTCCTCCTGCTAGTGGGCGAAGTCAGTCGTTCTTGTAGTTCTCGGGTCCGGGGAAGCTGCGTTCGCGCACGGAACCGACGTAGTCGGAGGCAGCCTCATGCAGCGCCTGACCGAGCTGGCCGAACTTGTGCACAAACGAGGGCGTCCAGTCGGAGTATCCGGCCATGTCGGACCACACCAGGACCTGACCATCAGTGTTCGGACCGGCACCGATGCCGATCGTCGCGATGGACAGCGTCTGCGTGAGCTCCGTGGCGATAGCGGCGGGCACCATCTCGAAGACGACGGCAAAAGCGCCGGCCTCCTGGACGGCGAGGGAGTCGCGGCGCAGCTGGTCGGCACCGTCGCCTCGTCCCTGCATGCGTGGGCCGCCCAGCGTGTTCTCGGACTGGGGGGTGTAGCCCAGGTGCGCGCACACGGGGATACCTGCCGCGGTCAGCGCGGCGATGATGTGCGCGCGGGCTTCGCCACCCTCGAGCTTGACGGCGTGGGCACCGGCCTTCATGAGGCGGGCCGCGGACGCGAAGGCATGCTCCGGGGAGTCCTCGTAAGTGCCAAACGGCAGATCAGCAACGATCATGGCGCGCGAGGTTGAGCGTGCGACGGCCGCCGTGGCGCGTTCCATGTCCTCCAGCGTGACAGGCAAGGTGGAGGAGTGCCCCAGGATGACGTTGCCCAGCGAATCACCGATGAGCAGCATGTCGACACCAGCGGCCTCGAGGATGGGCGCGGTGAGCGCGTCGTAGGCAGTCAGCATCGTCAGGGGAATGCCCTCGGCCTTGGCGCGCGCGATGTGCTGGACACGCACGCGTCGGGCGTTAAACAGGGGAGGGTTCGAGGACGAGGCCGGGGCCGCGCCTTCGGGGTTCGTAATGTGAGACATGGATTTCCTGTCTGGAGACGACGGGTGCGCTCGCGCGCGTTCACGCCTCCCAGGGTAGCGCGGTGGCGAACCCGGTGAGCTGTGAGGATGTGCGAACGGGTAAGATGGAATGCGGTGCGCGTGATGCGCGCAGTAATGCCCCCAGTAGGAAAGAAGAAGGAAGCAGGACATGGCTGGCAATGCCCCTGACCTTGATCCTCTCGATGAGGCCGCCGTCGACGCAGTGCGTGCCCAAGGCCTCGTCGATATTAAAGAAGCAGATTCGCTGGACGCCCTCAAGGCCGTCCGCGCCGCGCTTCTCGGAGATCAAGCCCCCCTCGTGACCGCGAACCGCACCATCGGTTCGCTCGAGCCCTCGAAGCGTGGTCTGGCTGGTAAGAACCTCGGACAGGCGCGCAAGGCGCTGACCGAGGCCCTCGACGCTCGCAAGGAGATCCTCGCTGCCGAGCACGAGGCCCGCATGCTGGTCGAGGAATCAGTGGACGTCACGGTCCCCACGCGCCGCCGCGCCGCCGGTGCGCGCCACCCCCTGGAGACGCTCATGGAAGAGGTCGCTGACTTCTTCGTTGCCATGGGCTGGGACATCGCCGAGGGGCCCGAGATCGAGCACGAGTGGTTCAACTTCGATTCGCTCAACTTCGACATCGATCACCCTGCCCGCCAGATGCAGGACACCCTCTACATCGACGGGCGTTCTGCTGGCGGTGAGAAGGAGGAGGACGGTCACCTGGTGATGCGCACGCACACCTCGCCGGTGCAGTCCCACTCGATGCTCAGTCGCGGCGTTCCGCTCTACATTGCCTGCCCGGGTAAGGTCTTCCGCTCCGACGCCCTGGACGCGACGCACACGCCCGTGTTCCACCAGGTCGAGGGTCTCGCGGTCGACAAGGGCCTGACGATGGCGCACCTCAAGGGCGTCCTGGACCACTTCGCCAAGGCCATGTTCGGCCCCGAGGCGAAGACCCGCCTGCGTCCCTCCTACTTCCCCTTCACTGAGCCCAGTGCCGAGATGGACCTGTGGTTCCCCCAGAAGAAGGGCGGTCCCGGCTGGATCGAATGGGGCGGCTGCGGCATGGTCAATCCCAACGTCCTGCGCGCCAACGGTATCGATCCCGAGGTCTACTCGGGCTTCGCGTTCGGCATGGGTATCGAACGTACGCTGATGCTGCGTCACGGCATCGCTGACATGCACGACATCGTCGAGGGAGACGTTCGTTTCTCCCAGCAGTTCGGCATCAATGGAAGGGGAAACTGACATGCCTATGGTTCCGCTGAGCTGGCTGGCCGACCACGTCGACGTCGTTGACGGCACCGACGCAGAGGCGCTGGCCGCCGCCCTGGTCAAGGTCGGCCTCGAGGAAGAAGAAATCCACCCCGCCCGCGTCATCGGCCCCCTCGTCGTGGGCCGCGTCCTGACGCGCGTGGAGGAGACCGCCTCGAACGGCAAGGTCGTCAATTACTGCCGCGTGGACGTGGGCGAGTACAACGATGCCCCCGGCACGGGCAAGGAACCCTCGGAGCTGCCGAGCCGTGGCATCATCTGCGGTGCGCACAACTTCGACGTCGACGACCTGGTGGTCGTCTCGCTGCCGGGTGCCGTGCTACCGGGTGACTTCCAGATCGCCGCGCGTAAGACCTACGGTCACATCTCTGACGGCATGATCTGCTCCGCACGTGAGCTGGGTCTGGGGGAGGACCACGACGGCATCATCGTGCTGCCCAAGTACTTCCCGGACCGCGAGATCCCCGCCGTCGGCACAGACATCGTGTCCTGGCTGGGTCTGGGCGAGGAAGTCCTCGAGATCAACGTGACCCCGGACCGCGGCTACTGCTTCTCGATGCGCGGCATCGCGCGCGAGTACTCTCACTCGACGGGCGCAGCCTTCCGTGACCCGGGTCTGCCGGGTGTTATCGCGGCTGAGCCGCCCGCAGCCAACGCCGACGGCTTCCCCGTGGTCTTTGCTGACGACGCGCCGATCCGCGGCCGCGAGGGCGTTGACCGCTTTGTCGCGCGCATCGTTCGCGGCACGAACCCCGCCGCGCCGACCCCGCGATGGATGGTCGAGCGCCTCGAGGCCGCCGGTATGCGTTCCCTGTCGCTGCCCGTCGACATCACGAACTACGTCATGCTGGACCTGGGCCAGCCGATGCACGCCTACGACCTGGGCGCGCTGGCCGCGCCGATCGTCGTGCGTCGCGCACGCGCAGGTGAATCGCTCGTGACCCTGGACGATGAGAAGCGCGAGCTGGATGAACAGGACCTGCTCATCACCGACTCGCCCCAGGGTGAGGGTTCTCGCATCATCGGTATCGCTGGTGTCATGGGCGGTGCCTACTCCGAGGTGGAGGAGGGAACCACGGACATCCTGTTCGAGGCCGCCCACTTTGACTCGGTGTCTATCGCGCGCAGCGCCCGCCGTCACAAGCTGCATTCCGAATCCTCCAAGCGCTTCGAGCGTGGCACCGACCCGCAGCTTCCTGCGGTGGCTGCCCAGCGTGCTGTCGAGCTCCTCATTGAATACGGCGGTGGCACCGTCGATGAGGGTGTCACCGACGTGGATCAGCGCGCCGACGCGACCGTCATTTCGCTGCCCGTGGGTGAGGCCCAGCGTCTTACCGGCGTCGCTCACAGCCCCGAGCGTATCGCTGAGCTGCTGACGACGGTCGGCTGCCTCGTCGAAGGTCCGGTGAATGACGTCTTCACGGTGACCGCCCCCTCGTGGCGTCCCGATCTGACGCTGCCTGCCGACCTGGTCGAAGAAGTCGCACGCCTCGACGGCTACGACAACATTCCCGTTGTCATGCCGACCGCCCCGGCGGGCCATGGTCTGACAACAGCGCAGAAGGCACGCCGTCTGGCCGCCGCTGCACTGGCCGACGGCGGCCTCGTCGAGGTCGAGTCCTACCCCTTCGTGTCCGATACGTGGGATCGCCAGGGTATCCCCGCAGATGATCCGCGCCGCGAGGCCCTGCGCCTGCGCAACCCGATGGCGGACGATTCCCCGTGGCTGCGCACCTCGGTGCTCGACACGCTCCTCGACGTCGCTGGCCGCAACGTCTCGCGCTCCAATGCGGATGTCGCCGTCTTCGAGATCGCCAAGGTTGCCCGTCCCCACGGCACTGTCCCCGCGCCGCTTCCCGGCGCGCAGGAGAGGCCCTCCGACGAGGTGCTCGCCGCGCTGGAGGCAGGTATTCCCGCCCAGCCCTGGCATATCGGCGGCGTCCTGACCGGCGCGGCCGAGGCCGCAGGTGTCGTGTCGAATCCGCGCGCCTACGACTGGGCTGACGCCCTCGAGTACGTGCGTCGTGTCGCCTCGGATCTGGGCGTGCGCGTCGAGGTGACCCGCGCGTGGATGGACCACGTTCCCGCGCACAAGGGTGCCCCGATGCCCGCTCCCGCTAGCGATCCCGCGGACGTGGCCCCCTTCCACCCTGGCCGCGTCGCTCGCGTGTTCGTGCGCGCCGGTCGCGACCTGGTGGACGTGGCGCTCGCCGGCGAGCTTTCGCCGGCGACCTGCCGTGCCTTCGGCCTGCCCGCTCGCTCCTGCGCCTTTGAGATTGACATGGACGCGCTGATCGCGCACATGAGCGCCGATCCGATCCAGGTCAAGGGCGTCTCGACGTTCCCGCTGGCCAAGGAAGACATCGCGCTCGTGGTGCCCTCCGACATCCCGGCTGCACGCGTCGAGCAGATCGTGCGCCAGGGGGCTGGCCCGCTCGCCGAGTCCGTCACCCTCTTCGACATTTACGAGGGAGACCAGGTGCCCGAGGGTTACCGTTCGCTCGCCTTCGCGCTGCGCCTGCGCGCCGCCGACCACACGCTGACTGCCAAGGAATCCGAGGCCGTCCGCAAGCAGGTGGTCACGAAGGCTGCCAAGGTCCTCGGAGCCTCGCTGCGCGCCTGACATACTCAGCAGAAGGCCGGTTGAATCTCACGTGTGGTGCCCCACTCATTTGGGGCGTTGCACCCGCAGATTCGACCGGTCTTCGCTTTAGTATGGGCCTATGCACATCCTTGTAACTGCAGCATCAAAGCACGGGGCGACGGATGAGGTCGCCGACGCCATTGCCAAGCGCATTGAAGCGAGTGGCATCACTGTCGACCGTCTTGCGCCGGCCGATGTGACCTCCGTCGAGGGATATGACGCCGTGATTGTTGGCTCGGCTGTCTACATTCTCCAGTGGATGCCCGAGGCGCACGACTTCATGGAGCGCTTCAAGGACGATCTGCCCGTCGGACAGGTGTGGGCCTTCTCTGTTGGCATGAATGGCGTTCCCAAGCACTCGGAGCAGGATGGCACGCGCGTCGGCCCGCTGCTCACACACGTGCGCTGCCGCGAGCTGCATACTTTCCCGGGCCGTTACAAGCCCTCTCTGCTGTCCCTGCGTGAGCGTTCCGTCGCGCGTTTGGCCGGCGTTGTCGAGGGTGACTTCCGTGACTGGGACGCCGTTGATCAGTGGGCTGACAAGATTGTCGAGGCTCTGCAGGGCTGACGCTGTCAGGTGCTGAGCGGGTGAGCGACGCGACTCACCCGCTTGCACACTAATATGCATATGAATGTATAATCATGCATATGAGTCCAGCAGCAGCGTTCCCCAGCACCAAGAGTGCCAGGCATGAAATGATCCGCGACCTCCTCGCCTCCGAGTCAATCGGCAGCCAGGAAGCCCTTCGATCCCGCCTGGCCGAGCGGGGCATCGACGTTACCCAGACGACACTCTCACGCGACCTCATGGACCTGCGGGCCACCAAGGTGCGCAACGCCTCGGGCGTGCTCATCTACACCGTGCCCGACCATGACGGAGGTGCGACCCACGACGCTGAAGCGGCCAATGTTCGTCTCGCCCGCTGGTGTCAGCTCCTGCTCGTCACCTCCGTGAAGGTCGATAACCAGCTTGTATTGCGCACGCAGGTCGGAGCCGCGAACCTCCTCGCCTCCTCCATTGACGCCGTGCGGCGCGACGAGATTGCCGGAACGATCGCAGGCGACGACACGATCCTCGTGATCTGTCGCTCGAGTGAGGACGCGAGCGCAATCGAACGCATGCTCCTCGCCCTCGCGGAACCCGCTGCGCTCCCCGACAACTAGCCCCGGCCTCGTCCCGACGAGCGGGCACACGAACCTACGAAACCCCATTTGGAAGGAATCCACATGTCGAGCAAAGATCGCGTTGTTCTGGCCTATTCAGGCGGCCTGGACACCTCTGTCGCCATCGGATGGATCGGAGAGCAGACCGGCCGCGAAGTCGTGGCCGTCGCCGTCGACGTCGGCCAGGGCGGCGAGGACCTCGAGGTCATCCGCCAGCGCGCGCTCGACTGTGGAGCTGTCGAGGCTTACGTCGCCGACGCCCGCGACGAATTTGCAAGCGAATACTGCATGCCGGCCCTGAAGGCCAACGCGCTCTACGAAGGCAAGTACCCGCTCGTTTCCGCGCTGTCGCGCCCCGTCATCACCAAGCACCTGGTCAAGGCCGCCCGCGAATTCGGTGCCACCACCGTCGCCCACGGCTGCACCGGCAAGGGTAACGACCAGGTCCGCTTCGAGGTCTCCATCACTTCGATGGCCCCCGACATGGACTGCATCTCCCCGGTGCGCGATCTTGCCCTGACCCGCGACGTTGCCATCGAGTACGCCGAGAAGCGCAACCTGCCGATCGAAACGACGAAGCACAACCCCTTCTCGATTGACCAGAACGTGTGGGGTCGCGCCATCGAAACCGGCTTCCTCGAAGACCTGTGGAATGCCCCCACCAAGGATGTCTACAACTACACCGACGACCCCACCTACCCGCCGCTGCCGGACGAAGTCGTCATCACCTTCGACAAGGGTATCCCTGTCGCTATCGACGGACGTCCCGTCACCCCGCTTGAGGCTATCCAGGAAATGAACCGTCGCGCCGGCCTCCAGGGCATCGGCCGCATCGACATGGTTGAGGACCGCCTCGTCGGCATCAAGTCGCGCGAAATTTACGAGGCCCCAGGAGCCGTCGCGCTCATCGAGGCCCACCAGGCCCTCGAGGCCGTCACCCTCGAACGCATGCAGCACCGCTACAAGCGTCAGCTCGAGCAGACATGGGGCGAGCTGGTGTACGAGGCCCAGTGGTACTCGCCACTCAAGAAGTCGATGGACGCTTTCATCGAGCACACTCAGCAGTATGTCTCCGGCGATATCCGCATGATCCTGCACGGCGGACGCGCGACCGTCAATGGGCGCCGATCAGAGTCCTCGCTCTACGACTTCAACCTCGCGACATACGAGACCGGCGATACTTTCGACCAGTCCTCCTCGCGCGGCTTCATCGACATCTACGGCTTGCAGTCCAAGCTGGCCGCTGCGCGTGATGTGCGCTTCGGTGTTGATATGGGGTACTGAGTACTCATTGAGGGTTCTCTCACAGGGAATGTTTCAGTTGTGTTTCAAGGGGTGGGAGCGTCGGCGACGACGCTCCCACCTCGCTTACTGTGTCGGTATGACGTATCAAGAGAGTGCGGCGATTGATGCTACGGCGGGCGTCGATCAGGATGAGGCCATGCACGAACGGATGATGCGCTACACGGTGGCAGGCATGTTTTTCGTCGGGTTCGCGGGTAAAGGTATTCGCGGCATCTTCGGCGACATCGGTTCTCTCGTTCCGATGCTCATTCTCCTCGCGGCCTTCGTCGTTCTTTTCCGCAGCTCCGGCCGCTCGCTGCTGCTGCGTCGTTTCCCGACGACGATCAGCATGTTCGTCCTGTGGTGCGCCGTCACGTGCATCTGGTCGATTGACCCGGCGCTGAGCGCCCAATACTGGGTGGTCCAATCGGCGCTCACCTTAGTGGCAATAGCCGTCTCCGTCGCTCTGCCGCTGACAGACCTGGTCGAGTCACTCATCTTGTCCTTCCAATGGATTATCGCGTCCTCTTTCATTCTCGAGCTTGTGGTGGCCGTCATTGGTCGGGGACCCTTGGCGCCGCCCACCCTGTGGGGGAGAGGCCACCTGCCGGCATCCTCCTATTGGGTGGACGGGCGATTATTCGAGGGAGGCCCAATTCAGGGCTTCCCCGGTAACCGTAACCCGCTGGCCTTCATAGCGCTGCTGCTGGCTGTGTGCCTGGTGCTGCGCTGGATGCAGACCAGGCGCGCGCTGCCCTCCACGCTCGCGTGGCTCGCTGCGTGCGGCGTCACCTTGCTCCTCACGCAATCCGCGACAGTCGCTCTGTCTACCGCGGGTTGCTTGACTGTTGTCGTGGGCTTGGTCGTTCAGCGGCGCGTCCCCGTGCACCTGCGCCTGCGCGTCGTCGGTATCTTCACGGGGACGGGCATCATCGCGGCGGTTATTGCATTCTTTGCGCGGCATTGGATCGCCGATGCCTTTGGGCGTAGCCCGGACATGAGCGGGCGCTCCATCATCTGGCACTCCGCCGCGCCGCTCATCGCTGAGCGCCCGCTTGGGGGCTGGGGATGGTTTATTGGCTGGCCCACGTGGCTGGAACCATTCGCGGGCCTTGTGGTGCGTCAGGACGGAACATCGACGAACCAGGCTCACAATGCCTACGTGGAGGCGGCCCTGACGACAGGTTGCGTAGGCGCGTTCCTGGTGACGGCAGCGATCATCTGGACGTTGTTCCGCGTCGTCAAGGTCGCGGTCGCCCACATCGACGACAACCTGTGGGACGTCATCCCTGCCGTTCTCATGATCGCAATGTTCATCCAGTCCTTCACCGAATCCCGCCTTCTCTTCGAAGGCAACTGGATGCTCTTCGTCATCATCGCCACGTGGGTCAAGGTGCGCGGAGAGGTACCCATCGTATGGCCGTCGGCGGCACGACAGTATCTCGAATACTCTTAAGTCCAGAACGTTTATTCCCTTTGTCGACCTCGGGAGGTCCACCATGTCGCAGTCCGAAACGCACGTGTCCTTGTGGGGTGGCCGCTTTGCTGGTGGGCCGTCGCAGGCGCTTGCCGCGCTGAGTGTCTCGACCCACTTCGATTTCCGGCTTGCCCACGTCGACATCGCAGGCTCGCACGCGCATGCCGACGAGCTGCACCGCGTTGGTTTGCTCTCCGACCAAGAGTGTGCGGACATGCATGACGCTCTGTCGCGGCTCGACGCTGACGTTTCTTCAGGAGCCTTCGTTCCCAGCCCCGACGATGAAGACGTGCACACCGCGCTCGAGCGCGGCCTGATTGAGCGGGCGGGCGCGACCCTGGGCGGCAAGCTGCGCGCCGGACGCTCGCGCAACGACCAGATCGCTACTCTCATTCGCGTGTATCTGCGTGAAGAGGCGCGCCACCTGGCTGGTCGCGTTCTCGACATCGCTCAGGCCCTCGTCGGCCAAGCTGAGCGCGCGGGAGACGCCGTCATGCCGGGACGTACCCACATGCAGCATGCCCAGCCCGTCCTCGTCGCCCACCACCTGTTGGCCCATGTCTGGCCGCTCCTGCGCGACGTGGCCCGCCTGCGCGACTGGGACAAACGCGCCGCCATCTCTCCCTACGGTTCCGGCGCACTCGCTGGTAACACCCTCGGCATGGATCCGCGCCGCATCGCCGCGGCCCTCGGTTTTAGTGACTCCGTCGAAAACTCCATCGACGGCACCGCCGCGCGCGATGTCGTCGCCGAGTTCTCCTTCATCTGCGTTCAGATCGGCATCGACATCTCCCGCCTGAGCGAAGAGATCGTTATCTGGAACACCAAGGAATTCGGTTACGTTACGCTCGACGACTCCTACTCGACCGGCTCGTCGATCATGCCCCAGAAGAAGAATCCCGACGTCGCCGAGCTCGCGCGCGGCAAGGCCGGCCGTCTCATCGGCGACCTGACCGCCCTCCTCGCTGTCCTCAAGGCCCTGCCCCTGGCATACGACCGCGACCTGCAGGAAGACAAGGAACCCGTCTTCGATCAGATCGACACTCTCGACGTCCTGTGCCCCGCCGTCGCCGGCATGATCGACACGATGACCATCCACCTCGAGCGCCTCGCCGAGCTCGCCCCTCAGGGTTTCTCGCTGGCCACCGACATCGCTGAATGGCTCGTCAAGCGCGGCGTGCCGTTCCGCGATGCGCACGAGATCTCGGGTGCTTGCGTTCGCCTCGCCGAAGCCAGGGGAGTGGAACTCGCGGATCTGACCGATGCTGAACTCGCCCAGGCCTCGTCCCATCTCGACCCCGAGGTACGTTCCGTGCTCACCGTCGACGGCTCCGTCGGCGCGCGCCTGGGTCGCGGCGGTACCGCACCGGTACGCGTGGCCGAGCAGCTCGACGAGGCCCGGGCTGGCCTCGAGGATGCATGGCAGTGGGCGGTCGCTGGGCTGCGCTAACGCCCCTGGCTGCGAAGCCGATACACTTACAACCACAACAACCCGTCAAATCCGCAAGGAAGGACAACTTTCGTGACAGACATTCTGGACGACCTGCAGTGGCGTGGGCTGCTCGCGCAGCACACCGACCTCGAGGCGCTTCGCGCACACCTGAGCGCCGGACCTGTCACCTTCTATTGCGGTTACGACCCGACGGCCCCCTCCCTGCACCATGGCCACCTCGTCCAGCTGATCGTCATGCGGCACCTGCAGCTTGCGGGCCACCGCCCGCTCGCGCTCGTGGGCGGAGCGACCGGTCAGATCGGAGATCCGCGTCAGAGTGGCGAGCGTCAGCTGCAATCCACCGAGGTTGTGCGAGGCTGGGCGGAACGCCTGCGTGCGCAGATCTCGAAGTTCCTCGACTTCGAGGGGCCCGCCGCCGCGCAGATGGTGAACAACCTGGATTGGACCCAGGAAATGAGCGCCATCGACCTGCTGCGCACTATCGGCAAATACTTCCGCGTGGGAACCATGCTCAACAAGGACATCGTCGCCCGTCGAATCGCGTCAGACGAGGGTATCTCCTACACGGAGTTCTCCTACCAGGTGCTCCAGGCCAACGATTTCCTTGAACTCTACCGTCGTCACGGCTGCACGCTCGAAACCGGCGGCAACGACCAGTGGGGCAACATGGTCGGCGGCGTCGACCTAATCCGTAAGGTTGAGGGTGTTGATACCCACGTCATGACCACGCCGATCATCACCAAAGCCGACGGCACCAAGTTCGGCAAGTCTGAGGGCGGGGCTATCTGGCTCGACCCGGAGATGATGACCCCCTACGCCTTCTACCAGTTCTGGCTGCAGGTGGCTGACGAGGACGTGGTCCGTTTCCTGAAGATCTTCACTTTCAAGTCGCGCGAGGAGATCGAAGCTCTGGCGCTCGAGGTCGCCGAGCGTCCTCACCAGCGTGCCGCGCAGAAGGCTCTGGCTGCCTCCGTCACGGAGCTGGTGCACGGTGCTGATCAGCTCGAGCGTGTTCTCGCTGCGACCCAGGCCCTGTGGGGCGGCGGCGACATCCGTGATCTCGACGAGGCCACCCTGGCCGCCGCGACCGCAGACCTTCCCCGTGCTTCTTTGACCCTGGGCGAGTCCACCGTCGCCGACGCTCTCGTCGCCCTGGGCTTTGAGAAGGGCAAGACGGCCGCACGCCGCACCATTTCCTCCGGCGGTGCTTCCGTCAATAACGTGAAGGTCGAGGACCTCGAGGCTGTTTTCGGGGAGAATGATCTGCTCGCCGGTGGTTTGGCTCTCATTCGCAAGGGACGTAAGAATCTCGCGGTCGTTGAGCTCCACTGATCAGGCGTGAAAAGAGGGCATCCGAAATTTTTCGGATGCCCTCTTTTCCTTGCAATGTGGGGGTTTGTGGGGTGTGTGTTGGGGGTCATAGTGGTTTGGTTTGACTTTGGTGTGGGGGGTGTGTAGATTATTCACCTGTCGCCGTGAGCTTGTTTGTGGGTTTGTGGTGGTGGTTCACTGCTTTGGTGGCTGGCCTGTTGTGGTTGGTTGTTGGGGTGTGTGGGTGTTGTTTGTGAACTCGATAGTGTGTTTGTTTGTTTTTTATGCCTGTTTTTTGTTTTTGAGTGTTTTTGGTTGGGATTGGTGGCTGGCCTGGTTTGTTTGGTTGGTTGGTTTTTCTGGGCTTTAACGTTTTTGTTTTTGTTCGGAGAGTTTGATCCTGGCTCAGGACGAACGCTGGCGGCGTGCTTAACACATGCAAGTCGAACGCTGAAGACCTGGCTTTTGTTGGGTTGGATGAGTGGCGAACGGGTGAGTAACACGTGAGTAACC
>NZ_ALCA01000040.1 GCF_000278725.1 Actinomyces sp. ICM47 | reverse complement strand
TGTACGAGGCCTCCGTGCGGTCGCGCCGTGGCGTTGGCCCGCAGGTCTGTCGGTTAGCGGCGGGGATTCGAGCGCGTCGCCTTTTTCGCGGCCTTGCGCATCGCTCCGAGAGTCCGCAGAGTTAGGGGAACGTTGTGCGGCATATCGCGGTATCTGAGGCGCTCGGGGGCGGTCATCATGAGTCCCTCGTTCCGGAAGGACTGCTCGACCCTCTCCAACATCGACGCGATGTAATCCTCTGCGAACATGGTCTCGTTGGTGGACGTGTAGTCGAAGTGACACCACAGCTCGCACATTGGTCTCATCCCGCCCGGGATCGGTCGGGCGATCACTTCGATGCGTGTCTTCTCAAGGAAGGCCCGCTTGACGCGGTCGGGTACCGCCCGTGGGAACAGTTCGGCGATGATGCCTGTCGTGGTGGTCGAGGCAATCGCATCGACGAGAAAAGCCTTCCCGGTGTTCCCGGTAGCCAGCTCGGTGCCTACCCAGCCGATTCGCGCGAATTGTTCGCGCATACCGGGCGTTTCGGCCCGGATGCCGTTCTTGTGTAGCAGGGCGACGCAGCGCGCCACGGCCTCGTCGGGGGACACGGCCAGGCGAAAGACCGTAAACGGGTACGCAGTGAGCGAGAGGCTGCGGCCGACACTGGAGAATAACTGTTTCATGGGTGTCCTGAGCGTCGGAAATGGAGAGGGCTGGTGCCGGTCGCCTTGCGTGCCGCGCGGTGCATCGTCGCGATGCCGGCGTCGGAGAGGGGAGAATCCCCGGGAAGTTCCTTCTTTTTGACGAGGCGTGGGGGACCCAGGAGGACCCCCTGGCGGGTGAGCGTCTGAGCGAGCTTATCGAACGCGCGGTCGAGGGGAGCCTTCGTCAGGCGCGGACCCCGAATCGTGTCGTCCCAGGGGAAACACCACAGCTCGGACCTCGGGTGGCTTCCAGGGACTGGGCGAGCGGCGACGATGAGGCGCGTCCAGTCGATCGGCTTGCGCATCGGCTCCGTCAGGTGAACGGCCAGCAACGCAATTCCGAGGCCGGGGGCAATCGCGCCGAGATCGCCCAGATCCGCGTCGGGTCCGGATCCACGGCGGTGACCGATCACGATCTCGGTGCCCGTCCAGCCGCGCATCGCGAACTGGTCACCCATCCCGGGGGTCTCGGAACGGATACCGACGGTCGCCCAAAAGCCCATGCACCGCTCGAAAGCCTCGCGCGGCGGGCACGATATGTCGAACACAGTCATCGGGCGGAAAGCAAACAGAGCACTCATCAGTCTCCCTGAGAACGCGGCGTCGTAGAGGAACTAGTGTGCCCAAGCGCGCGTCCAGCAGTGAGCGCGAACCCGGCCACGGCCTCGTCCCTCCGTCGTGTGGTGGTCTCAGGCTAGCAGCGCGAGCGCTCCGCCCAAACACCGAGCCGCTACCATGGCCCCCATGAGTGTCCTCGGAACCATTATCGTCGGCGTTGTTATCCTCCTGGGAGTCATCGGCGCCGTCGTCCAAGTCTGGCCCTCCGCGCCCCTCGTTGGCGGCGCGATCCTCGTGTGGGCGTGGCTGACCGGCACGTCCAGCGCGTGGATTGTTTTCGCCATCGCGGCGCTCGTACTGATCCTTGGCACAGTCCTCAAATACGTGATCCCCGCGCGCGGCATGAACAAAGCCGGGATTCCGCAATCCACGCTCGTGTGGGGCGCGCTCGGCGGCGTCGTCGGCTGGTTCGTCGGCCTGCCCCTCGGCCTCGTCCTCGGTATGATCGCCACGACCTTCGTCGTCGAATACCTGCGCAGCCGCGACACCGCCACCGCCTGGGCGTCCACCCTCCAGGCTCTCAAGGCCTTCGGCTGGACGATTGCCATCGAACTGATCGCCGCCCTGACCAGCGCAACCGCGTGGGGCATCGGCGTCGCCCTGGCCGCCACCGGGAACTGAACCGGGCCTATCGAGGTACCCCGGCCTCGTCGATCTCCGCTAATATGGGTCTGTTGCGCACACCCGCGCGACGGACCCAAACTTTACGGAGATACTCATGCCCGCCGTCATCGTGCTCGGCGCCCAGTGGGGCGACGAAGGCAAAGGCAAGGCCACTGATCAGCTCGGCCAACACACCGACCTCGTCGTCAAGTTCAACGGAGGAAACAACGCGGGGCACACCGTCGTCATTGACGGGGAAAAGTACGCGCTGCACCTCCTGCCCGCCGGAATCCTCTCCGAAGGTGTCACCCCCATCATCGGCAACGGCGTCGTCGTCGATCTGGACGTGCTCTTCGAGGAACTTGAGGACATCACCTCGCGCGGCGTCGACTGCTCGCGCCTGCTCATCTCCTCCAACGCGCACATCATCCCGCCGTACAACCGCCTCATGGACCAGGCGAACGAGCGTGCGCGCGGCAACAACCTCATCGGTACGACGGGCCGAGGCATCGGCCCCACCTACGCCGACAAGATGAACCGTATCGGCCTGCGTATTCAGGACCTCTTCCACCCCGAGGAGCTGCGCGCCAAGGTCGAAGCCGCCCTGGCCCCTAAGAACACCATTTTCGAGGCCGTGGACCTGCAGGTGCTCGACCCTGCCGAGGTGGCCGACCATCTCCTCTCTTTCGCGGAGCGCGTCAAGCCGATGCTGTGCGACGTGTCCCTCGTCGTCAACGACGCGCTGGACCGCGGCGAGACCGTCCTCTTCGAGGGCGGCCAGGCCACGATGCTCGACATCGACCACGGCACCTACCCCTTCGTGACCTCCTCCAACCCGACCGCGGGCGGCGCGCTCACCGGCTCCGGTGTGGGTCCGACCCGCATCGACCGCGTTGTTGGCGTCGCCAAGGCGTACACGACCCGCGTCGGTGAGGGCCCGTTCCCCACGGAGCTGGATAACAAGGTCGGCGAGGCTCTGCGCACCAAGGGCGGCGAGTTCGGCGTGACCACGGGTCGCCCGCGCCGCACCGGCTGGTTCGACGCCGTCGTCATGCGCTACGCGACGCGCATCAACGGCCTGACCGACATCTGCCTGACCAAGCTCGACGTTCTCTCCGGCTACGAGACGATCCCCGTGTGCGTCGCCTACGAGGTCGACGGCGTGCGCACCGAGGAAATGCCTCTCGACCAGGCTGGCTTCGAGGCCGCCGTGCCCGTGTACGAGGAGCTGCCCGGCTGGAGCGAGGACATCTCGCAGTGCCGTTCCTTCGACGAGCTGCCGCAGGCCGCCCAGGACTACATCAAGCGCCTGGAAGAGTTGTCGCGCTGCCGCATCCAGTCCATCGGCGTGGGCCCGGGCCGCGAGGCGACCATCGTGCGCTACCCGCTCATGTGAGAGGGGATGACAGGGTGAGGGCCGGTGCCGCGCAGCGGTGCCGGCCCTCACCCTATGCGCGGGATCTTGCTGTTTCGCACGTGGGCTTGCTGTTTCGCACGTGGGCTTGCTGTTTCGCACGTGGGCTTGCTGTTTCGCACGTGGGCCTGCTGTTTCGCACGTGGGCGGTGTTGCCCATGCTCGGAATAGCGGGTTTACGTGCGGGATAGAGGGCCGACATGCGGACAAGCTGGTTTGCGGACCTGGTGTCTGCCGGACGCTCGCAGGAACGGAACGCTTGCAGGAACGGAAGAACGGATCTGACAATCGGGCGCGAGACGGGGACAGTCGCGCAGCGGGAGACGGAAACACTCGTGCGCTTCGGCGCGCAGATACGACAAAGCACGCCGAACCGAATGCGCCTGTCGGCGCGAAGGCCGCTCGTAGCGGCAGAGTTTGGAGCCCGGGGCATAACGGTCCGGCGTGCCCCTCAACCCTACGACTCACTTCATGCCAACGCGCGCCGTGGCGACGTGGATCAACCCACACGGGGCATGCGCCACAGCCGGGTCCTCCCCGACGAGGCCTGAGCCGCGTCTCTTGGTTACGCGCACCACAGCGTTGGGGCGGGTGCGGCGTTCCGACAACA
>NZ_ALCA01000039.1 GCF_000278725.1 Actinomyces sp. ICM47 | reverse complement strand
GGGGCCCTGTCGCCCCTGACGCTTCGCTCCCGGCGCACGCGGCCTCCCACCTTCACGCCCATCCGGGTCGTACAATGGACCCCATGCGTAACGCCCTTGACGAACCCACCGGCCCCTCCGCGCCATCCGGCCCTTCCACCGCATCCTCGACCGGCCTGCTGGAGCGTACTGAGACCCGCAAGGAGCGCACCGACGGTGACGGCGACCGCTTCGCTCACTTCGTGCGCAAGGACAAGGCAAACTCTTCGATGGTGACGGGCCAGCCTGTCGTCGCCCTGTGCGGCAAAGTGTGGATCCCTACCCGCGACGCGTCGCAGTACCCGGTGTGCCCCACCTGCAAGGAGCTGCGTGACTCGATGGGGAAGAACGGGCGCAATTGGCCCTTCTCCGACGGCGGAAAGGGTTCCGACAAGTGAGCGAGACGACCCGGCGCGCACCCGTTGGCAGGCTGCGCGCCTGGCAGGCTGCTGCCTTGGACCGCTACATGGCGTCCTCCCCGCGCGACTTCCTGGCGGTCGCGACCCCGGGCGCGGGTAAGACGACCTTCGCCCTCACGCTTGCGACCGAGCTGATCGCTCGCGGCGTCGTCGATAAACTGACCGTCGTGTGCCCCACCGAGCACCTCAAAGGCCAGTGGGCCTCGAGCGCCGCACGCTTCGGCATCCACATCGACCCCGACTTCACGAACTCGCAGGGCGTGGCCGGTTCCCACTTCGACGGCGTGGCCGTCACCTACGCGCAGATCGGCTCTAATCCGGCGGTCCACGCGGCGCGTACCCGCGCCTATCGCACCCTCGTCATCCTCGACGAGATCCACCACGCCGGCGACTCCCTGTCGTGGGGCAATGGCGTGCGCGAGGCCTTCACGGACGCGACGCGTCGCCTGGCTCTGACGGGTACGCCCTTCCGTTCCGACACGTCGCCGATTCCCTTCGTCACCTACGAGGAGGATGAGGAAGGCATCCGACGCTCGCGTGCCGACTACACCTACGGCTACGGTGACGCCCTCAAGGACGGCGTCGTGCGCCCCGTCCTGTTCATGTCCTACTCGGGACAGATGGCCTGGCGCACCAACGCGGGCGACGAGGTCAGCGCCCGCCTGGGCGAGTCCCTCACCAAGGACATGATGAAGCAGGCCTGGCGCACCGCGCTCGACCCCACAGGCGAGTGGATCCCCGCCGTCCTGCGCGCCGCTGACCTACGCTTGGAGGAG
Source organism: Actinomyces sp. ICM47 (assembly GCF_000278725.1). Taxonomy (GTDB): domain Bacteria; phylum Actinomycetota; class Actinomycetes; order Actinomycetales; family Actinomycetaceae; genus Pauljensenia. The sequence goes on along the minus strand of NZ_ALCA01000039.1, from coordinate 20,670 downwards.
GTGCGCCGCACGGTGCCCGATGCGGGTGGTCTCGTCATCGCCTCGAATCAGGACCATGCGCGTGCCTACGCTCGCCACCTGCGCCTCATCACCGGCAAGGCGCCGACGGTCGTTCTGTCCGACGACGCGGATGCCTCTGATCGTATCTCCGAGTTTGCGGACTCCCCCGACAAGTGGATGGTCGCCGTGCGCATGGTGTCCGAGGGCGTCGACGTCCCCCGCTTGGCTGTCGGCGTCTACGCGACGAACGCCTCCACCCCCCTCTTCTTCGCCCAGGCGATCGGCCGCTACGTGCGTGCGCGTCGCCGCGGCGAAACCGCGACCGTCTTCATCCCCTCCGTCGTGCCGCTGCTGACCCTCGCTGGCGGCATGGAGATCGAGCGCGACCACGCGCTGGACCGTCCCAGGCGCGAGGAAGCCAGCGAAGACGACATGTGGAACCCCGAGGATGCCATGGTTGCGGCCGCGAACCGCGAGGAAAAGGCGTCGTCCGACCTGCTCTCCCAATTCGAGGTCCTGGGTGCCGACGCTGAGTTCGATGGCGTCCTTTTCGACGGTGCCGCGTGGGGTACGGGTGCCGAGGTCGGCTCCGAGGAAGAGCAGGAATACCTCGGCATTCCCGGCCTCCTGGATGCCGATCAGGTGACGACCTTGCTGCGCGCCCGCCAGGCGGGTCAGGTCGCCGCCCAAAAGAAGACCCGCGCCGCTCAGAAAATGCGCGAGGAGAATGCGGGTATTCCCGCCCACAAGCTGCGCGCCGCCAAGCGCAAGGAACTCCAGCACCTGGTTTCCACCTGGTCTCGCCGCTCGGGCGAAACCCATGCGACCATCCATTCGCGCCTGCGCTCGCGCTGCGGCGGCCCCGAGGTCGCCCAGGCCACAACCGAGCAGATCGAAGCGCGTATCGCCCTGCTGCGCGAGTGGTTCGTCGGCCGCCACTGACGCCCCATCGCGCACCCGGGTGCACTGATTCAACGACCGAGCCCTGGCCTCGTCCCTCCCATTGAGAAGGACGAGGCCAGGGCTTCGTCATACGTCGAGCGGGGGTCAGTCGACCTTTTCGTAGCGCGTGGGGATAGCAGCCTCGCCCTCGGACAGGCGCCAGGCCTGGTAGGGAAGCTCGTTGCGGGCGCGCAGGTGGCGCTCCTGGGCGCGCGACAGGGCCTCGGAACCCCAGGCGTCGGCATCGATCTGGCCGCCGCGAACCAGCTGGACCTGCAGCGGACGGGCACCACGCTCGGCCAGGAGAGCCTGGCCCTCCTCGAAGGAGGTGCCGACGAGCAGGAGCTCCTCAGTCGCGTAGCCGTCCTCGCCCAGGACACGACCGGCGACCTTGCGACCGCCGACCGTGGACTTCGACTCGGCCTTCTTGGCGACAAGCACAGTCTCGCCGTTGGAATCCTCACGCTGAACGACCTTGTAGACCAGGGCGGCCGTCGGCACACCCGAACCCGTCACCAGCTTGGTGCCCACGCCGTAGGAATCCACGGGTGCCGCGCCGAGGGCGGCGATCGCGTACTCGTCCAGGTCGGAGGTCACCGTGATCTTGGTCGAGGTGGCACCCATCGCGTCAAGCTGTCCGCGCACCTTGAACGCCTGCGCAACCAGGTCGCCCGAGTCCAGGCGCACCGCGCCCAGCTCGCCGCCCGCAGCGCGCGCGGCCTCAACCGCGTTAATGACGCCCTGCCTGATGTCGTAGGTGTCCACGAGCAGCGTCGTGCCAGCGCCCAGCTTGGCGACCTGGGAATCGAAGGCATCGCGCTCAGTGTCGTGCAGGAGCGTGAACGCGTGGGCGGCCGTGCCGATGCAACGGATCCCGTAGCGCTTGGCCGCCTCGAGGTCGGAGGTCCCCTGGAAGCCACCGATGATGGCGGCACGGGCGGCGGAGACTGCGGCGCGCTCGTGGGCGCGGCGCGCACCCATGTCCATGCAGGGGCGACCGTGGGCCGCGATCGTCATACGCGAGGCCGCCGAGGCCACCGCGCAGTCGTGGTTGAGAATCGACAGGAGCAGCGTCTCCAGGAGCGTGCAGTCCGCGAAGGTGCCCTCAACGGTGAGCAGGGGTGAACCGGGGAAATAGCACTCGCCCTCGGCGTAGCCCCAGATGTCGCCCGAGAAACGCCACGTCGTCAGGAACTGGGCGGCCTCCTCGGAGATGATCCCCTGGTCGCGTAGCCAGTCGATCTGCTCGGCGTCGAACTCGAAGCGCTCGAGGGCCTCGAGAATGCGACCGGTACCGGCCACGACGCCAAAGCGACGCGTGGCGGGCAGGCGGCGCCCGAACAGCTCAAACGTGCAGCGACGATGCGCGGTGCCATCCTTGAGGGCGGCGTCGAGCATCGTGAGCTCGTACATATCAGTCAGCAATGAAGTAGATGTCGATGCAGGCATACTGTGAGCCTACCCTGAGAAGCGTGTCACCGGCACGCGAATTCTCTTCCATGGTCGCTCATTTGGACCTAGGGTTGACATATGAGCATGATCGTCCAACCGGTACCGCGCACGCACGAGGCCTCCACCTCCGTGCCCCGTTGGCGTACCGTCGTATGGGACGACCCGGTCAATCTCATGAGTTACGTCACTGCCGTGTTTCGCGAGTACTTCGGCTACTCCACCTCCCGCGCTGAAGAACTCATGATGGCGGTCCACACGCGCGGGCGGGCGACCGTGTCCACGGGCGTGCGCGAGCGCGTCGAGGCCGACGTTATGGCCATGCACTCCTACGGTCTGCACGCCACCATCGAAGAGGACAGGGACTGACCCCATGGAAGCCTTCGCCTATCGCGACGGCGGCTTCTCCTCATCGATGAGCCGCGGCGAAGCCCTCCTCCTGCGCCAACTCGCCAGCGAGGTCCTCGTGGTCCTCGACGATCCCGGCGACTTCGCCACGACCTCGTCAATGATCAACGCCGCCACCGAAACCGAACAGCGCAGGGAAGCTCCACGCGAGCGCAGCCTGCGCATGCTGCTGCCCTCCATGAGTGACGACGACGAGGACGCTGCGCGGATGCGCGCCCTCACCGAGGACCTGTTGCGCACCGAAAAGTCCGTGCGGCTACGCGCGATGGTGAGCGATCTTGAACACATCACGTACGGGGGTGGAGACACACTCGTGATCCCCCGGAACGGGGTGTGGAAGTGGCTCGCAGCGCTCAACGATATTCGGTTGGGCTTGGCCGGTGAGCTGGAGCTATCCGATCAATCCGACGCGCAGCGCATCGAAGAACTGGCGATGAGTGAGCCGACCGGGGAGCGCGCGCAGACGGTCGCCGCGATCTACATGCTCGTCACGTGGTGGCAGGACTCACTGCTGGACGCCGTGAATAAATCTCAGTAAGGAATAAGGTCGAGTACATGAATAACGCCCCGATCGGAATCTTCGACTCGGGCCTGGGTGGGCTGACGGTAGCCCGTGCGGTCATCGATAAGCTGCCCGACGAAGAGATCATCTACCTGGGCGACACCGAGCACACGCCCTACGGTCCGCGTGCAATCGCGCAGGTGCGCTCGCTGACCCTGTCCGCCCTCGACGAGCTGGCCTCGCGCGGAGTCAAGGCCCTGGTCATTGCCTGCAACACGGCGACGGCCGCCGCGCTTGCGGACGCGCGCGAGCGCTATTGGATCGACGCCGGCATCCCCGTCATTGAGGTCATCACGCCTGCGGCGCGCCAGAGCGTTATCGCCACGCGCAACCATCACGTCGGCGTGATCGGTACGAAGGCGACCATCCAATCCGAGGCGTACCTGCGTGCGCTTGCCGCCGTTCCCGGTCTGACCGTGAGCCAGCAGGCGTGCCCTGCTTTCGTCGAGTTCGTCGAGGCCGGGGTGACCACGGGTGAGGAGATCGAATCCGTTGCCCGCGAGTACCTGACACCGCTGAAGGACGCGGGCGTGGACACCCTGATCCTGGGATGCACGCACTACCCGCTGCTGACGGGCGTTATTGGCCGCGTCATGGGCGAAGGCGTCACGCTGGTGACCTCCTCGGAGGCGACCGCGAACGTCACCTACAACGAACTAGTGGATCGCGGCCTCCTGCACGACCCGTGGCCCGCTGGCAAGGGTCCGCAGCATCAGTTCCTGGCGACGGGCGCGTCGGACACGTTCCCGCTCCTGGCTCGTCGCTTCCTGGGACCCGAGGTGGGCACGGTGTCCCAAGTCAACACCGGTGGGGGAATCGCGTGAAGCTGACCGTTATTGGCGCGACAGGTTCCATGTCGGGCCCGCAGTCTCCCGCGTCTTCCTACCTGGTGCAGGCGCGCGGCGTTGATCCCTTCTCGGGGGTGGAGCGTACCTTTTCGCTCGTGTGCGACATGGGGCCCGGCTCCTTTGGCGCGCTGTGGGTTCACGTGTGCCCGTGCGAGCTGGATGCCCTGGCGCTGTCTCACTGCCATGCCGATCACATGGGCGACATCATCTCGCTGCAGGTGTACCGCAAGTGGGGGCCGGGTTCGTGCGCGATTCGGCCCATGTCCCTGTTCGGGCCGGGCGAGACGCTCCACCGTGTGCGTCAGATCGAGGGCGCACCTGAGGGTGAGTCCTACGAGGGGGAGTTTGCGTTCACGCAGCTTCGCCTGGGCGACACCTACGATGTTGGTCCGATGACGATCCAGCCGTTCCGTGCCCTGCACCCCGTGGAGTCTTTCGGTCTTCGCATCGAGGGCCCGTCGGAGGAGGATCCTGCGCGCCGCGTCGTCCTGTTCTATACGGGTGACACTGACCTGTGCGACACGATTATTGAGGGCGCGCGCGGGGCCGATGTGCTCCTCAGCGAGGTGGGCTTCACCTCGGATGAGACCGAACCCAACATGCATATGGATGGAATCCGCGCGGGCACTCTTGCCACGCGCGCGGGCGTGGGCCGCATGATCGCCACCCACATCCAGCCGTGGACCCCGAAATCCCGGGTGGCCTCGGAGATTCGTCAGACGTGGTCGGGTCCCCTCGACTTCGCAGAAGCGCGGATGGTCGTTTCCTTCTAATTCACCGTCGCCCCGGCCTCGTTCGTACGAGGCCGGGGTCAGGTTGTTGCGCTCAGTCCGCCTGGGTGGCGTAGGAGTTGTGGCGCTGCCATTCAGTGAGGAAGGAGACGACGCGCGCGGGGCCACCGCCCTCGCTCCACCCGTGGTTCTTGTGCCGGAGCAGGATCTTGCGGGTACCCAGCGACGGCAGGGGGGTGATCCGCATACCAGTCCTGTGGGCACCGGCGAGCGCCATTGCCGGTAGGATCGTCGAACCCGCGCGGGCACGCACGAGGGAGCGGGCGGCCTCGTAGGTAGTGTACAGGTGGGGTGCCCAGCTGGTGTCCGGGAACGCCTTGGTGATGCGGCGCATGACGTGGTCTCCGCTGGAACCCGGGCTGACGCGCAGCCACGTCAGGTCTGCGAGGTCCTCAATGGAACGGATCGGGGGAGCGGAATCAGGGGTGACCAACACCCACGGTTCGTCAATGAATGGAATGTCCGTGTATCCGCGTGGGGGCAAACCGGGGTCCTCGTCGCGTTCGATGACGAGGATGTCGAAGCGGCCCGTGCGCAGGGCTGCCATGCCGGGTGTCTCCTCCGTTTCCTCGATACGCAGGTCGATGCCGGGCAGAGCCTCCTCCAAGTCTGGCAGCGCCGGGATCAGGGTGGAGCGGCAGATCGTCAGGAATGCCCCCAGTGTGACCGTGCCTGTCACCTGGCCGGTTAGTGGCCTCAGGGCCTTGAGAGCTTCGGCGATGTCGGCGTTGATGCGTTCGCCGGCCTCGGCGACGATGGTGCCGGCGGGGGTCAGGATTGCCCCGGACGTCGTGCGCTCGACGAGCTTGAGGCCCACTTCTTCCTCAAGCTTTTGGATCTGCTGAGAGACCGCCGAGGGGGAGACCATGAGGATGTCCGCGGCAGCCACGATGCCGCCTTCGCGTGCGACCGACAGGAGGAACGGCAGGCGGCGAGGATCAATGTCCATGAGCACTCCATCGTTAAGTGAAACTGCAAGATAACTATAGAACCATTCAATTGTGCTTGACTACTGGAAGGTGGACAATGAGTGCCATGACCATCTCGCACCTGGCAATCGTGATCTTCGGATGGGTTGGTGCCGCCGCCTCCATCGCCGCCTATTACCTCGTCTCCACCAAGCGCTTCGCTCCCGACTCTCTGCGCTACCACACGTTGAATGCGTCCAGCTGTATCCTCCTGGCCCTGGCCTGCGCATCCACGGGTGCGTGGCCGTCCTTCCTGACCAACGCCATCTTCATCGGCGTCGGATTCACCATGATTTGGCGTGTGCGCGACCGCCTTGCGCGCCGTCTTCTTCAGGTCGTGCGTTTCTTCGACGTGCGGCGATTCCTTCCCCGGCGTCAGCACCTGGCGCGCGCACGCTGATGCGGAGCGTGTGGGGGCGGGCTGGGGTCGCCCCCACACGCGTATGTTCCTTCCGGATTAATTAAGAACTGGATGGGTGAACAGTCAATACTGTGTCAACGTATCCCAAGGAAAAGTCTGTAAGAAACGCTTCACTGAAAAATTAGAGAGAATCGATGGAAAGAGACGAGAAAAAGGGGGATCATAGGAGCACGATGCGGTGACAGATCCATCGCACGGTACTCAAAGAGGAGCACACAATGTCTCGTTTCGTCACATCACTCCTTCAACGCCTCGCCCATCACAGCAGAATGCGCCAACAGCGCAACCCGCTGCAGTACTCGATGGACCGCCCCTTCTTCGGGAACCTCGTCGCCCGCTGATGGAGCGCCCGCCGGGCGTACACAAGTGCCGGACACCCCTTGGGTGCCCGGCACAATCATGTTGGGGGTTAGCCGCGCAGGTACTCCACGATGTGGGGCATGAGCGCGCGGAAGGCGATGCCGCGGTGGCTGATCGCATTCTTCTGCTCGGCGCTCATCTGTGCGGTTGTGACCTCGAAGCCCTCGGGGACGAAGATTGGGTCGTAGCCGAATCCGCCCTCGCCGCGGGGGGAGCGCGTCAGCGTGCCGCGCACCTCGCCGCGCTCGACGAACTCGCGCCCATCCGGCGTTACCAGGACAGCCGCCGACACGAAGGCGGCACCGCGGTGGCGGTCGGGCACGTCGGAGAGCTGATCAAGGAGCAGGCGCAGGTTCGCCTCGTCATCCCCGTGGGAGCCGGACCAACGCGCGGAGAAGATGCCGGGTGCCCCGCCCAGCACGTCCACCGTGATACCGGAGTCGTCGGCGATGGCTGCCAGGCCGGTGGCACGTGCCAACGCGCGGGCCTTGATCAGCGAATTCTCCTCGAAGGTCACTCCGTCCTCGACCGGGGAAGCCACGTCGAAGTCGCTCATGCGCGCCACACAGCCGGCCTCGAAGCCTTCCCACGCGGGGGCCAAGATGGCCTCGAGTTCGCTGACCTTGTGCGCGTTGGAGGTCGCGAAGACCAAGCGCGCGCTCACGGGCGCACCTCGATGCGTTCCATAAGGGGAGCCTCGAGCGCCAGCTTCTGGGCCGCGGCGAGCCGGGCGTTACCCAGCGTCGCCAGGTCGAGGAGTTCGTTCAGCTCGTCGCGGTTGAAGGGCGCGTGCTCGGCGGTGCCCTGTACCTCGATGAAGCGGCCATCGCCTGTCTGGACGACGTTCATATCAGTCTGCGCGCGCACGTCCTCGACGTAGGGCAGGTCCAGCATGGGGGTGCCGTCGATGACGCCCACGGAGATCGCGGAGATCGAGTCAGTGAGGACGGTCGTGGAGGGCTTGAGGATGCCCTGCTCTTTTGCCCAGGTCACCGCGTCGGCCAGGGCCACGTAGGCACCCGTGATCGCCGCGGTGCGGGTGCCGCCGTCGGCGCGCAGGACGTCACAGTCTAGGACGATGGTGTTCTCACCGAGCGCAGACACGTCGACGATGCCACGCAGGGAGCGGCCAATGAGGCGTGAAATCTCCTGGGTACGACCTCCTACCTTGCCCTTGACGGACTCGCGAGAGGAACGCTGTTCGGTGGCGCGCGGGAGCATCGAGTACTCGCCGGTCACCCAGCCCTCGCCGGAGTCACGCTTCCAACGCGGCACGCCCTCAGTGAAAGAGGCGACACACAGGACGCGGGTGTTGCCGAACTCAATGAGAACGGAACCCTCGCCGGTACCCGACCAACCGCGGGTAATGGAGACGGGACGGAGCTGGGACGGGGTGCGCCCATCGGCGCGCAGGGGAGTGTTTGTCATAGTGCCTAGGGTAGCTCACCGCGTTACCGTGGAGTTATGAGTCTTGATCTACCTCTCGTCCGCGGTCACGTCGATCCGGCTGTCGCGCTGCGCGATTCCGTGGCTCCGGCCGCCCTCGTGCGCGCCGGTGAGGCCGATGTCATCGTTGTTGACTCCTCCGGTTTCGTCCTCCTTGACGAGGCCGTGGCATCGTCCTCGGATACGCCGACTTTGCGACGCCTGAGTGGGGACGAGGCCACGCGTGCGCTCGAGGGATCCACGGCCTCGTTCATTGGGGTGGCGGGCGACCGCCCGATTGTTGCGCTCGAGACGAGCCGGGATGAGGCGGATGGCGCCTGGGAGCACCTGCGTGCGGTCGGGTGGAGGCTCGACGGCGACGAAGCCGCCGTGGCCCTGACTGCGGTCGCGCTGGCCGGATGGCATGCCACCTACCATTTTTGCGGGCGATGCGGCTCGCCCGTGTCCCTGGAGTCGGGCGGCTGGGCGGCCCGCTGCGCGGCCTGTGACCGTGTCGAGTACCCCCGCCAGGACCCGGCGATCATCGTCCTCGTCCAGGACCACGACGGGCGCGTGCTGCTGGCGCACAACGCACTGTGGAAGCCGGGTTTCGTCTCGATCATCGCCGGCTACGTCGAGGCTGGGGAATCCCCGGACGTGACGGTCGCGCGTGAGGTAGCCGAGGAGGTTGGCATCGAGATTGAGACGCCCACCTACGTCGCGACCCAGCCCTGGCCCTTCGGGCGCTCGCAGATGATGGGGTACCGTGCCCGCACGCGTCAGCCGCGCCCCACCCCGCAGGCGGACGGCGTCGAGATCGAGTGGGCACGCTTCTACAGCCGCGAGGAGCTGACGCGCACGCTCGAATCCGGGGAGATCAGCGCGCCCGGACGCGCGTCCATCGCCTACGCGCTCCTCGCCGACTGGTATGGCACCGACCTGCCGAGCGGACCGGACGGCGTGGGACGCAACTGAGGGCGGGCAATGGAAGAATGGGGAGCATGAACCCCGAGGAACTGCTCGACGCCCTGGACCCCGATCAGCGCGCCGTCGCCACGCAGGTGGCCGGCCCGCTCGCCGTGCTGGCCGGCGCGGGCACAGGTAAGACGCGGGCGATCACGTACCGCATCGCCTACGGGGCTGCCGTCGGGGCTTTTGACCCCTCCAACGTGCTGGCCGTGACCTTCACGCAGCGCGCCGCCTTCGAGATGCGACACCGCCTGTCCCAGCTGGGGGTTCCCAAGGCGCAGGCACGCACCTTCCACTCCGCGGCGCTGCGCCAGCTGCGCCATTTCTGGCCCACCGTCGTGGGTGGACCCCTGCCCGACGTCGTGCCGCACAAAGCATCCCTTGTCGCCGCCGCAGCAGCCCGCCTCGGCATTGCGTTTGACCGCACGAACGTGCGCGACATCGCCGCCGAGGTCGAATGGGCGAAAGTCTCGATGATCGACGCCGCGCACTACGCCTCGCGCGTGGAACGCCTGGGACGAGACGTACCCGCCGGGCTGGACGCGCTCGACATGGCACGCCTCCTCGACGTGTATGAGGATGCGAAAAACGAACGAGGAGTCATCGACTTTGAGGACATCCTCATCTACCTGTGTGGCATGCTGCAGGAACGCGCCGACGTCGCCTCCATCGTGCGCAAGCAATACCGATCCTTCGTGGTCGATGAGTTTCAGGACGTCAACCTCCTCCAGGCGCGCCTCCTCGACCTGTGGCTGGGTGGTCGCCACGACGTGTGCGTCGTCGGCGACGTCGCGCAGACGATTTACTCCTTCACGGGCGCGTCCCCGGACTATCTGACGGGGTTCGGACGCAAACACCCCGGTGCTCGCATCGTCGAACTGACGCGCGACTACCGCTCCACTCCGCAGATCGTGACCCTGGCCAACGACGTCCTTGCCCGCGCCACCCAGCGCGACGGTACAGTGCGCCTGTCCAGCCAGCGCGACGGGGGAGCGCACGTCGGATACTGCACCTACGAGGACGACCACGCCGAGGCCGAGGGAGTCGCCGCACAGATCGCCGATCTCATCGCCGGCGGCACCCAGCCCCACAACATCGCAGTCCTCATGCGCACCAACGGCCAATCCCAAGCCTTCGAGGAAGCCCTGGGCGCGCGTGGCATTCCCGTGGCCGTCGCCGGAGGAAAACCCTTCTTTGCCCGCGACGACGTGCGCACCGCGATCTCGCGCCTGCGTGCCGCGGCCACAGCCTCGGAAGAGGGAACCGTGGGAGAGGTCGTACGCGAGGTTCTCTCCGGCGTCGGCTGGTCTCCCGAGGCCCCCTCGGCACAAGCGGGTTCTGAGCGCTGGTCGAACATGAACGCTATCGTCGGGTGGGCCGACGACTCACAGGCACCCACGCTGGCCGCCTTCGTCGCCGAACTCGACGAGAGGATCGCCTACCAGGTCGAACCCGACAAGGAAGGCGTCGAGCTGGCCACAATCCACGCCGCCAAGGGCCTCGAGTGGGACGCCGTCTTCCTGGTTGGCCTCTCAGAGGGCCTGCTGCCCATCTCGTACGCGAAAACCCCCGAAGCCCGCGAGGAGGAACGACGCCTGCTGTACGTGGCCGTCACCCGAGCACGCGACCTTCTCACCCTGTCGTGGGCGCGCTCGCGGGGCGCGGATGGGCGGGGCAAGCGCAAGCGCAGTCGCCTCCTGGATGGTATTTGGCCTAAAGAACGGCGCTCCGGATCGTTCGCGCAGGGCGTCGGCGCGCCGAAGAAGAAGGCGCGTCCCTCCACCCGTGCGCTCAACCAGGCTTTCGAGGAGGAGGCCTCGCCCCAGGCCATCGAGCTATTCGGGCGCCTCAAGGCGTGGCGCCTCGAAGTGGCCCGCCTGGCGAGCGTGCCGCCGTACACGGTCTTTACCGATCAGACGCTGCGCGACATCGCCGTTGCGATGCCGAAGAACACGACGCAGCTGCGCGTTATCCGCGGTATCGGAGACGTCAAAGTGCAGCGCTTCGCGGCCCCCGTCCTCGCTCTCGTGCGCGGCGAAGAGGTCACCGTCGAGGAGGGAGCCTGATCTAGCAGGCCAGCCCGCAGATTCCGCACACGCATTCGGGTGCGGGCACGGTGCGCTCGACGGTGATGGTCCCGTCCTCGTCGACGGTGGCGACCTCGGCGCACAGCTGCGCGGTGAGGTCGCCTGAGGCGAAGTCGCGTACCAGGCGCGCTATGCGCAGGGCGGCGGCGTAGTGGGCGAGCATGGATAGGGGGCCGAGGGGCCAATGCATGAGTTCACGCAGATGTGAGAGCCGATAGGGGTCGGCCTCGGCCCGCGCGTGTTCACAACACTGGAAGCAGGGGGTGACGCCCGGGATGACGAAGGGGCCGATCTCATAGGAGTGCTCACCGCGCGTCACTATGAGGTGCGGGACGTCGCGGACTGTCAGGTCGAAGGGGATGCCGGGGTCGACGACGCGGTCGGCGGACACGAGCGCCACATCGACGTCGCCTTGGAGGTGCAGGTGGGGCAGGGGAATCAGGGGCGCTAGATCGCGTCGCAGCGCGCGGGCGCGGGGCGTGCCGGTAAAAGACCCGCCGAAGACCCTGTCCCAGTCCTCGTCCACCTGCTGTTCGGCATCGACCGCCAGGGAGAGGCGCAGCGTATCCACGAGGGAACGCAGTGCGAGGACGGTTCCGGGTGTCGCACCGAGGACCCCCACGCGCAGGAGCACGCGACGGTCCTCATCGTCGATGAGATGAGCGCGGCTGAGCCTGGCGATGAGTTCCGGCGAGGCCTGGGCGGGTTCGGGGGATCGGGGAGAGCGAGCCTGGTTGCTCAGCCAGATCTGGTCGCTTGCGTGCAGGTTCTCCATGAGGACGTGGTGGGTTCGGTCCCCGCCGACTTGGGCGACTCCGGGGCCGCGCCACAGGACCGCCGTATTGGGTGCCAGGTTCATGACGATCTCCTTTGTTTCATGCCTGTTGAGATCATCATGAACCTGTGGGCACCACTGGCGCAGCGTTTTAAAAAATCTGTGGAAAACTTGTCAGATCATTCCGCTTCGCGCTTGTCTGAATCGTCCGGTGAGGTGTCTTCGGACTGGTGCTCCTGATCGCTCGAGCCAGCCTCGTCCCCGGGTTCCAGTCCTTCGGCCCAGCCGAGCGTGCCGTCAAGCAGCGAGGTGAGGGCGGCATCGATATCCGCGTCCTCCTCTGCTGCGGCTCGGCGCAGCGTCAGGAACGTGTCGGGCGTTGCCAACTCAGTGTCGGAGGGCACCATGTCCGGGTGAGACCACAGGGCCTCACGGGCGTCACGCCCACCGTCAGCTTCGACGAGCGAGAAGATCTGCGCGGCTCCGCGTGCCTGGCGCGGGCGCATCTGCAGGCCCATCAGGGTTCCGAGAATTTCCTCCGCGGGACCGCCCGACGCGCGGCGCCGACGCATCATCTCGCGCAGCGCGTCCGCGTGAGGCAGGTAAGGCAGTGTTGCGCGGGCAGTGACGACCTCGACCCAGCCCTCGATGAGAGCCAACATGGTTTCCAAGCGCGTGAGAGCACGGCGCTGATCGGGCGTCATCGACAACGCAAACACGCCGCCGCTGAGCGCCGACTCAACGGACGCGGGGTCCGAGGGATCCACCGAGCGGGCCGCCTCAGAAATAGCCTCCGTGTCGATCGCGATCTGCGACGCGTAGCGCTCGACCGCGCGCACGAGATCACCTTCCAGCCATGGCACGGATGCAAAGAGACGCCGGTGGGCAGCCTCGCGCACAGCCAGGAACTGGCGCACCTCATCGAAGGGCGCGTCCAGGCCGTCGGCGAACTGCGCGACGTTGTGGGGCAGCAGGGCAGCGTGCGAGGTGTCCGACAGGGGGATGCCCGTGTCGTAGGTGCCAAACGACTCGCCGGCCAGGGCGCCCAGGGCGCGCGCGAGCTGCGCGGAGAACATCATCGCCGACAGGCGGGGCATCATCTCCTGCGTCTTGCCGAGCATCGCCGCCATCCCGTCGGGCAAGGGCACGTCACTATCGACGCCGCCCTCGCCGAACTGCTCGGAGAGCGCGCTGGACAGGGCGCGCGACACGTTGAGTGCTATGGGTTCGCAGATGCGCTTCCACGTGGGGATCGTGTGCTCAACCCACGCGACCTTGCTCCACACGTCGCGGGTGACGGGACCGGACGCAAAGTCCGTGACGGCGTCCAGCCACAGGTCAGCGATCGTCATCGCCTGGCGCGCTGCTTCGGCCTCGGTCGCCGTAGGGGCCTGGTCGCCGCTCATGTAGGCGGCCTGCTTGGCGCTGTCTTCCACGACGCGCCAGTTCACCGGCCCGGCCGTCGTGTTCATGAGGAACTGCAACTGACCCAGGGCCGCCTGCATGCGAGCGGGGTCGGAAAACTCGGGAGGCAGGTTCGTCGGATCGAAGCCCTGGGCCTCAAGAGCGCGGGCGGCCTCGGCGGCTGCCTCGTCTCCCAGGATGGAGCGCAGGAAATCCTCAAAGGGGGTGCCAGACTCGTTCTCATTCATGGCCACAGACTAGCGGGCGGGCGTTGATCCGGGCTGACAAAACCCCGCGAAAACGCTAAGAGCATAAGGGGTGGGCGTGCGCGTCAAACGCCGGTGCGACACAATTGCACGGTGAACGAAACCGAGATGACCTCGACACACGACGACGCGCTCGCCCTCCAGGAGGGTGACCGGGAAGAACACGCCCCGCTAGTGAGCTGGCGGCTGGCGACGGCCTTCATCGCTCTGGTTGCGATGGCGGTGATACTCTTCTGGGTGCCCGTCCCCTTCGTGGTCTCCAGCCCCGGGCCGACCTTCAACGTGTTGGGTTCCGCCAATGGTGAACCGATGATCGCCATCGAGGGCACTGACCCCACGACGGGGGAGGAAGTGCAGCTCGACGACGCCCAGTCGGCGTCGGTCACCGCCAAGGCGAAGCCCGGCCAGGGCCAGCTGCGCATGGTCACGGTCTCCGAGGCGGGTGGCCCCGGAAACCGTCTGAACTTCGCTCAGCTGGTGGGCGCTTACTTCGACCCCCACTCTAAGATCACCGACTACGAGTCGGTCTATCCCGCTGGAACCACCCAGGACAAGGTGAGCGACGCGCAGTCCACCATGATGCGTAACTCGCAGACGACCTCCCAGGTCGCGGCCCTCGAGTACCTCGGCTGGGACGTCCCGGCGACTGTGACGATTGCGGGCACGACGGAAGGCTCCAACGCGGAGGGCATCGTCCAGGAAGGCGATATCCTGTTGGCGATCACGACCCCCGACGGCACGCGCCACGACATTACACGCGCCTCCACGCCCTTCACACTCATGCGAACCGTGCCCGCGGGGAGCCTCATGACGGTCACGGTCGAGCGCGATGGCGTCACCCAGGACTTGTCTTTCGACTCGATCGCCGTCTCCGCAACCGAGCCGGGTTCGAAGCTCGGCATCTACCTGACCGTCGACCCCTCCCTGCCCGTTGACATCTCCTTCAACCTGGAAGGCGTGGGCGGCCCGAGCGCCGGCATGATGTTCTCCCTTGGCATCATTGACCGCCTGACTCCGGGCGACATGACCGGGGGCAACGCGATCGCGGGCACCGGCACGATGTCCTTCGACGGCCAGGTCGGCGCAATCGGCGGCATTCAACAGAAACTGTGGGGTGCGCACGACGACGGTGCCCAGTGGTTCCTGGCCCCTGCTGAGAACTGCTCCGAGGTCGTCGGGCATGTCCCGGATGGCCTGAACGTCGTGAAGGTCTCCAACCTGTCCGAGGCCGCCACGGCCGTCGCTACAATCGCGGAAGGTAACGGGGCGACCCTGCCGACCTGTCAGTAACGCTTCCTTCGCTCCCGCCACGTGCGCTGAGGGGAGAACTGAGCCCCGACCTCGTCCCTGTCACCCAAGGAACGAGGCCGGGGCCGCTCTGTGGTCAGGCCTGCTCGTCTGTCACCGGCTCGAGGGACGCGCGCAGAGCATCGACCAGTGCGGGAACCAGGACGGAACCCTGCCCGACCTTATCGTCGGAGTCGAAAGCGCGCGTGCGCAGTGCGCACCACGACTCGCCCGTGCGCATAACGCCTACGGCCAGGCGCACGTCCGTACGCGCGGGGTGGTTCGAAATGAACTCGAGGGCCTCCTCGGGATCCTCGGGGGCCTCATCCTCGACCTCCGGGGGAACCACGATGCGCTCAACCGTGAGCGCGGCACCCGGGACGGCCTCGGGCCACGCCAGATGAGCGAGCACCTGCTCGATGTCGTCGGTGTCCAGATCCTCCTGAATAATCGCGCTCAGGTGATCCTCCGAGCCATCCCACCCGCCGCGGAGCTGCTCCGCGATGTCTGCGGGCAGATTCGGGTCGGCGAGCAGCATCGCCGTGGGAACCAGCGCGTAAATCGACGGCGCATGATCCCACCCGACCCGGGCGGCACCCTTCTCAATATCAACAACCACGTTGGCCAGCGCAATCTGTCGCGCACTCGGCATCATTTCAACTGTCATAAGCCCATAATCTCACGGAGAGCGGACAAAACAGCAACGAAGAACAACGTGCTCGCCGGTAGACTGGGACATAGCTTTCGGTTTAACAGAGAGGATTGCTGTGAGCTTCCCATTTTCGGTCTTCGGATCCGATGAGCCACGCCACCCACGAGGGCCGCGAACGCCACACGTCGAGGTGAAGCTGCGCAAGCCCGGCCCCGGCACGATCACGGTTGGTGCGCTCATCGCCATCATCGGCGTTATCTACGGTGCCTCCATCGTCTGGACGGAGATCCTGTGGTTCCGTCAGATGAGCGCGACTCGCGTCATCCTCACCCAGTGGGGGGCTCACATCGGCCTCTTCGTACTCGGCCTGCTGGTTGCGACCGGCCTGCTGTACTTCTCCATGGCCTACGCCTATCGCCACCGCGCATCCTCTACGCGCGGGCAGGCCTCGGCGTCGCTGCGTGCCTACCAGGAGGCCCTCGAGCCCGTGCGGCGCGCGGCCTTTTGGGGGGTCGCCCTCTTCTTCGGCTTTACGAATGGCGCACGGCTGGCCACCGAGTGGCGTACGCTCCTGCAATTCCTCAACGCCTCTTCCTTCCATCAGGTTGACCCCCAGTTCGGCCTGGACATTTCCTTCTTTGTGTTCGTCCTGCCCGCGATCAAGGTGCTCGTCTCCTTCCTGATGAGCGTCACCGGCATTGGTCTGGCCGCCGCCCTGGTCGTCAACTACCTGTACGGGACGATCCGCCTGGCCCCGCGCCCCCACGCCTCGAAGCACGCGCGCCTGCAGACTGGCCTCATGGCAGCCACCCTGTCCATTTTCATTGGGATCAACTACTGGCTGGGCCGTTACGAGCTGCTCACCCAGGACTCCGGCTCCATCCACGGTGCCATGTACTCCGACATCAACGCCAAGATGCCCGCCCACTCCATCCTGGCGGTTATCTCCTTCCTGGTCGCCGTCCTCTTCGTCGTTGCAGCCTTCCGCGGCACGTGGCGCCTGCCCGTCACCGGCGTGGCCGTCACCGTTGTAGCCGCGCTCATCCTAGGCGGTGCCTATCCCGCCCTCATCGAGCAGTTCCGCGTGCGCCCCAACCAGCGCACCCTCGAATCCCCCTACATCCAGCGCAACATTGACGCGACCCTGGCTGCCTACGGCCTCGACGACGTCGACTACCAGACGAACTACGACGCGGCCACCACGGCCTCGGCCGGCCAATTCGACAACGACACCCTGACCTCTCAGGTGCGCCTGCTCGACCCCAAGGTCATCACGAAGACCGTCCAGCAGCTCCAGCAATCCCGCCTGTACTACGGCTTCAACTCCGGCATGAAGGTCGACCGCTACAACGTGGGCGGCGAGCGCCGCGACACCGTCATCTCGGTGCGCGAACTCAACCTGAACGGCTTGTCCGCCGAGCAGCAGACGTGGGTCAACCAGCACACCGTCTACACGCACGGCTTCGGCGCGGTCGCCGCCTACGGCAACCAGCTGACCAGCGACGGACTGCCCTCCTACTGGGAGCAGTCCGTGCCCTCCGTCGGCGAGATGGGACAATACGAGGAGCGCGTCTACTTCAGCCCGGGTTCTCCCAACTACTCGATCGTCGGTGCGCCCGAAGGCGCGGCTCCCCAGGAACTCGACTACCCGGATGACACCGCCGTCGGCGGCCAGGTCTCCACGACCTTCACCGGCAACGGCGGCCCCTCCGTGGGCAATACCTGGAACAAGCTCCTGTACGCGATCAAGTTCGGCTCCACCGACCTGTTCTTCTCCTCCCAGACGAACGAGGCCTCGCAGATCCTCTACGACCGCGACCCGCTGCTGCGCGTGGCCAAGGTTGCTCCCTACCTGACGCTCGAGCAGTCCGCCTACCCGGCGGTCGTCGATATGGACGGGGACCCCTCGACCGACAAACGCCTCGTGTGGGTGGTCGACGCTTATACGACCACGAACAACTACCCCTACGCCCAGCACGAGTCCCTCTCGGACGCGACCGTGGACTCCCAGTCCACGCAAATGGGCCAGTACGTGCAGAACAACAAGATCAACTACATGCGTAACTCCGTCAAGGCCGTCGTCGATGCCTACGACGGTTCCGTGCGTCTGTTCCGCTGGGACGAGACGGATCCGATCCTGCGTACCTGGGAGAAGATCTACCCCGGCAGCGTCGAACCTATGTCCGCTATCTCCGGCGATCTTATGAGCCACCTGCGCTACCCCGAGGACATGTTCAAGGTCCAGCGCAACCTGCTGGCCACCTACCATGTGACCGACGCGTCCGGCTTCTATTCGGGCGGTGACCGTTGGCGTCTGGCCGAGGAAACCTCGACGTACGGGGATGCCTCCGCTTCCTCATCCTCGCAGCGCGTGGACGCTAACGGCAACCCCGTGTCCGCGCCGACTTCGCTGCAGCCCCCGTACTACCTGACCATGCAGATGCCCGGACAGGAGAGCGCCGAGTTCTCGCTGACCTCCGTGTTCGTGCCCGGTGGCGGCGGTGAGGGCCGTCGCGAGGCCATGGCTGGCTTCCTCGCGGTCGACTCCGAGACGGGCAACACGCCGGGTCAGGTGCGCGAGGGCTACGGCAAGCTGCGCCTGCTCGCGCTGCCCTCGTCGACGACCGTGCCCGGCCCCGGCCAGGTGCAGAACAAGTACGACTCCGACGAGAAGATTGCCACCCAGCTGAACCTGCTTAACCAGGCTGACTCCACGGTCATCCGCGGTAACCTGCTGACCCTGCCGGTGGGCGGCGGCCTGCTCTACGTCCAGCCCGTCTACGTCCAGGGCACCGGATCGGCGTCCTACCCCGTGCTTCGCTCGGTGCTGACAGCGTTCGGCGACAAGGTCGGCTTCGCGCCCACCCTTGAGGAATCGCTGCGCCAGCTGGTCGCCGACGATGGGACTTCCACGACGCCCGCGCCCTCCACGCCGACGGGCGGCGGTGGGGGACAGTCCAGTGCGCCCGCTTCGGGTGATCCTGCGGTGCAACTGAGCCAGGCCGTCACCGATGCTGCGCAGGCGATGCGTGATGCTGACGCCGCGATGAGCAAGTCGGACTGGACCGCCTACGGTGAGGCACAGACTCGCCTGCACGATGCGCTCACGCGCGCTGAGGCCGCGCAGACGGCGCTCGGCACCACTTCGTCAGGTGCCGCGGCGACGCCGAGTCCGACTCCGTCGCCCACAGATGGTGCCGCAACGCCGTCGCCGTCTCCCTCCGCGGAGGCGCAGAGCGGCTCATAGGCCCATGTCTCCTCACCGGCGCGCCCGGCTTCGCACCCTCAGGGGCTGCGGGCCGGGCGCTTGCCGTCGCTAGGATGGAGGGACGAGTTCCCGAGCCTGCAGCGTCGCTCGAGCAATCGGGCGTGACAGAATCACACACGGAAGGATGATCAATGAGTGCGCCTCAGGCGACGTCCAGTGCCGCCGCATCTGGAGACCTAGCTCACGGCTGCTTTGCTTGACCTCGATTAATTCAGGTGGTAAAGTTTTAACCACCGACGCGGGGTGGAGCAGTTCGGTAGCTCGCCGGGCTCATAACCCGGAGGTCGCAGGTTCAAATCCTGTCCCCGCTACCACCAAGAACCCGGTCCCGACAGGGACCGGGTTCTTTATGTTTCAGCACGTATCGTCCAGCGAACGTCTTGACTAGGCGAGTGGCACACGCGATAGAATTGACTGTTCGCCATCAGGAACTGCACTTTCGGGTGCGAGAGGAATACAGATGAGCACCATCGATCCGTCGCAGCTCACTGCTGCTGACATGAGTAACCCGGCGCTGAGCGCTCAGGACCTCGCGGCCATCACGGCCGCGCGTGAAGACCTGCGCCCCTACGTTGCGACTCACCCGTCGCTGTACCCTGCCCTTCAGCAGTGGCTCGCCAGCCAGGGTGTCGTTCCCGCTCAGCCGCCCGCCGCGCAGCCCGCGGCTAAGGCACCCGCCGCCGAGGCCTCGGCTGAGGGACATGAGAACGCGACCGCCGAGGGCACGCATGAGCAGGCAGCCGCTGAACCCGCTGCTGACACGAATACTTCCGCCGCGCAGTCGGATGCGCCTCAGGCTCAGCAGCCCTATGGGCAGCCGCAGTATGGTGCACCCCAGGGCGCTCCTCAGGCTCAGCAGCCCTATGGGCAGCCGCAGTATGGTGCACCCCAGGGCGCTCCTCAGGCCCAGCAGCCATACGGGCAGCAGCCGTATGGCGCTCCCCAGGGACAGCCGCAGTTCGGCGCTCCCCAGGGACAGCCCGGTCAGCAGGGGCCGTCCGCTGGCCAGCAGCTTGGTGCCGCCGCTTCGCAGTTCGGTGCCGCCGCGAATAGCGCGTTCAATCAGTTCCAGAACGCTGTCGTTGCTGAGGCTGGCAAGGTGAGCGGTCGCTCGATTCGCGCGACCTACGCGCTGATCGGCGTTGCTGCTGCGTCGCTGCTTGTGTTTATCTCGATGCTCCTTCCCTATGTCGAGATCTCGTTCTTTGTGACTGAATCGACGTCGCTTCTCGGCGGCGGCGGTTGGTTCCCGGTCGTCTTCCTGCTCCTGCTCCTCGCGAACGTCGGCGTCGGCGTCGCCTACTGGCTGACCAACCAGAAGTGGGCATTCATTTCTGTGGGCGCGGGTTCGCTCGCTCTGGGAATCATCTCGCTTATCGAGACGTTCTACGTCCTCGCCAACGATAACGATCTGATTGACTTCTCGATCGGCTTCTACCTGTTCCCGCTGTTCTCGATTGCTCTGGGTGCGGCTGGCGTGATCCTGCTCCTCGAGCTGAAGGAAGGCAAGGTCGCTCCTTTGAACACGGCACCCGCCATGCTGAACCAGTTCGGCCAGCCGGGCCAGCAGGCCTACCCCGCGCAGCCCGGCTTCCAGGGCCAGCAGCAGTACCCGGGCCAGCAGGCCTACCCCGCGTCGCAGGGCCAGTACGGCGCGCAGCCGCAGCAGGCTCAGCCGGAGCAGTCGGCTCAGAACCAGCAGGGGCAGACGGGCGAACAGCCTCAGAACCCCTACAGCCCTCAGGCGTGACGCTCTGAGTGAAGCCATACGGGGCGGGGTCCGCGGCA
>NZ_ALCA01000038.1 GCF_000278725.1 Actinomyces sp. ICM47 | reverse complement strand
CCCGAAGAAGCCAAAGAAAACACCGAGAGGGGCGCAGAACTCGCAGCCGAGTACCTCCTCGACACACTCACCTACGCATGGAACACCGGAGACACACAACCATTCGAAGACATCACGCAACCCGGAGAGAAATTCCGCGAAGGCCACATCAAGAATGTCAATGCTCTCTACGCAAATGGCTGGATGTACGGCAACAAGACAACCGTAACAAACATAGTGTCAGTATTGCCAGCATCTGAAAAGGAATGGGGGGTTGAACCTAATACTATCGCAGTTGTATTCGATGGCACCTCAAACAACGGAATCGCATGCGTTGGACAAAAGATCATCGATAAGAATTCCGACGAGCCAGTCACGTACGCGTTCTTCATGACTTGGAAAAACGGTGGCTGGATTTCAACGGGAGGGAGCGTGCTCAATAATGAGCAAAAGTAAATGGACTCAGGTTATCAAATTTAGCCTCAGCGCCATATTATGCGCCCTTCTTACGATCAGCATTACCGACGAAACAGTTGCTCAGCCGATCGACAATTGCACTGATAACACCGGAATACAACTTGGGATTTGCATCAATACCGACAATGACAGCCTTACCGTGTTGGCGCAGCAGCAGAAGCAGATAAAATCCTCTGGGCAGCCGTCGAGTGGTGGTGGTTCGTCAACTCTGGATGATCAGAGGGCGCAGAAGACGGCTGATGCGAAGGCTAATCCTGTTTCTGGTTCTTACAAAGATCGTTGTAAGGAACTGTTCATTGGGAAGGCGGCCAACAGTCCGATTGTTTCTGATGACACCACTATCGTTCGGTGTGAGCTGCCTCCTGATCCTGAGGGTGGACCCAATCAAGACCCAGGGCGTGTACCCACCACGCGCGACATCCTCTACCTGGCCTCCACCGTCATCCACGCCGACGGGGCCGGGTTGTATAAGCGACCACTCGGGGTCTCCTACACGAACAAGTTCATCCCCACCATCGTCGCGGTCACCAGCCCCACCCAAACCCACGTCATCAACCTGCTGGGACGCGACATCACGATCACGCTCACCGCCACGAACTACGAATGGAACTGGGGAGATGGCACCCCCAACCTGGTCACCACCTCCACAGGATCAGTGTGGTCCGAGGGCATGGATTTAAATACCGACCCGAACCTGATCCGCCACTACTACACGCCACCCCAGGGCTGGCGCTCCATGCTTGACGGCCCATACCCTCACGAGGACCGCGACATCACCCTGACCACCACATGGAGTGGTACAGCCACCAACCCCTTCACCGGGGAAACACAAACCATCAACGGCCTCGTCACCACCACGGAAACCACAGGCAAATTCCCCCTGTCCCACCTGGTCATCAACAACACCGACACCTGGGAAGAAAAACAAGGCCACTAGTCACAGGATGATCCAGACTGTGCCCTCTCTCCATGAGGTGAGATGTGGTGCGGTGGTCCGGCGCGTCGTCAAGTCAGTCGGGAAGGGCTGTGAATCGCTCCCTCACGCGTTGGCAGTACCCTTCGTCGATCTCTATCAATGCTTTAATTGTTCGATAAATTTCAGAGTTCTGTTCTGATAGCACCGTCGGCGCATGCGTTCATCACCTTCGAAGTTGCGCAGTAATAAAAAGGAGGGAATGCGACCAGAATGATCGATCCCCTCCCGACCCGGCCCGGCTAACCAGGCTAAGCCTACGTTGTGCGTTGATAGTAACACCCGGGCTTCGGTATCTGTCAAGTCAAGGCGGTACGTGTACGCGGATTGATGCTGGGTGTGTGGTGCTGCGCGCAATGGGTCCTACGCCACCACCATGGCCGCCGTGCCCGCGCACATGAGGGCGAGGCCCGCCAGGTATCGCCCCGTGAAACGCTCGTGAAACACGGCTGCCGAGAAGGCAACGGTGACGAGAATCGACAGCTTGTCGATGGGGACGATGACCGATGCGGGCCCGTCTTTCAGCGCGTGGTAGTACGCCAACCACGACGCGCATGTCGCGGCACCCGACGCGACGATAAAGGCCAGCTCGCGCGCGGGGATCGACCGCACCTCGCGAATACGCCCCTGCCATGCCACGATCACCCACGCCATGGCCAGCACGACGAACGTGCGTACCGCAGTTCCCAGCGTCGGATCGACCCCGGAGATACCGACCTTACCCAAGATCGACGTCAACGCGGCGAACAGCGCGGACGCGAGCGCGTACGTGAGCCAACTACCGCCCCGGCGCAGGGCGAGCGGCAGCCCAGAAAGGTCGTCGGGGTCGACCATGAGCAGGGTCCCCGCCGTGATCACAACGATCCCGACAACACCCCAGGCGGTCACAGGCTCGCCCAACAGGATCAGGGCCAGGAGGATCGCCAGGACCGTCGACAGCTTGTCGATGGGGGCCACGCGGGATACGTCGCCCCGCGCGAGGGCCGCGAAGTAGCACAGCCACGAGGCCCCGGTGGCCAGGCCCGACAGGATGAGAAACAGGAGCGACCGCCCGTCGATGGTGCCGAGGGATGACGCCGATCCGACCAGGGCGGCCATGCCCCACGCCCCTGCCGCGACGACGACCGTTCGTAGGGCCGTCGCCACTGTGGAACTCGTCGTCGCCACCCCAGCTTTCGCGAGGACCGCCGTCAGCCCCGCGAACAGGGCGGACAAGCAGGCGGCGAGTAACCACATGAGACTAGAGTAGGCCCGTTTCTGATGTTCTTGCACCCGAGCAAAATGACGGTGTGTCATGGGCGTCAGATCGCGAAAAAAGTAGGTTATAGTTGTTGACTATTCGCCTCTGTGTTGAGGCAACAACGCTATGTAAAGGAACAAGATGAGCGACAACATCGACGAGCTTGGCATCAACGGTGAATTCGAAGAAGACGGCCGGGAGATCGTGCTCGACACGAGCGGCGAAGTGGAACTCACGGACGAAGTAACCGAGGGTGTCGATGAGCTGCGCGAAACGATCGCCCAGCAGGACTCGGAGGCCGAAAAGTACGCGATTGAATTCCTCAAGAAGGTCGTGCGCATCCGTGGCGTGCGTATCACGAGGGATGAGTTCCTTCGTCAGGAGCTGCGCAAACTTCACATGAGTGACGAGGCGATCGCGAGCGCGCTCGACTCGAACCCTGTGCTGGCCGGTGTCTGTCTGACTGATCTCGACAAACTTGCGGACGGTGTCATCTCATTCGAGACGAACAAGTCCGCGGCGATGTCCTTCGCGGCTGGTATCCCCGGCGGCTTCGCGATGCTCGGCACGATCCCCGCGGACCTGACCCAGTATTACGTACACGCCTTCAGGATCATGCAGAAGCTCGCCTACCTGTACGGATGGCGCGAGCTCCTCAGTGACATGGATGAGGTCGATGACGAGACGATCGGTGTCCTAGCGATGTTCTTCGGCGTCATGCTCGGCGTTGGCGGCGCGGCCCAGTCGCTGACAGTGTTCGCGCGCTCGGTCGCGATGCCCGCGTTCCAGAAGCAGCTGACCAAGCAGGCGCTTACGAAGACCTCGTGGTACCCGGTCGTGAAGCAATGCCTGCGCTTCATCGGCATCAACCTCACGAAGAAGAGCTTCGCCCAGGGTGTCTCCAAGGTTATTCCAGTCATCGGCGGTGTTGTGTCGGGCGGCATGACTTTCGTGTCGCTCCAGTCCCAGTCCACCCGTCTCAAGGGGCACCTGCGCGAGCTGCCGCCTCCTGGAGTCGACGCCGAGGTCTGGAAGCAGACAGTCAGCGAAGCGACCTCCAAGGACCAGGAACAGGGCGTGCTGGACAGCGCGCAGCGTGCGCTCGAAAGCACGACCAAGGTCGTCGCCGACGGTGCGACGAGCGCTGCTTCCGCCATCGCCGACGGTGCGACGAGCGCGGCCTCCGCCATCGCCGGAGGTATGAAGGGCCTGTTCGGGCGTAAGAATTAACCGCTCACTCACGAGGCTGGGGCTGAGGCGCACTTATCCGTGAACTAGCCCCGGCCTCGTGGCAGGGGAGAGGCGGGTCCCACGCTAGAGTGTGCGTAGATGTCAGTGAGCTGCCGACGGGCAGCGAGACGTGAAGGAGCGCAATGCTCGGCAAAATAAATGACTATGGAGTGGACGGCGAGCTGCGTGGAATTACCGCTGAGCAGGCCTCGTCGGCGGAACAGCACGGACTCGACTTTCTAAAGAAGGTTGTTCGATTCCCGGGTGTGCGGATTAACCGCGATGAGTTCTTGCGCCAGGAATTGCGTGAGCGTGGCGTGCCCGAAGAGGTGATTCGGAGGGCGATCGATACCAACCCTGCGTTCGCTGGTATCCCGCTAGCTGAACTCGATAGGCTGGCTGAGCAAGCTATCTCCTACGAGACAAACAAGTCCGCAGCAATGTCCTTCGCAGCGGGTATCCCCGGAGGATTTGCGATGCTTGGGACGATCCCGGCCGACATTACGCAGTACTATGTGCATGCCTTCAGGATCGTGCAGAAGCTTGCATACCTCTACGGGTGGTCCGAGCTACTCAGCGCGAAGGAAGAGGCAGACGACGAGACGATCAGTATCATTGCCATTTTCTTTGGCGTGATGCTCGACGTTGAAGAGGCAGCTATGTCTCTTTCCTCTTTCGCTAGTTCGACCGTGATGGACACAGTCAAAAAGCAAGTGACCAAGCAGCTCCTGATGAAGACCTCGTGGTATCGGGCTGTCAAAAAGACCCTCCAATATATCGGCGTCAATCTCACCAAGAAAGCCTTCACTCAGGGATTCTCGAAGGTGCTCCCCGACATTGGTGGCGTTGTCTCGAGCGGCTTGACTTTTATGTCGCTTCAGTCGCAGTCTTCTCGACTGAAGAAGCACCTGCGCGAGCTTCCTCCTCCCGGAATTGATGCCGAGATGTGGAAGCAGGGCATTACGACAGCGAACTCTGTTGAACAGGAACAAGGCATCGTGGGGGCTGTCGATGCGGCTTTCCAAGGGAGAGTTGGGATCGCTGCGGTTGGCGTGGTGAGTGCAGCATCGGGTGTCACCAGTGGTGTCAAGGGACTCTTCGGACACCGATAGAAAGATCGCTGACAACGAGGCACGGGCCGGGACCGCGCTCATCCGTGAACTCAGCCCCGGCCTCGTGGCAGGGGAGAGGCAGGTCCCACGCTAGAGTGTGCGTAGAGGTCAGTGAGCTGCCGGTGGGCAGCGAGACGTGAAGGAGCGCAATGCTCGGCAAAATAAATGACTATGGAGTGGACGGCGAGCTGCGTGGAATTACCGCTGAGCAGGCCTCGTCGGCGGAACAGCACGGACTCGACTTTTTGAAGAAGGTTGTTCGATTCCCGGGTGTGCGGATTAACCGCGATGAGTTCTTGCGCCAGGAGCTGACGAAGCTTCGCGCAAGCGAGGAGGTCATCGAGCGGGCGCTGGCCACCAGCCCCGCGCTGGCGGGCGTTCCGCTGCTGGCGCTCGACACCCTCGCCGACGAGACGATCACCTACGAGACGAACAAATCGGCCGCACTCTCCTTCGCGGCGGGTCTGCCCGGTGGCTTCGCGATGCTCGGCACGATCCCCGCGGACCTGATGCAGTACTACGCGCACGCTCTGCGGATCATGCAGAAGCTCGCTTACCTGTACGGGTGGCGTGACCTCCTCGCCGACGTGGACGAGGACGATGAGATGATCGGCGTGCTCGCGGTGTTTTTCGGCGTCATGTTGGGGGTCGGTGGAGCCGCCCAGTCGTTGACGGCTTTCGCGCGCATCGCCGCTAAAACCGCCTATCAGAAGCACGTGACCAAGCGGGCTCTCATGAGCATCACGTGGTACCCGGTCGTGAAGTACTCGCTGCGCGTCATCGGCATCAACATCACGAAGAGTAGCTTCACGAAGGGTGCCTCGAAGATCGTCCCTGTCATTGGCGGATTCGTGTCGAGCGGCCTGACCTTCATGGCGCTCCAGACCCAGTCGGCACGCCTGAAGGGTCATCTGCGTGAGCTGCCCCCTCCCGGGATCGCCGCCGAGGCCTGGGCGCAGCACGTCCTCGACACGACCCCGGCGCGCGGCAAGCAGCTCGTGGTGGACGGCGTCCAGAAAACCATGAAAGGCAAGGCGCAGGTCGTGATGGTCGGGGCGAAGAGCGCGGTGTCGGGCATCGCGGAGGGTGCCACGGGTATTGCGGGTGGCGTGAAACAACGCTTGCGGAAGGGGAAGTAGGTGCCCACGCACGAGGCCGTGGCTGGGAACCGCGCGGACTTGCTCAGCCTGACCACGGCCTCGTGTGTTTAACTCGCCACTGTTTGTCGAACGAGGACTCCCAACGCCCGGCAACCTGCCACCATATGCGGGTGAGTGACACGAAACAGAAGCCCCTGCATTCTTCGACGCAAGAGGCAGGGCCCCTGATACTGCAGGCTTTCGCGTGGGACATGGCGCCGGATGCGAGCCACTGGCGATACCTGGCGCAGCACGCGCAATCGATCGCGGACCTGGGCGTCACCATCATCTGGCTGCCGCCCGCCTACAAGGGAAACTACGGTATCAACGACGTCGGCTACGGCGTCTACGACCTGTACGACCTGGGTGAATTCAACCAGAAGGGCACGATCCCCACGAAGTACGGGACGAAGGACGAATACCTGGCTGCCATCGATGCCCTGCACGAGGCGGGGATCGCCGTGTGCGCCGACATCGTCCTCAACCACCGCATGGGCGCGGATGCGACCGAGATGGTGCGCGCGACTCCGATCAACCCACATGACCGCCATCAGGTGATCGGCGAACCCGAAATGATCGAGGCGTGGACCCGCTTCACGTTCCCGGGCCGCGGCGGCGCCTACTCGGACTTCACGTGGGACTGGACATGCTTCCATGGCATCGACTGGGACCAGGCGACGCAGCGCAAGGGCCTGTGGCTCTTCGAAGGAAAGCACTGGAACGAGTCCGTCAACACCGAGTTCGGCAACTTCGACTACCTCATGGGCTGTGACGTGCACGTCACGGACCCGCGCGTCAGCGAGGAGCTGGACCGCTGGGGACGCTGGTACGTGGAGACGACCGGCGTGGACGCGCTGCGCCTGGACGCCGTCAAGCACGTCGGATCCGACTTCTACGCGCGCTGGCTCGAAGACCTGCGCACCTCCACGGGCCGCCTGCTGCCCGCCGTCGGCGAGTACTGGAGCGGCGACGTGCGCGAACTCGAGGCCTACCTGCACGAGGTCCCCAACGCCATGCTCTTCGACGTGCCTCTGCACTACCACCTCCACCAGGCATCGGTCTCGGACGGCAACGTCGACCTGTCGCGCCTGTGGGAGAACACGCTGACGGCGTCGATCCCGGAACTGTCCGTCACCTTCGTCGAAAACCACGACACGCAGCCCGGACAATCCCTGGCCTCCACGGTGGCCTCCTGGTTCAAGGCAGCCGCCTACGCGCTGATCCTCCTGAACGAGGCCGGGGTGCCCTGCGTCTTCTGGGGGGACCTCCTGGGAACGCCCGAGACCGGCGACCTGCCTGCTGTGCGTGAGCTCCCCATCCTCATGGGCGTGCGCTTTCGCGCCGCGATCGGTCCGCAGCACAGCGCCTTCGACAACCCGGACGTTGTCGGTTTCTCCCGCGAAGGTCGGGCGGACGTGCCCGGCACGGGCTGCGCCGTCATCCTCTCCGACCGTCGCGCCGCCGAGAAAACCCTGTACGTGGGAACCCACCACGCGGGCGAGGAGTGGGAGTGCCTCATCGGCGGCCACCCGTCCGTGCGCGTCGCCGACGACGGTACGCTGACGGGCACCGTCAGTGACGGGGGCCTGAGCGTTTACGTGCCGCGCGTCTGAGCGTGACGCAGCCCGGGCCTCGTCGACGGGGACGAGGCCCGGGTCAG
>NZ_ALCA01000037.1 GCF_000278725.1 Actinomyces sp. ICM47 | reverse complement strand
CTCTCCCCGCCTTCGTCGTCTCGTCACGACGCGACATTAGTCGTGCGTGGAGCGCACCAGGATGCGGTTGGCGACGCGCGCGATAGAGATCAGGCGGTCGGCTTCGTCGCGGATCTCCACGGTGTGAACGGTGGAGGAACGGCCCAGGTGCACGGCCGTGGCCGTGGCCGTGATCGTGCCCTCGCGTCCAGCCGCGATGTGCGAGGCGTTGAGTTCAGTGCCCACTGCGTAGGCCTGCTTACCAGGGTGGGTTTCGCGCGCGTGGATCTGCGCGGCGAAGGATGCAGCGGTCTCGGCGAGCGCTGCAGAAGCTCCGCCGTGCAGAATGCCGGCGCTCTGCCGGTTGCCATCGATGGGCATGGAGATGACGGTGCGCGCTGCGGAGTGCTCGAGTACCTCCATGCCGGTGGCCTCCATGAGGGTGCCGGGCCAGTGGGCCCCCACCCATCCGCCCCGGGCGAGGGGGTCGGGCGTGGAGGAGTGGGAGCGTTTCGTCTGGTGATCGTGTGTCATGGCATCTAGGGTGGCATGTGTGAGTGACACTGTGCTGATTATTGATGGCCATTCGATGGCGTTCCGTGCGTTCTACGCGCTGCCGCCGGACAATTTTGTGACGGCGACGGGCCAGCACACGAACGCTGTTTACGGCTTCGTGTCAATGCTGACGCGCCTCTTGGAGACGGAGCGACCAACGCACGTGGCCGTTGCCTTCGATGTGTCGAGGCACTCATTTAGGACCGAGGAGTACCCGGACTATAAGGGGACGCGCGATGCGACTCCCGAAGAGTTTAAGGGGCAGGTGGAGCTGATCCGTGAAGTCCTGGACGCGATGGGTATTGTGTCGCTCTCGCGCGAAGGGTTTGAGGCTGACGACATCCTGGCGACCCTGGCCTACCGCGCTGGTCACGAGGGCGCGACCGTCCTTGTTGTGTCGGGTGACCGCGACTCGTTCCAGACGGTGACGGAGAACGTGACGGTCCTCTACCCGGGCACAGGTCCCGGCGATCTGCGCCGTATGACTCCCGAGGCCGTGGAAGCAAAGTACGGGGTGCCTCCCCACCGCTACCCGGAGATCGCCGCCATCGTGGGCGAGACCTCAGACAATCTGCCGGGTGTTCCCGGCGTCGGCCCCAAGACCGCCGCCCAGTGGATCAACAAGTACGACGGCCTGGATAACCTCTTGGCCCGCGCGGATGAGATCGGCGGCAAGCGCGGCGCTGCGCTACGCGAGCACATGGACGACGTCGTGCGCAACCGACGTCTCAACCGCCTCCTGACCGACATGGACCTGGAGGTTGGCCCCGCAGACTTGGCGCGCCGTGCGACCGATGTGGCTGCCATTGACCGTCTCTTCGACTCCCTTGAGTTCGGACGCCTGCGCGTCAAGGTCCGCGAGGTGTCCGGCATTGGCATGGGGGAGAGCGCAACCGTCGAGGCCGTGGACGCTACCGCGTCCGAGGCGCGGGTTGAGGTGCGTCTGGCCGATGCCTCGTGTGACATCGCGGCCTGGGCAAACGCACACCCGGTCCTTGCTCTCCTGGTCGAGGGGGATATGCGCCCGACGCGTGGTGAGGTCACCCGGATCGTCCTGGCGGGAACCGACGACGCACTCATGATTGACCCCACAGAGCTGAGTCCCGCGCAAGAGAGAGCCCTGGCCGAGGTCCTCGCCCAGGCCTCGTCCCTGATCACCCACGACGCGAAGGGAGCACGACACGCCCTGGCTGCGCGCGGCTGGACGCTCGGTGACGTCGCCTTCGACACGATGCTCGCGGCGTACCTGGCCCACCCGGACCAGCGCTCGCACAAGCTCGAGGATGTGCTCTCCCGCCTGCTCGGCGTCACCATCGAGGAGGAAGCCGCGGATTCCGACGCCCTCTTCGACCTGGGCGAGATTGGTGAGGGCCCCAGCGCCGCCCAGGTGCGCGCAGGGCGCCTGGCCGCAGCGCTCCACCCGCTCACCGACAAGCTGCGTCGGGCGCTGGATGAGAGCGGCGAAACCGCGCTCCTTACCGACATGGAGATGCCGCTGTCGCGCCTCCTCGCACAGATGGAAACCGCGGGCATCGCCGCGGACACGCGCGTCCTCGACGACCTGTCCGCCGAACTCGGAGCCGACGTTGACGCCGCCCGTCAGGGAGCCTGGACCGCCGCCGGACGCGAGGTGAACCTCTCCAGCCCCAAGCAGCTCCAGGAAATCCTTTTCGACCACTTCGGCCTGCCCAAGACCAAGAAAACGAAAACCGGCTACACGACGAACGCCGACGCCCTGGCGGACCTGTGGGCCAAGACCGAGGCGAGCGGGGGAGCGGGGCACGACTTCCTCGGCTTCCTGCTCACCCACCGCGACCGCATCAAGCTCAAGCAGATGGTGGACTCCCTGTCCGCCACAGTCGCCTCCGATGGGCGCATTCACTCGACCTTCTCCCAGGTAGCCGCAGCCACGGGACGCCTAGCCTCTTCCGACCCGAACCTGCAGAACATTCCCGCGCGCAGTGCCGACGGCATGCGCATTCGCGGTGCCTTCGTTCCCGGAGTAGGCTTCGAATCCCTCATGAGCGCCGACTACTCGCAGATCGAAATGCGCCTCATGGCCCACCTGTCCGGCGACGAGGCACTCATTGAGGCCTTCAACTCCGGCGAAGACCTGCACCGGACCATGGCATCGATGGTCTTTGGGACGCCCGTCGCCGAGGTCAGCGGCGAGGAACGCTCGCGTATCAAGGCCACCTCCTACGGCCTCGCCTACGGCCTGTCCTCCTACGGCCTGGCCGCACAGCTCGGCATCCCTGTGCCCGAGGCCGCCGCCCTGCGCGACCGTTACTTCGAGCGCTTCGGCAAGGTCCGCGACTACCTCGAAGGACTCGTCGCCCAGGCTCGCGCCGACGGCTACACGCAGACCATGTTCGGTCGCCGACGCTACCTGCCCGACCTACGCTCCTCCAACCGCCAGCGCCGAGAGATGGCCGAACGCGCCGCCCTCAACGCACCGATCCAAGGCAGTGCCGCCGACATCGTCAAGATCGCCATGATGGATGTCGCCACCGCCCTGTCCGAGGCCGACCTGACCTCGCGCCTCCTCGTGCAGATCCACGACGAACTCCTCCTCGAGATCGCACCCGGTGAAGAGGAGACTGTCGAGGCCCTCGTTCGAGAGAAGATGGCGTCGCCTGTCATGCTCTCCGTGCCCCTGGATGTCGCTGTTGGAATCGGTGCGTCTTGGCAGCTGGCAGCACATTAGGAGCCGGAGGGGCGACGCATACCACGGAAACGAGCGCTACATTCGTCACATTTATGCGTCAAAGGCTGCTAAAATAGACCACGGTGCCTAGGGACAGGTGCATCCGCATCCATCCTGCCGCACTGGAACTGTCCATCTACTATCCAGTCCGTTTCGGAGAAACTACTACATGACCACGAATACGCCGCAGGTCGCTATCAACGACATTGGTTCGGAAGCAGACCTGATCGCAGCCATCGACGAGACCATCAAGTACTTCAACGATGGCGACATCGTCGAGGGCACTGTCGTCAAGGTCGACCACGACGAGGTCCTCCTCGACATCGGCTACAAGACCGAGGGTGTCATCCTCTCTCGTGAGCTGTCCATCAAGCACGACGTCAACCCCGACGACGTCGTCGCCGTGGGCGACCAGATCGAGGCCCTCGTCCTCCAGAAGGAAGACAAGGAAGGCCGCCTCCTCCTGTCGAAGAAGCGCGCTCAGTACGAGCGTGCGTGGGGCAAGATCGAAAAGATCAAGGAAGAGGACGGCGTCGTTACCGGTACCGTCATCGAGGTCGTCAAGGGCGGCCTGATCCTCGACATCGGCCTGCGTGGCTTCCTGCCCGCCTCCCTCGTCGAGATGCGTCGCGTCCGCGACCTCGCCCCCTACATCGGTCGCGAGATCGAAGCGAAGATCATCGAACTCGACAAGAACCGCAACAACGTGGTCCTGTCCCGCCGCGCATGGCTCGAGCAGACCCAGTCCGAGGTCCGCACGAACTTCCTGCACACCCTGCAGAAGGGCCAGGTGCGCTCCGGCGTCGTTTCCTCCATCGTCAACTTCGGCGCGTTCGTCGATCTCGGTGGCGTCGACGGCCTGGTTCACGTCTCCGAGCTGTCCTGGAAGCACATCGACCACCCGTCCGAGGTCGTCGAAGTTGGCCAGGAAGTCACCGTCGAGGTTCTCGACGTCGACATGGATCGCGAGCGCGTCTCCCTGTCCCTCAAGGCCACCCAGGAAGATCCGTGGCAGGCCTTCGCCCGCACCCACGCCATCGGCCAGGTTGTGCCCGGCAAGGTCACCAAGCTCGTCCCCTTCGGCGCGTTCGTCCGTGTCGAGGACGGTATCGAGGGCCTCGTCCACATCTCCGAGCTGGCTCAGCGTCACGTCGAGCTGCCGGACCAGGTCGTCAAGGTCGGCGAAGAGGTCTTCGTCAAGGTCATCGACATCGACCTCGAGCGTCGCCGCATCTCCCTGTCCCTCAAGCAGGCCAACGAGGGCGTGGACCCGAACTCCGAAGAGTTCGATCCCTCGCTCTACGGCATGGCCGCCGAGTACGACGAGAACGGCAACTACAAGTACCCCGAGGGCTTCGATCCCGAGACCCAGGAGTGGATGGAAGGCTTCGACGCTCAGCGCGAGGCTTGGGAAGCCCAGTACGCCGAGGCTCAGGCCCGCTGGGAGGCCCACAAGGCTCAGGTCCGCAAGGCTCTCGAAGAGGACGCCGACGCGGCTCCCTCCATCGAGGAGCAGGCCTCCTACTCGACCCCGGTCGACAACGAGGGCACCCTTGCGTCCGACGAGGCCCTGGCCGCGCTGCGTGAGAAGCTGACGAACAACTGAATCAGTCTTTCTGACTGAGCTTCAACTCGTCAGTTCACGCGAGTGAACGCATGAGTGGTGGCCCCCAGGTTTTCCTGGGGGCCACCACTTTTTGTCTGATTGCGATGCCGCAAAGTCCTACCGCCGCCAGATCTCCGGCCGCTGCGAGGCCTGCCCGCCCGCGAGACTTGGCAACCGAGCTTCGCTCGGTGCCTCGTCTCGAAGCCCGGCCAGGCCCCGCAGGCCTCGCAGCATCCTCCGATCGGGCGGCGCTGATCCTGTTTCGATTAGGCCCTGCCGCCGCCCACGGACATCGCAGCCATGCCCCGCAGGCTTCGCGGCGACCTCCGATCGGGCGGCGCTGATCCTGTTTCGATTAGGCTCAGCCGCCGCCCACGGGCACCGCAGCCAGGCCCCGCAGGCCTCGTAGCGGCCTCCAATCGGGCGGTCTGATGAGCACAGCCCGGCCCCGCCACAGCCTACGAACAGCGGAATACGAGAGGTTCCGACACAGCTCGTGTGGTGCCGCGCCCAGTGGCGAAGACAACTGAACCCCGCACAGAAACGAATCCGTGCGGGGCCTTTGCTGTTGGCACTCACGAGGCGGCGCGTTTCATCGCTACTAGGTCGACGCACGCGCCGATCATCGCCGCGGCGACGGTGGGGAGGATCCAACCAAGCTGGTTGGCCTGGAGCGGACTCCACGTAAGCGCGGAGTTGATTTGGTCGGTGGCGACGCCCACCTGCACGAGCGTTGTTGCGGCCGACCACGCGGCGGCCATCCAGGTGCCCAGGCGGAAGGTCCACGTCGCGGGGGTCGTCAGGCGGAAGGGGTGGGTCATGATCGTAATGAAGACGACTGTGATAGCGATCGGGTAGAGGAAGGTGATGATCGGTACCGCGATCGTGAGCACCGAGGACAGTCCCGCAGACGCCAGCACGAAGGAGATGAGTGTGAAAAGGATAATCCATGTGCGGTACGGGATCGCGGGCAACAGACGGTTAAAGAACTCCGAGGTCGCGGCGATGAGGCCCACCGCCGTTGTCATGCATGCGGTCAGCACGATCAGGCCGAAAACGATCTGCCCCGGACGCCCCATCGTCGACTGCGCGGCGTCGGCCAGGAGGCTGGCACCATCCGTGTAAGACTGTGCGTTCGGGATGACATGCCCGATGAGGCCCAGGCCGACGTAGACGACGCCCAGGAGCGCACCCGCAATGACCGCCGCGATCGAGGTCCGATGCACGACCTTCGCACCGATGCCGCCGCCCGTATGCCCGAGCGAGGTCACGACGATGATGCCGAAGGCCAGGGCTGCGATGGAGTCCATCGTCATGTAGCCCTCAAGTAGACCGGCGGCCAGCGGGTTGTGGACGTACTCGCCGGTGGGCGCGTCGTGCGAGGCCGGCAGCGACGCCAGGCAGAGGAATACCAGCAGAACGAGCAGGCCAAGGAGGATCGGTGTCAGGACCTTCCCGAGGCTGTCGATAATGTTCGTCGGGTTCCAACACAGGTAAAAGGCGATCCCAAAAAAGATCAGGTTGAAGATGACCGAGGCGAGCACCGACTTCGTGCCGATGACGGGCGCGACAGCCGTCGAGAAGGAGACGGCACCCGTTCGCGGGAGGGCGTAGAAGGCGCCGATGGACAGGTAGACCAGGACCGAGAAAACGAACCCGAAGGGCTTTCCGGCGCGGCTGACAAGGTCGCGGATATCGGTGCCGGATAGGGCGATCGTGATGATCGAGATGACGGGCAGAGCGACGCCGCCGATCAGGAAACCGATCATCGCGGGGGTCAAGTTGGTGCCGGCCGACGCGCCCATGATCGGCGGGAAAATAAGGTTACCGGCACCAAAAAACATGGAGAAAAGAGTCAGGGAGGTCGCGATGAGGACCGCGGTACTCGAACGCTGGTCGGAATCGTCGTTGACTGTCTGCGTCACTGCTACTCACTGTGTTGTGTGGGGGCTTTAACAGCACCAATTCTTGCACGAGGGCACATATACGCAACCGCAGCCGCGATACCCTGAGGATGTGACCGCTTCGTTTTCTTGTGGAGGATGCTCCGCGACGCTGCTCCGCCCGCTGCACCAACACCGCAGTGGGGGACCCGCACGCGTGGTCGCGGTGAGTGGCGGAATCGGCTCGGGCAAGTCCTCAGTGACCGCTTCCTTCAAGTCTCTGGGTGCACTGGTCGCCGATGCCGACGTCATTGCCCGTGAGATTCTCGAACCCGGTCGGCCCGCGCTCGCGCAGGTGGCCGCACGATTCGGAGATGATCTGATCCGTGAGGACGGGACCCTTGACCGGGCGTGCCTCGCGCGTCGTGTCTTCGCCGGTGAGGGCGCCGATGAGCGCGTCGCTGCTCTCAACGCGATCACCCACCCGGCCATCGAGCGTCGCGCCTGGGAGATCCTGAATGCTGCCCCCGCAGGATCGTTTGCCGTCTACGACATTCCACTCCTCGTTGAGGGCGACTACGCTGACCGTTTTGACGCCGTCGTCATCGTCGATGCCCCCATCGAGGAGCGTGTCGCACGCCTGGAGGGCAGGGGAGTGGCCCCCGAGGACGCGCGCGCCCGGATCCGCGCCCAGGCCTCGTCTGATCAAAGGCGAGCGATCGCGCACGTGTGGATCGATAACTGCGGAAGCGCGGACGATCTGGCGCAGGTGTGCACGCAGGTGTGGGAGCGTTGGCTGACCTCAGACCTCTAGGGGCTATCGACGAGGCCGAGGCGGGCTTTCGCTGGCCGCGCACCGTGGCGGGTCCTCCGCGCGGTGCCAGGGCGCGGGCGGTAGCGTAGGGGAGTGAGCGAAACACCCGTCATCCGCCAAGACAAGCCTTTCGAGGTCATCTCCCCCTACACGCCGTCGGGTGACCAACCCAAGGCGATCCGTGAGCTGGCAGCGCGCATTCGCGACGGCGAGCAGGACGTCGTCCTCATGGGTGCGACGGGTACTGGCAAGAGCGCGACCACCGCCTGGCTCATCGAGGAGCTGCAACGTCCCGCGCTGGTCCTGGAACCCAACAAGACGCTCGCCGCGCAGCTTGCGGCCGAGTTCCGCGAGCTGCTGCCGGGCAACGCCGTCGAGTACTTTGTCTCCTATTACGACTACTACCAGCCCGAAGCCTACGTCCCCCAGACGGACACCTTCATCGAGAAGGATTCCTCGATCAACGATGAGGTCGAGCGGCTGCGCCACAGCGCCACGAACTCGCTGCTCACGCGGCGCGACACGGTCGTCGTCTCCTCCGTGTCCTGCATCTACGGCCTCGGCACCCCCGAGGAATACGTGGCGCGCATGATCGAACTCGAGCGCGGCATGATCATCGACCGCGACGCACTGCTGCGCCGCTTCGTCGCCATGCAGTACGTGCGCAACGACATGGCCTTCACACGCGGCACCTTCCGCGTGCGTGGCGACACGATCGAAATCATCCCCGTGTACGAGGAACTCGCGATCCGCATCGAGATGTTCGGCGACGAGATCGACTCCCTGGCGGTCCTGCATCCCCTCACCGGCGACGTGATCGACCAGGTCGACCACACCTACCTGTTCCCGGCCTCGCACTACGTGGCCGGCGAGGAACGCATGAAGAAGGCGATTGCCTCCATCGAGGACGAGCTTGATGACCGCCTCGCGTGGTTCCGAAGCCAGAACAAACTCCTCGAGGAACAGCGCCTGCGCATGCGCACGACCTTCGACCTGGAGATGCTCAAGGAAATCGGGTCGTGCTCGGGCGTGGAAAACTATTCGCGCCACATCGACGGGCGCGGTCCCGGCACCCCTCCGCACACGCTGCTGGACTACTTCCCCGACGACTTCCTGCTCATCATCGATGAGTCCCACGTGACCGTCCCCCAGATCGGCGCGATGTTCGAAGGCGATATGTCGCGTAAGCGCACCCTCGTCGACTACGGGTTCCGCCTGCCCTCCGCGATGGACAACCGTCCGCTCAAGTGGGACGAGTTCACCCAGCGCATCGGCCAGACCGTGTACCTCTCCGCGACCCCCGGCCCCTACGAGCTCGAGCGCTCGGACGGCGTGGTCGAGCAGATCATTCGTCCGACCGGTCTCGTCGATCCGCTCGTCGTTGTCAAGCCCACCGAGGGACAGATCGACGACCTCCTCGAACAGGTGCGCCTGCGCGTCGAACGCGACGAGCGCGTCCTCGTCACCACCCTCACCAAGAAGATGGCCGAGGAACTGACCACCTACCTGGCCGAGCGCGGCGTCAAAGTCGAATACCTACACTCCGACGTCGACACGCTGCGCCGCGTCGAGCTGCTGCGCGAGCTGCGCCTGGGTACCTTCGACGTGCTTGTCGGCATCAACTTGCTGCGCGAGGGCTTGGACCTGCCCGAGGTCTCCCTCGTGTCCATCCTCGACGCAGACAAGGAAGGCTTCCTGCGTTCCACCCGCTCGCTCATCCAGACCATTGGCCGCGCCGCCCGAAACGTGTCCGGCGAGGTCCACATGTACGCCGACAACATGACGGACTCGATGAACGAGGCCATCTCTGAGACCATGCGTCGCCGCGAGATCCAGATCGCCTACAACAAGGAGCACGGCATCGACCCGCAGCCGCTGCGCAAGAAGATCTCCGACGTCACCGACATGCTCGCCCGCGAACAGGTCGACACTCAGACCCTGCTCGAGGGCGGGTACCGCAAGGAGAAGAGCGCACGCGACCGCAGTGCCGCTGCGAAGGCACCCGCCGTCTCGAATCCTGGTCAGCGCGCGGAGGCAGAACTCGCCGAACTCATCGAAGAACTCTCTGCCCAGATGATGACCGCCGCTCAGCATCTCCAGTTCGAGGTTGCCGCGCGCCTGCGCGACGAAATCGAGGACCTCAAGAAGGAATTGCGCGCCATGAAGCGCGCCCACTGACGCCCGCCGACCACCTGCTTCGCACTGAGGAACGAGGCAGCCACTGCCTCGTTCCTCAGAAATCGCGGCGCTAAGCGACCGATGCCACTGCTCGGGCGTGGACGCGCGCGCAGCCGCCCCACTAAACTGGACGGCGTTAGCGGAGGGGAGTACTCCCACAAACAGTGGCGTCGTCATCACGACGGCCCCGCCCACGCGGCGAGGCCTCCGGCGCCACCGGCCAGGGATTCCTGGCGGGAGGAGACCTCCGGTACCCGACTCGTACCGGAGGCCCCACGTATGCACGTGCACGCGCTCGCCTGGATCGTCCTGGCTGGCATTGTCCTGACCATGATCGCCGTTGATATCGTCGGTCATGTTCGCACACCTCACGAACCCACCCTCAAGGAAGCCACCTGGTGGTCGGTCGCCTACATCGCGATTGCTCTCCTTTTTGGCGGCATCGTCTGGGCCGTGTGGGGACCGCAGTACGGTCAGGAATACCTGGGCGGCTATATCACCGAAAAAGCGCTCAGCATCGACAACCTGTTCGTCTTCGTCATCATCCTCTCGAGCTTCCGCGTGCCCCGCAAGGATCAGCAGGAAGTCCTGCTGGCGGGCATCGTGATCGCGCTGATCCTGCGCCTCATCTTCATTCTCGCGGGCGCAGCCCTCATTGAAAACTTCTCGTGGGTGTTCTACATCTTCGGAGCCTGGCTGCTGTGGACCGCCATCAATCAGGTCCGCGAGGGCGTGGGCGAGGACGAGGAGGAAGACGAATACCGCCCGCCGTCAATCGTGCGATGGGTGTCTAAGATCGTGCCCGTCACCGACGGCTTCGTCGGCTCGCGCATGCTCTACCGCCACGGCGGCCGCACCTACGTCACTCCGATGCTCCTGTGCGTCATCGCGGTGGGCACAGCCGACGTCATGTTCGCCGTCGACTCGATCCCCGCGATCTACTCGCTCACCAATGAGGCGTACCTGGTGTTTGCCGCCAACGCGTTCTCCTTGCTCGGGTTGCGTCAGCTCTACTTCCTCATCGATGGTCTGCTTGACCGCATCATTTTCTTGCACTACGGACTCGCAGCGATCCTCGGCTTCATCGGCTTCAAGCTGATCAACCACGCACTGCACACGAACGAGCTGCCCTTCATCAACGGCGGGCAACACATTGTTGCGGTTCCCGAGCCGAGCATCGCCTTCTCGCTCGGCTTCATCGTGGTTACCATTCTCATCACGGTCGCTGCCTCCCTGGCGGTGTCACGCTCCCGGCGTGGAGGCGAGGATGGCGCGGCGTAAGGGCGCTATGATGCCGCGGTCAAATAGTTAAGGGGTATTCATGGTTATTCACCCGTGGGCGTGGGGAATCCTCGCTCTTGTGGCCATCGGCCTGATCGTGATCGATTTCCTCGGTCATGCGCGCAACCCGCACCCGCCCACAGCGGTCGAGGCCGCTCGATGGACCCTGTTCTACGTCGGACTCGCCGCGCTTTTCGGCGTCGGTATCTGGCTGACAAACGGGTGGCTCTACGCCCAGGAGTTCTACGCGGGATGGGCCATGGAGTGGTCCCTGTCCGTCGACAACCTCTTCGTGTTCATCCTGATTCTCAAGGCGTTCCGCGTTCCTCGAGAAAATCAGCAGAAGGCCTTGCTCCTCGGCATTATCATCGCCCTACTCCTGCGTCTCGTGTTCATCCTCCTCGGAGCCGCGCTGGTGTCGCGTTTCTCGTGGGTATTCTTCATCTTCGGACTCTGGCTGCTGTGGACCGCGTTCAGCCAGGTTTATGAGACAGCGCGGGGGAGCGACGAAGACGAGGAATACCACGAGAGTGGTTTTATCCGCGCGGTTCGGCGTGTTCTCCCGATCACCGACGGCTTCATTGGCAACCGCATGCTCTTCCGCCACGGCGGGCGCACCTACATCACGCCGATGCTCGTCGTTGTCCTGGCCCTCGGCTCGGCGGACCTGATGTTCGCGTTTGACTCGATTCCCGCGATTTTCGGTATCACGCAGCAGGCATTCCTGGTCTTTGCCTGCAACGTGTTTGCGCTGATGGGTTTGCGCCAGCTGTTCTTCTTAGTGGATGCTCTTCTCAGCAAGCTCGTGTACCTGGGCTACGGCCTCGGCGTGATTTTGAGTTTTATCGGCGTCAAGCTGATTCTTGAGGCGTTGCACGCGAACACTCTGCCGTTTATCAACGGGGGATCGGGCGTGGAGTGGGCACCGGAGATTTCCGTATCGGTATCGCTGGGCGTCATCGTCGTGACGCTGGCGGTCACTGTTGTCGCGTCGCTGATTCGTAGCGCGATGGATGAGGGGGATGCCCATGGTAACTGAGGTGGCGAGCGTGGACGAGCGCGGTCTGAGCACCGACGAAGTGTTCGAGCGCATGTCGCGCGGCGCGGTGAACCGCGTCAAGGACCGTACGTCGCGGTCGGTGGCATCCATCGTCCGCGAGAACGTGTTTACGCTCTTCAACGCGATCATCGTGGGTGCGTCGATCATCGTCCTGTTGTTCGGCGATCTGCGCGACGGCATCTTCGGCGGTGTCATGGTCATTAATGCGGTCATCGGTATCATGTCGGAGCTGCGCGCCAAGCGCACCCTGGATTCTCTTGCAATCGTGGATGCACCGCAAGCCTCCGTCCTGCGTAACGGCGAGGTGTCGGTCATCCCTGCTCGCGACGTCGTGCTCGATGACGTCATCGAGCTGGCGCTTGGCGACCAGGTGAGCGTGGACGGTACGGTGCTGGCCTCGGCAGGCCTCGAGATCGATGAGTCGCTGCTGACGGGCGAGTCGCGCCCGGTCAAGAAGAAGGAGGGCGATCAGCTCCTGGCTGGCACGAGCGTCGTTGCCGGATCGGGACGCATGATCGCCACAGCGGTCGGCGAGCGCGTCTACGCGCAGGGCCTGTCCGAGCAGGCGCGTGCCTTCACTCGTACGATCTCCGAGATCCAGGTGTCGATTAATCGCGTTCTGCAGGTTGTCTCGGTCATGCTGCTGCCGATTGTTGCCTTGACGTTCTATTCGCAGAATCGCATCGCGGGCGGCTTAGGCGGGGACTGGCGAGAGGCCTTGGTCCTGTCGGTTGCCTCGGTCATCGGCATGATTCCCCAGGGCCTCGTCCTCCTGACTTCGATGAACTTCGCGATTGGGTCGGCGACGCTGGCCCGGCGCGGGGTCCTCGTGCAGGAACTTCCGGCCGTCGAGGTACTCGCCCGCGTCGACTGCCTGTGCCTGGATAAGACGGGCACGCTCACCACCGGCGGCATCCGCGTGCGCCAGATCGACGTGATCTCGGGCGACGAGGCACTCATTCGCCGTGCGCTCGCGACTGCGTCGAGTGACCGCACGAACGCGACCGCGCAGGCCATCTGGTCTTTCCTCGACGAGGATGCACTGGCGGGCGCTCAGGCACGCGCGCAGTGGAACGTTCCCTTCTCGTCGGCGCGTAAGTGGAGCGCGTGGGGCACGGACTGTGAGTCCTGGATCCTGGGTGCCCCCGAGATCGTCATCGACGAGGCCGTGGCTGGAAACGCGGCTCTGCTGGAGCGGGTGGGCGGTTTCGCGAGTAGCGGGGCCCGCGTCGTCGCGCTCGTCCGTGCGGATTCGGCTGTCGTGGACGATGAGCTGCCGGAGGCCCGCGAGGTTGCCGCGATTGTGGTCCTGGAGGAGGATCTGCGCGAAGACGCGGCTGAGACGCTCGACTACTTCCGTTCTCAGGGCGTGCACGTGCGTGTCATTTCGGGCGACAACCCGACAACGGTTGGCGCGTTGGCCGCCCAGGCTGGGCTGACGGCGCCCGACGGCATGCCCGCCCGCCTCATGGACGCACGCGACCTGCCCGAGGACCTGTCCTCTGAGGCATTCATCGACGCAATTGAGAAGCATGATGTCTTCGGGCGCGTGACGCCCGAGCAGAAGCGTGCGATGGTCGGTGCTCTGCAGGCCCGCGAGCACTGCGTTGCGATGACGGGCGATGGCGTGAACGACGCCCTCGCGCTCAAGGATGCCGACCTCGGTATCGCGATGGGCAACGGCACGCAGGCCACGAAGGCGGTTGCGCAGATCGTCCTTGTTGACTCGAAGTTCTCGGTCCTGCCGGGCGTCTTGTCGGAGGGCCGCCGCATCATCGCGAACATGGAGCGCGTCTCCTCGCTGTTCCTGGCCAAGACCACCTACGCGGCTGTCCTCGTGATCGTGACCGCACTGGTCGGCTGGCGCTACCCGTTCCTGCCGCGCCAGTTCAGCTACATCGACTCCCTGACGATCGGCATCCCGGCCTTCTTCCTGGCGCTATGGCCCAACCCGCGTCGCTACGTGCCGGGATTCCTCAAGCGCACGCTGTCTCTGGCGATGCCGACGGGCGTCATCCTGGCGGCTGCCGCGCTGACCGCTTTCGGCATTGCCGACGGACCGCAGGACCGCGAGTCGACGGCGGCGATCCTCTCGCTGATGCTTGGCGCGATCTGGCTGCTGGTCATTACGTCGCGACCGCTGTCCCTGTGGAAGTGGGTTCTGCTCGTGGCCGTCACGTCCGCAACCGTCGGCGGCGTGTTGATCCCGCCCGTTCGTCACTTCTTTTCAACCGTGGCACCGACCACGCACGAGTGGTTCCTCATCCTGTGCGTCGGTGCGGGTGCTGCCTTGCTCATTGAAGTCGCTCAGCGCATCTTTTACGCCCGACAATTCGCTCGCTCCCTCGAGCAATAGCTGGGTGGATACGACACGAGGCCGGTGCGGGAAAACCCGCCCCGGCCTCGTGCATGGAAGCGACTCAGAACACCCGGATGACGGGATTCCACTCGCGGATGAGACGAGCCTGGATGACCTCGGCGACGTAGAAGGGATCCTGATTGAGGATCTGCTCGACGTCGGCCTGGCTCTCGGCGTTGATGAGAATCAGCGCGCCGGGAACCTCACCAGCGAGGGGGCCGGACGCGATGTTGATTCCCTGTTCGAGCAAACCGGACAGGAACGCGCGGTGAGTCGGGCGGACTTCGTCCATCGTCTCGGTCATGGAGGGGTTGTAGACGTATTCGACTGCGTAGTATGCCATACGCATAACACTAGCCCTGATCCGCGATTTTGCCTAGGGGACGGATAGGATCAAAGGGTGCATGACAAGCTAATCATCCAGGGTGCCCGCGAACACAACCTCAAGGACGTAAACCTCGAGCTGCCCCGTGACTCCATGATCGTCTTCACCGGCCTGTCCGGATCCGGTAAGTCCTCCCTCGCCTTTGACACGATTTTCGCCGAGGGACAGCGCCGCTACGTCGAGTCCCTGTCCTCCTACGCGCGTCAGTTCCTCGGCCAGATGGACAAGCCGGATGTTGACTTCATCGAAGGCTTGTCACCCGCCGTCTCCATCGACCAGAAGTCGACGTCACGCAACCCGCGCTCGACGGTCGGTACGATCACGGAGATCCACGACTACCTGCGTCTGCTCTACGCGCGTGCCGGCGTCGCGCACTGCCCCGAGTGCGGGGCGCGCATCCAGGCACAGACACCCCAGCAGATCGTCGACCGCGTGCGCACGATGGACGAGGGCACGCGCTTCCAGGTCCTTTCCCCGGTCGTGCGCGGCCGCAAGGGCGAGTACCAGGATCTCATCGACGAACTGCGCTCCGAGGGCTACACGCGCGCGATCATCGACGGCGAGGCCGTGCGTCTCGAGAATGCCCCCAAGCTGGAGAAGAAACTCAAACACACGATCGAGGTCGTTATCGACCGCCTTGTCGTCCGCGAGGGCATGCGCCAGCGCCTCACCGATTCGGTCGAGACCGCGTTGCGCCTGTCCGATGGCCTCGTCGTCATCGATTGCGTCGACCTGGACGAGAACGACCCGGAGCGCCGCCGCCGTTTCTCCGAGAAGCGCGCCTGCCCGAATGACCACCCTCTGGCCCTCGACGAGATCGAGCCTCGCACCTTCTCCTTCAACGCCCCCTACGGCGCGTGCCCGGACTGCGCGGGACTTGGCTTCCGCCAGGAGGTGGACCCTGAGCTGGTCGTCCCCGACGAGGAACTCTCGCTCGCCGACGGTGCTGTCATCCCCTGGAACTCGAACTTCAAGTACCACAAGAAGCTCCTCGAATCCCTGTCCAAGGAACTCGGCTTCGCGATGGGCACGCCCTGGAAGAACCTGCCCAAGAAGGTCAAAAACGCCGTTCTGTATGGCAAGGACTACGAGGTCACCGTCAAGTTCCGCAACCGCTGGGGCCGCGAGCGCTCTTACACGACGGGCTTCGAGGGCGCGGTCAACTACATTGAGCGTAAGCGCGAGGAGACCGAGTCTGCGGCTGTGTCCGAGAAGCTCGACTCTTATATGCGTGAGATTCCGTGCCCGACGTG
Organism: Actinomyces sp. ICM47; assembly: GCF_000278725.1. Lineage (GTDB taxonomy): Bacteria > Actinomycetota > Actinomycetes > Actinomycetales > Actinomycetaceae > Pauljensenia. The sequence goes on along the minus strand of NZ_ALCA01000037.1, from coordinate 21,381 downwards.
CGAGGGCGCGCGCCTGAAGCCGGAGGTCTTGGCAGTGCGTATTGGCGATAAGTCGATCGCCGAGCTGTCCGACATGTCCATCTCGGAGGCGCGTGAGTTCCTCGCGGCCGTCGAACTCGAGCAGCGTGCGCGCGCTATCGCGGCACCCATCCTCACCGAGATCGAGGCCCGCCTGGCCTTCCTCGTTGACGTGGGCCTGACCTACCTGACGCTCTCTCGCGGTGCGGGCACACTGTCGGGAGGCGAGGCACAGCGTATCCGCCTGGCCACGCAGATCGGCTCCGGCCTCGTCGGTGTCCTCTACGTTCTGGACGAGCCTTCGATCGGCCTGCACCAGCGCGACAACCGCAAGCTCATCGCGACGCTCGAACGCCTGCGCGACCTGGGCAACACGCTCATCGTCGTCGAGCACGACGAGGAGACGATGGAGGCGGCCGACTGGATCGTGGATATCGGTCCCGGCGCGGGTGAGACGGGTGGCTGGGTCGTTCACTCGGGGCCGCTTTCCGAACTGCTGAAGAACCGCAAGTCGCTGACCGGCCAGTACCTGTCGGGCAAGCGCCGTATTCTCCTGCCGCCGACGCGACGCCCGGTCGATAAGAAGCGCGTCGTCACGGTCAAGGGCGCGCGCGAAAACAACCTGAAGAACATCGATGTGTCGTTCCCGCTCGGCGTGCTCACTGCCGTCACCGGCGTGTCTGGCTCGGGCAAGTCGACGCTGGTGAATGGCATCCTCTACCGCACACTGGCATCGCGTCTCAACGGCGCGCGCATGGTGCCCGGCCGCCACCGCACGATCACGGGCATCGAACAGCTCGACAAGGTCGTGCACGTGGACCAGAGCCCAATCGGTCGTACGCCGCGCTCGAATCCGGCGACCTACACGGGCGTGTGGGACCAGATCCGCAAGCTTTTTGCCGAAACACAGGAGGCAAAGGTGCGTGGCTACGGTCCGGGACGCTTCTCCTTCAACGTCAAGGGCGGACGCTGCGAGTCCTGTAAGGGCGACGGCACGCTGAAGATCGAGATGAACTTCCTGCCCGACGTGTACGTCCCCTGCGAGGTCTGCCACGGCGCTCGCTACAACCGCGAAACCCTGGAGGTCGAGTACAAGGGCAAGACTGTCGCGGACGTGCTCGACATGCCGATCGCGGAGGCCGCACAGTTCTTCGCGCCGATCTCGCGCATTGCCCGTCACCTCAACACGCTTGTCGAGGTGGGCCTGGGTTACGTGCGCCTCGGACAGAGTGCGACGACCCTGTCGGGCGGCGAGGCTCAGCGCGTCAAGCTTGCTTCCGAGCTGCAGCGGCGCTCGACGGGACGCACAGTGTACGTGCTCGACGAGCCCACGACCGGCCTGCACTCCGAAGACATCCGCAAGCTCCTCCTCGTGCTACAGTCCCTAGCCGACAAAGGCAACACTGTCATCGTCATCGAGCACAACCTGGACGTCATCAAGAGCGCCGACTGGATCATCGACATGGGACCCGAGGGCGGCGCGGGCGGCGGCACGGTCGTCGCCGAGGGAACACCCGAACAGGTTGCAACCGTGGAAGAATCCTTCACGGGCCAGTACCTCGCGGAGGTCCTCGCGAAGGAAGCCCAGCGTGATGCCGCTGAGTCGTAGGAACCGCTAGGATGAGCCTCATGCTCCCCGCTTACGGTTTGTACGGCTTCGCCTACTACTGGCCCTCCTGGGTTCACCTGCTGGTGATTGCCCTCATGGTCGTGGCCGGCTCTCTCACGCTTAAGGCGCTCGCGGCCCGCTCGGCCGGACGCAGCCGCGTCTACGGCCTGTCTTGCGGGTTTGTCGCTGGCCTGGGCAACCTGAGCCTGTGTGTGCTCGGCCAGGCGGAGGCCCGTCACGTGTGGCAGCTGGGCACGGTCATCGCGATCTATGCGGTCGTCGCTGTATGCGTGATCATGTCGCTGTTCATGTTGTGGAGCGGCGACAGCGATGGCTTCCTGTGGTCTCGCGCCTTCCACACCCTCCTGCTTGTCGGTATTCTCGTCTCGGCCGCTCTGGAGATTACCCGGCGCACGCTGTTCTGGATTCCGCTGCCCGTCATAGGCGTGGCGGTCCTTCTCGCGTTGTTCGGTGCCTTCGTCGTGGGACGCAACACCGCCGACTAGGGGAGTCCTCGCGCGCGACTCGGCCCCGACCTCGTTCATGGTGACGAGGCCGGGGCCGAGTCGCACAGTGGGTGCTCCCGGGCGGGCGGGCTACTCCTGGTTCTTCTGGGTCTTCGCGGCCTCGCCGGACGCGTAGAGGGCGTCGACCTCGTCGGCGTAGTCGGCTAGGACGCGGCGGCGCTTGAGCTTGAGGGAGGGCGTCATGTAGCCGTTCTCCACGGTGAAGGCCGCATTGACGATGCGGTAACGGCGGATCGACTCGGCTCGCGACACCGCCTTGTTGGCGCGGGCGATTGCCTTCTCCAAGGACTCACGCACCTCGGGCAGGTTCGCCGCCTGTGCCGCGTCCACGACGGGCAGACCGTGAGTGGCCAGCCACTCAGGCAGCATCTCCGTGTCCAGCGCGATGAGCGCGCCGATGTAGGGGCGGTTGTCACCGACGACGATGATGTTCGCGATGAGTGGGTGCGTCGAGAGGGACTCTTCGAGGATCTCGGGGGACACGTTCTTACCGCCCGCGGTGACGATGAGTTCTTTCTTGCGTCCCGTGATGCGCAGGTGGCCACGGTCGTCGATGGAGGCGAGGTCACCCGTCTTGAACCAGCCGTCGACGAAGGCCTCAGCCGTGGCCTCGGGCAGGTTATGGTATCCCTTCGACACGGAGATGCCGCGCACGAGGAGCTCGCCGTCAGGGGCGATCATCATCTGGTTGCCCGGCCAGGGGAAGCCTACCGAGTCCGGAGGGAAATCCTGTGGCGTCTCCACGGAGATCGGACCGGTCGTCTCGGACAGGCCGTAGCCCTGCAGGAGGGTGATGCCCAGGCCACGATAGAAGTTCGCCAGGTCGAGAGCCAGGGGAGCGCCGCCCGAGATGATTGTGTGCAGGTTCGGGCCGAGGATCGCCCGTACCTTCGACAGAACAAGGGCATCCGCGATGCGACCGCGCAGCTTGAGGGCAGCAGAAGGACCGGGGGAGGGCATTGCCGAGGCATCCGGGATGGGCGTCGTGTCCGGACCGGGTCCGGCGACCGCCGACTCGGGCAGAGGAGAATCCACGTAGGCGGTGGCCTTGGACAGGGCACGCGCCTGCTTGGCGGCCCACGCGAACATACGGCCCTTCATGCCGCCGCCCGCCTTAGCAGCGGCCGCGTTGTAGACCTTCTCCATGACGCGCGGAACAACAAGGAGCATCGTCGGCTTCAACGTCGCGATGTCGTCGACCAGGTTGCGGGTGTCCGGAGAGAACGCGGTGATGCCCTGGCCTGCGAGCAGGCAGTACATGACGAATCGCGCGAGCACGTGGGCGACCGGCAGGAAGAGCAGGGAGCGCGACTTCGGGTCGTTGATGAGGACGGGCAGGAAGTCGTAAGCCTGCAGCATCGGTGAAATAAAGTTCCCGTGCGTGAGGACCACACCCTTGGGCATGCCGGTCGTGCCCGACGTGTAGATGATCGTCGCCTCGTCGCTGAGCGTCACGGCGTTGGTACGCGCGCGCACCTGTTCGACGCTCACGCCCCGCGCGGCACTCGTCAGGACACGCTCGGCACCCCGATCAAGGGAGAAGACATAGCGGACCTCCTCCGTGCGCACGGACTCCACCAGCTCGGCCTGCTGCGTGGTCGCCGTGATGACGATGCGCACGTCTGCGTCGGCCAGGATGTGCGCGATCTGCTGGGCCGAGTCCGTCTCGTAGATCGGCACGGTGATCGCACCGCAGGACAAGGTAGCCACGTCAATGAGGGCCCACTCGTAGGAGGTGGGAGCCAAAATCGCGAGGTGGTCACCCGGCTCGAGGCCGATGCCGATGAGGCCGCGCGCGATGGAATCCACTTCCGCCAGGAAGCTCTCCATCGTCACCTTGCGCCAGGCACCCACGTTCGAGCGACGCTCGATCGCGAACTGGCCGGGGTGGCGCTCCACGCGCTGGTGCAGCATCTTCGGGAGGTTCATATCCTCGGTGGCTTCTCGCGTCGCAATCGACTCCCATGAGCCATCGGCGAGCCTACGTACCGTCATTGCGGTCCTTTCGTGGGGTGAATGTATGCCGCTTGTGTGGGGGATCAGTTCTTTGTGAAGCGAGCGAAGAAGCCACGCTTCTTCGCAGGCTGCGCGGAGACTGGGCCGCCGTAGAGGGCGTCGACCTCGTAGGCGTAGTCGGCCAGCACCTTGCGGCGGCGCAGCTTCATCGACGGTGTGACGTAGCCGTTTTCAACGGTGAAGGTAGCGTCGATGATGCGGAACTTGCGGATCGATTCGGCGCGGGAGACGGCCTTGTTGGCGCGCTCAACGGCCTTCTCTAGGGACTCGCGGACCGCCGGCAGCTCGGCGGCCTCGGTGGGCGAGCACTGCGGCAGGCCGTGCTTGGCCAGCCAGTCGGGCAGCATGTCGGCGTCGAGGGTGAAGAGGGCGCCGACGTAGGGGCGCTGGTCGCCCACCACGATGACGTTGGCGATGAGGGGATGAGTGGCCAGAGAATCCTCGAGGACCTCGGGGGAGACGTTCTTGCCGCCCGCCGTCACGATGAGTTCCTTCTTGCGGCCCGTGATGGTCAGCTGGCCCTTGCGGTCGATCGAACCCAGGTCACCCGTGTGGAACCACTTGCCGTCGGGCATAACCTCGGCGGTCTGCTCGGGCAGGTGGTAGTAGCCGGGCATGACGGACTGGCCACGCACGAGGATTTCGCCGTCCTTGGCGATCTTGATGAAGTTACCGGGCAGGGGCAGGCCAACGCCGCCGACGGGGTTCTTGCCGATGTGCTGGACAGCGATCGGGCCGGTCGTCTCACTCAGGCCGTAGCCCTGGATCAGCGTGATACCCATGCCCGCGTAGAAGTGGGCAAGATCGGTGGCCAGAGGGGCGCCGCCGGAGACGATGTAGCGCAGGTTAGGGCCGAGGATCGAGCGGATCTTCTTCAAGACGAGCGCGTCGGCGATGCCGTGGCGGATTTTCTTGAAGGGACCTGGGCCAAACGTCTTCTCCGAAGCGAGAGAATAGGCGCGGGCCTGCTTGGCGCTCCACGCGAACATGCGCCCCTTGATGCCGCCGCCCGCCTTGGAGGAGGCCGCGTTGTAAACCTTCTCCAGGACGCGCGGCACGACGAGGAGCACGGAGGGCTTGAAAGCCTTGATATCTGGCAGCAGGTTCTTGATGTTGGGGGAGAAACCGAGCACGCCTCGACCGGAGAGGATGACGTGCATGACAAGGCGGGCGAGCACGTGCGCGACGGGCAGGAAGAGCAGGAGCCGGGTCTCGGGAGAGTCGATGACATCGCCGAGCACCTGGCGCGCACCTTCACTGGTCGCAATGAAGTTCGCGTGGGTGAGAGCCACGCCCTTGGGGTTCCCGGTCGTGCCGGACGTGTAGATAATGGTCGCGATGTCGGAAGAGGACACGGCGGCACGGCGCTTCTCGACGTCCTTGATGGTCACGTCGGTTGCGGCGCGCGCGATCTTACGAATGGCTCCCTGATCGAAGGAGTCGACGGCGAGGGTGAACGAGGGGCGGACCGAGCGCACGAGCTCGGCTTGCTGGGTGGTGGCCGTGAAGACGCGGGTCACGTGGGCGTCGGTGAGGATGTGCTCGATCTGGGACGCGGAGTCGGACTCATAGATCGGCACGGTGATCGCGCCGATCGACAGGAGGGCGAGATCGAGGAGGAGCCATTCGTACGAGGTCGGGGCCAGGATTGCGACCGCGTGACCTGACTTGACGCCGAGGCCAATGAGGCCGCAGGCAGTGTATTCGACCTGGCGCTGGAGCTCGCCTGCAGTGAGGGAACGCGTGGCACCGACGGAGGAGCGCTGCTCAACGACGACCTGATTCGGGAACTTGATGGCCCGATTGGCCAGCATGTCGGGGATGATGTCGTGTTCTCCGACCTTGTAGGCCGGTTTAATCGTGTAGGAGCCGTCGCGCATGCGCTTCATCATGTCCTCCGGATGTCGGTTCAAAGACTGAACAATAGGTCTAGAGGTGAGTCTATCGGGTAACGAGCGGCCCCTGCGCCAAAAATGGGGCAGGGGCCGCTCAAGTGACGATTAGATCACAGGTCGTAGTACATCTGGTACTCGTAGGGGTGCACGTAGGCGCGCATCGGGGCGACCTCGTTGGTCTCCTTGTAGTCCAGCCAGGTGTCGATGAGATCCTGGGTGAAGACGTCGCCCTCGGTGAGGAACTCGTGGTCCTCGCGCAGTGCGTCCAGGGCGGCCTCGAGCGAGCTGGGTAGCTTAGCAATGTCCTGGTACTCGGCCGGGGGTAGCTCGTAGAGGTCCTTGTCGATGGGAGCTGCCGGCTCGATGCGGCGCTTGATGCCGTCGATACCCGCCATGAGGCAGGCGGAGAAGGCCAGGTAGGGGTTCGCGCTCGGGTCCGGCACGCGGTACTCCACGCGCTTGGCCTTTGGGGACGTGCCCGTCACGGGGATACGGATGCATGCGGAGCGGTTGCGCGCCGAGTACACGAGGTTGATCGGGGCCTCGAAGCCGGGCACCAGGCGGCGGAAAGAATTCACCGACGGGTTCGTGAAGGCAAGCAGCGCGGGGGCGTGCTCCAGTAGGCCGCCGATGAACCAGCGGGCCGTGTCGGACAGGGAGCCGTAGCCACGCTCGTCGTAGAAGAGGGGCTCGCCGTTCTTCCACAGGGACATGTGCGTGTGCATGCCCGAGCCGTTGTCGCCGAACAGGGGCTTAGGCATGAAGGTCGCGGAATGGCCGAACTCGAGGGCCGCGTTCTTGATGACGTACTTGAACTTCATCATGTCGTCGGCCGCGGTCTGCAGAGTCGCGAAACGGTAGTTGATCTCCTGCTGACCGCCCGAGCCGACCTCATGGTGGGCGCGCTCGATCGTCAGGCCGACCTGCTCAAGGAGGCGGCTCATCTCGTCGCGCACGTCCGCGTACTTGTCGGCGGGGGAAACGGGGAAATAGCCGCCCTTAATGGCCACCTTGTAGCCCATGTTGCCGCCCTCTTCTGCGCGACCGGTGTTCCAGTAGGCCTCGGGGGAGTCGACGGAGAAGAACGTGTTGTGCGGGGTGACCTGGTAGCGCACGTCATCGAAGAGGTAGAACTCGGCCTCGGCACCGATGAAGCACTCGTCCGCGATGCCGGTCGAGCGCAGGTAGGCTTCGGCCTTGGCGGCCACCTGGCGCGGATCGCGCGAGAAAGGCTCGTCGGTGAAGGGGTCGACGATCGAGAAGTTGACGACCAGGGTCTTACGATCACGGAACGGGTCGACGAAGGCGGAGGAGATGTCCGGGATGAGCTTCATGTCGGACTCGTGGATGGCGGTGAATCCGCGCACCGAGGAGCCGTCGAACATGAGTCCGTCCGACAAAGCGGCGTCCAGGAATTCGCTCACGGGGATCGTAAAGTGCTGCTGAACACCGGGGACGTCACAGAAGCGCACGTCGACGAGTTCAATGTTCTGCTCGGAGATAAAGTCTGCGACCTCTTGGGTGGAGGTGAACATGAACGTCCTTCTTTGTGGGAGAGATGTACTCAATGGTCAAGAATCGGTCAATTCGTAACCAAGCTCAGTATATGCCTACGGGTGGCGCGCGCGTGCCTTAGTTTCATCATTCAAAGGTTTCATGACATAGAGCACGCCCAACGTGGGTGCCGGGCACTCCCAGCCCCGGCCTCGTACCCTGGGATCGTGGCAGATCCTTCGACGTACAGGCCCCGCACGGGGGACATTCCGACCTCGCCGGGCGTCTACCGATTCTCAGATCCGCAGGGCCGCGTCATCTACGTCGGCAAGGCCAAAAACCTGCGTAATCGCCTCACTAACTACTTCCAGGACCTGGCGAATCTGCACCCGCGCACCCAGCAAATGGTGACGACCGCGAGCGCCGTTCAGTGGACCGTCGTGCGTTCCGAGGTGGAGGCCCTGACGCTGGAGTTCACGTGGATTAAGGAATTCAATCCGCGCTTCAATGTCATGTTTAAGGACGACAAGTCCTACCCGTACCTGGCGGTGTCGATGGGGGAGTGTTTCCCCCGCGTGCAGGTGACCCGCGAGCGTAAGCGGGCGGGCTCGCGGTATTTCGGTCCGTACACGCAAGTGTGGGCGATTCGCGAGACGATCGATCAGCTCCTGCGCGTCTTCCCGATGCGCTCGTGTTCGGCGGGTGTGTTTCAGCGCGCGAAGGCGCAGGGACGGCCCTGTCTGCTCGGCTATATCGACAAGTGCGCGGCCCCGTGCGTGGGTCGCGTGTCGATGGAGGAGCATCGCGCGCTTGCCGAGGGACTGTGTCAGTTCATGGAGGGGCGCACCGGGCCCGTGATTCGCGACCTGGAGGCGCAGATGCGCCAGGCCTCGGCGGAGCTGAATTTCGAGCGTGCGGCGAAGCTGCGTGACGATGTCCTGGCGTTGCGCACGGTGCTGGAGCGTAACGCTGTGGTGCTCGATGACGGGGCGGACGCGGATGCGTTCGCGCTCGTCAGCGACGACCTCGACGCTGCCGTTCATGTTTTTCATGTGCGCGGCGGGCGCATTCGAGGAACGCGCGGCTGGGTCATCGAGCGCGTCGACGGCGCAGACGACGCTGCCCTCATGTCGCGCCTCCTCGAGCAGGTGTATTCGTCTGCGTCACCGGACGAGGCCGGGGCTGGGAAAGGCATGAAGGTGGCGGCCGTGAGCGTGGACGACGTTGCGCACACTCCCACCTCGGCGATTCCACGCGAAGTGCTGGTCTCTGTCGCGCCCGAGGATCAGGAGACGATTGCGAGCTGGCTGGGGCAGACGCGCGGTGCGTCCGTGTCTGTGCACGTGCCCAAGCGCGGTCCGAAGGCTCAACTCATGGAGACGGTCACGGAGAACGCCCGGCAAGCCCTCGCCCTGCATCGCACGAAGCGTGCGGGTGACATTACGGCGCGCTCGAAGGCGCTGGAGCAGCTCGCGGAGAACCTTGACCTGCCCAGCGCGCCCCTGCGCATCGAATGCTACGACGTCTCGCACACGGGCGGAGAAAACCAGGTCGCCTCGATGGTCGTCTTCGAGGATGGTATGCCACGTAAGGACGCCTATCGCACCTACAACATCCGCGGCGAGGACGGCAACGGAACCCCCGACGATACGAGCGCGATGAACGAGGTCCTCACCCGCCGCTTCTCTCGCCTCCTCGCTGAGGAAGCCGGTGTTGATGGGGAAGATGAGGATGGCGTCGCCTACGCCTCTGGCCCGATCGATGCGACGACGGGACGCCCCAAACGCTTCTCCTACCGACCTGACTTGGTCGTTGTGGACGGCGGCCTGCCTCAGGTTAACGCCGCGCGAGCCGCCCTGGACGCGGTGGGCGCGGACGTGCCCGTCGTCGGCCTGGCCAAGCGCCTGGAAGAGGTATGGATCCCAGGCGATGAGTTCCCGCTCATTCTGCCGCGCACCTCGGAGGCTCTCTACCTCCTGCAGTACCTGCGCGACGAGTCACACCGCTTTGCGATCACGAAGCATCGCAAGCGCCGCTCGAAGGCGCAGCGTCGCTCGGTCCTCGATTCCATCCCAGGGCTTGGACCCGCACGTCAGGCCGCACTGCTCAAGCATTTCGGCTCTGTCAAGCGGATCCGGGAGGCTTCCGTCGAACAGATTGCCGAGGTCAAGGGCGTGGGACCCACCCTCGCGGCTACGATCCGCGATAGGCTAGTCACATCGTCGAGGGAGGACACACCATGACACTGACGCTTCCCCTGCCGTTGCCGGCGCGCGTGCTGCTGCTGGGTTCTGGCGAACTCGGCAAGGAGGTGACGATCGCCCTGCAACGCTACGGGTGCACCGTCATCGCGTGTGACTCCTACGGCAATGCCCCCGCGATGCAGGTCGCGGACCAGTCACGCGTCTTCGACATGAGTGATCCGGCTGCCCTGAGCGCCGTTCTAGACGAGAGTGACGTCGACCTCATTGTCCCCGAGGTGGAGGCCATTGCCACTGACTGCTTGAGCGCCTCGGAGGAACGCGGTGTGCGCGTCGTCCCCAACGCCTTTGCCGTCCAGGCCACGATGGACCGCCAGCGCATCCGCACCCTTGCCGCGTCCCTGCCCGGCGTGCGCACCTCGGCTTTCCGCTTCGCGCACAGCGCAGCTGAGCTGGCCGCCGCACTCGACGAGATCGGCTACCCAGCTTTCGTCAAGCCAACGATGTCCTCCTCCGGGCATGGCCAGTCCCGCGTGACCGGCCCCGAGCAGGCCACATCCGCATGGACTCACGCCGAGCAGGACGCGCGTGCGACTACGGGTGTCGTCATCGTCGAGGAAGGCATCGACTTCGACTACGAGATCACCCTGCTGACCGTGCGCTCCTGGGATGCCGCAACGGGCACGGTCACGACGAGCTTCTGTGCGCCTATCGGGCACCGCCAGGAAGGTGGCGACTACGTCGAATCCTGGCAGCCCATGGCCATGAGCGGGTCCGCCCTGGAACGCGCCCGCACAATGGCCAAGGCCGTCACCGATGCGCTCGCACAGGCCGGTAACGGCCCCTGCCTGGGACTCTTCGGCGTCGAATTCTTCGTGCGTGGCGACGACGTGTGGTTCTCCGAACTCTCTCCGCGTCCCCACGACACGGGCATGGTCACCATGGCGACGCAGGCACAGTCCGAATTTGAATTGCACGCGCGCGCGATCCTCGGCCTGCCCACCTCCACCGCACTGGCCTCTCCGGGTGCTTCCGCTGTCATCAAGTCCACCCGCGCGATTGACACCCCTGCCTACCGCGGTGTCGCCACAGCCTTGGCTACCGCCGACATCGTTCGTATCTTCGGCAAGCCGATCAGCCGTTCTGGCCGCCGCGTTGGCGTCGTCGCGGCCACCGCCACGACGCCCAAGGAATCGCGTGTCATCGCCCGCCGTGCAGCGGCGGCCATCACCATTGACGACGCACAGAACCCCAGCTAATCAGACATCCCCACGCACTCACCGCACTCCCAAGGAGGACATCATGACCGACCACGCACCAGGCGGCGCGCCCCGACTGACCGACGCCACGGCCTCGTCCACGAGGGAGGAGAACCCGCGCACCTTCCCCGAGGGCATCCCCGTGCGCGACGCCGCCCGTACGCGCTTCGAACCCCGCGCATCCAACGAAGTCCTCATCATCACCGGCTACTCGGGTGCCGGACGAACCGGTGCCGCCCGTGCCCTGGAAGACCTCGACTGGTACGTCGTCGACAACCTGCCCCCGACGATGCTTCCCGCGCTGGTCGGCATGATGTCGAACGACCCCGCAGCCGGCGTGCACCGCCTGGCCGTCGGTGTCGACGTGCGCTCGCGTACCTTCTTCCGCACCCTGGACGCCACTCTCGAACAGCTCAAGGGCGCGGGCATTGCCTACCGCGTCATCTTCCTTGAGGCCAGTCCCGAAACCCTCGTGCGCCGCTACGAATCCAATCGACGCCCCCATCCCCTCCAGGGTGCCGGCACCCTCATGGATGGCATCAAGGCCGAAATGCGCCTCCTCGCGCCCCTGCGCCGCGCAGCCGACGAGGTCATTGACACCTCCGACATGAGCGTCCACGATCTCACGCGACGCATCCGCGACATCGTGGCGGGGGAGCAACGCCCCCTCCAAGTCACCGTCGAATCCTTCGGATTCAAGCACGGCCTGCCCCTCGACGCCGATCACGTCGTCGACGTGCGCTTCCTGAAGAACCCCTACTGGGTTGATGAACTGCGTCATCTCACCGGAAAAGACCAGGCCGTAGCCGACTACGTCCTCTCCCAGCCCGGCGCACGCGATTTCGCTCTGGGCTATGCGGATCTTTTGGCCCCCATGCTCGCTGGCTATCTGGCAGAATTGAAGCCATTCGTCACGATTGCCATCGGATGCACGGGCGGAAAGCACCGCTCCGTTGCCTGCTCCGAGGCCATCGCCAAGCGCCTGCGCGAGCACGGACATTCGGTGCGCGTCATGCACCGCGACATTGGGAGAGAGTAATGCCCTATCTTGATGCAGCTGGCTGGGTTCAACGAGGAGAATCCGGCCAGTCCATCGTCGCCCTCGGTGGCGGACACGGCCTGTCCGCCACCCTGAGGGCCCTCCGACATATCACCCGCGCCCTGACGGCTGTCGTTACCGTCGCCGACGACGGCGGCAGTTCCGGTCGCCTCCGCCAGGAAATGACGATCCTGCCCCCGGGCGACCTGCGCATGGCCCTGGCCTCCCTCTGTGAAGAATCCGAATGGGGACTCACCTGGCGCGACGTCATGCAGCTGCGCCTGGACACGACCGGTCCCCTCAATGGACACGCGCTCGGTAATCTGATCATCTCTGGACTCTGGCAGCTCCTCGACGACCCGGTTGAAGGACTCGACTGGGTGGGGCGTCTGCTCGGCGCGCAAGGTCGTGTCCTGCCCATGGCGACCACCCCCATCGACATTGAAGCCGACATGAATGACGACGGACGCTGCTACGTCGTTTCCGGCCAGTGCAAGGTTGCCATCGCGCCGGGTACCGTTGAGCATGTGCGTATCACCCCCGAGGCTCCCGAGGTTCCCGCCGCCGTCATCGACGCCATCTCCGAGGCCGACTGGGTCGTCTTGGGTCCCGGCTCCTGGTACACCTCCGTCATCCCGCATCTGCTTGTCCCCGAGATTAACCGAGCTCTGGCCACGACCGACGCGCACCGCGCGCTCGTGCTCAATCTCGCCCGCCAGCGCGGCGAAACCGACACCATGTCCACAGCAGACCACGTGCGTGTTCTGCGCGAATACGCGCCCGCCCTCAAACTCGACGTCATCGTCGCCGACCCCACCGCCTGTGATGACATTGACGACCTGATCGTTGCCGCCGAGGAGTTGGGTGCCCGCGTGCTCCTGCGCCAGGTACGCACCGGTGACGGTGCCCCGCACCACGACCCCCTGCGCCTCGCCGCAGCGCTGCGTGATGCGTTCGACGGCTTCCTCGGTGAGGTCGGCCAAGCCGAAACGTGGTTACCTTAGAAGCTGTTGCCCGCTGACAAACGACATCACATCGCTGGGAGAATCAGTGTCCCTGACATCAGACATGAAGGACGAGCTCGCGCGCGCCATCATCACAACCCCTTCCGAGGTAGCCGCCGAAGTGAGCGCGACGCTGCGTTTCGCCGGGGGACTCCACCTCGTGGGTGGGCGTATCCTCGTCGAGGCTGAGCTCGACTCACCCGTGGCCGCCCGTCGCCTTCGGGGCTACCTGCAGGCCCTCTATAACGCTGAGTCCTCCGTCGTCGTTGTTTCCGGTTCCTCCCTGCGCCGGGGCAAGCGTTACGTCGTGCGCGTCGTCCACAAGGCAGACGAGCTTGCACGCATGACCGGCCTGGTCGACTCCATGCGCCGACCCGTGCGCGGGCTTCCCCCCGTCCTCGTCGCGTCGGGCACAGCCGAAGCCTCAGCCATCTGGCGTGGTGCATTCCTTGCTCGCGGCTCCCTCATGGAACCCGGACGCTCCTCTTCCCTCGAAATCACGTGCCCGGGTCCAGAGGTTGCCCTTGCGATGGTCGGCTGCGCGCGCAAGCTCGGGGCAGCTGCTCGCTCGAAGGAAGTACGCGGTACTGATCGCGTGTCCGTCCGCGATTCGGACGCAATTGGCACCCTGATTTCCGCAATGGGGGCACCACAGACCTTTGAGGCCTGGCAGGAGCGCCGCGAACGTCGCGAGGCTCGAGGCAGTGCCAATCGATTGGCCAACTTCGACGACGCGAACCTGCGCCGCTCCGCCCGAGCTGCCGTCGCCGCCGGTGCTCGCGTCGAGCGCGCCTTCGAGATTCTTGGGGATGACGTGCCCGCTCACCTGCTCGAGGCGGGAACCCTGCGCCTCCAGTACAAGCAGGCCTCCCTCGAGGAGCTTGGCAAGCACACGAATCCGCCGCTTACCAAGGATGCTGTCGCCGGGCGAATCCGCCGCCTCCTGGCCCTCGCCGACAAGGTCGCACACGAACGAGGTATTCCCGATACAGAATCCGCGCTCACCCTCGACATGCTCGAAGAAGACTAAAGATTTCGCCTCTGTTACGTTCGTCCCAGTTCAAACGAGAATTACCCCACGTGCGAATTTCTAAATTGGGGTGTGACAGAGTCCGCTTTCGGGTGTAAATTAGGAAGTGCTGGAACCGCAGAAACCTGCGGGCCGGGCTGGCAACCCGCACGCCCGGTTGCATCGAAAACCGTGCCCTGTGAGGGGCACGAGCAGGAGGAACCATAGTGACCACCCGCGTTGGCATCAACGGCTTCGGCCGCATCGGCCGTAACTTCTTCCGCGCCGCCCTCGAGCAGGGCGCGGACATCGAGATCGTCGCCGTGAACGACCTGACCGACAACAAGACCCTCGCTCACCTGCTGAAGTACGACTCGATCACGGGCCGCTTCCAGGGTGAGGTCTCCTACGACGACGAGGGTATCGTCGTTGACGGCAAGCACATCAAGGTGCTCGCTCAGCGTAACCCCGCCGACCTGCCTTGGGGCGAGCTCGGTGTTGAGGTTGTCGTTGAGTCCACCGGCTTCTTCACCGACGGTGAGAAGGCCAAGGCTCACATCGAGGCTGGTGCCAAGAAGGTCGTCATCTCCGCTCCCGCGAAGAACGTCGACGGCACCTTCGTCATGGGCGTGAACGAGGCCGACTACGACAACGCCACGATGAACATCGTGTCGAACGCCTCCTGCACGACCAACTGCCTCGCCCCCCTCGCCAAGGTTCTCGAGGAGAACTTCGGCATCGAGCGCGGCATCATGACGACCATCCACTCCTACACGGGTGACCAGCGCGTCCTCGACGCCCCCCACAAGGATCTGCGTCGCGCCCGCGCCGCGGCCCTGAACATGATCCCCACCAAGACCGGTGCTGCTCAGGCCGTCGCCCTGGTTCTGCCCGCTCTTGCCGGCAAGTTCGATGGCCTCGCCGTCCGCGTTCCCACCCCGACCGGCTCCCTGACCGACCTCACCTTCATCGCGAAGAAGGAGGTCTCCGTCGAGGCCGTTAAGGCTGCCGTCAAGGCCGCCGCCGAGGGTGAGCTCAAGGGTGTTCTGAAGTACACCGAGGATCCGATCGTCTCCTCCGACATCGTGGGCGACCCGCACACCTCGATCTTCGACGCCACCGAGACCAAGGTCATCGGCAACCTCGTCAAGGTCCTGTCCTGGTACGACAACGAGTGGGGCTACTCGAACGCTCTCGTTCGCCTCACCGCCCTCGTCGGTTCCAAGCTCGCCTGAGAGCACTGACGATACAGCCATGAGCTGACAGTGAGATGCCCGTGCACGCACGTGCACGGGCATCTCGCACACCACCTTCGTTTTCTTTCCACCGAAAGGATTCCCCCATGAGGACCATTTCCTCCCTGGGCGACCTGCGCGGCAAGCGCGTCCTGGTCCGTTCCGATTTCAATGTTCCGCTCAAGGACGGCGTCATCACTGACGATGGCCGCATCCGCGCGGCGCTGCCGACCCTCAAGACGCTGACCGATGCCGGTGCCAAGGTCGTCATCCTGGCCCACCTCGGCCGCCCCAAGGGCAAGGTCGACCCCGCATTCTCGCTGGCCCCCGTCGCCAAGCGCCTCGCCGAGCTCTCCGGCGTGAAGGTCACCCTGGCCACCGACGTCGTCGGCGAGTCCGCCGCTGCGACCGTTGCAGCCCTCGGTGAGGGCGAGATCGCCCTGCTCGAGAACGTCCGCTACGACGCCCGCGAGACCTCCAAGGTCGACGAGGAGCGCGAAGAACTGGCCCGTGAGTACGCCAAGCTCGGTGACGCCTTCGTTTCCGACGGCTTTGGTGTCGTCCACCGCAAGCAGGCCTCCGTCTACGACATTGCCAAGCTGCTGCCCTCGGCCGCTGGCCTGCTCGTTCTCAAGGAGATCGAGTCCCTGTCCAAGGTGACTGGCGACCCCGAGCGCCCCTACGGCGTTGTTCTCGGCGGTTCCAAGGTCTCCGACAAGCTGGGCGTCATCGCCAACCTGCTGAAGAAGGCTGACATGCTCTTCATCGGCGGCGGCATGGCCTTCACCTTCCTGGCCGCACAGGGCTACTCGGTTGGTAAGTCCCTGCTCGAGTCCGATCAGATCGACACCGTCAAGGGCTACATTGCTGAGGCCGCTGAGCGCGGCGTCGACCTGGTTCTGCCCGTCGACGTTGTTGTAGCCCCCGAGTTCTCGGCTGATGCGCCCGCGACCGTCGTCAAGGTCGACGCCATTCCCGACGATCAGATGGGTCTTGACATCGGTCCCGAGTCCCAGAAGCTTTTCGCCGACAAGCTGGCCACTGCCAAGACCGTCGCGTGGAACGGCCCCATGGGCGTCTTTGAATTCGAGGCATTCTCCGGCGGCACCCGCGCCGTCGCGGAGGCCCTGTCCAAGGGTTCCATGTTCTCCGTCATCGGTGGCGG
This sequence comes from Actinomyces sp. ICM47, assembly GCF_000278725.1. Taxonomy (GTDB): domain Bacteria; phylum Actinomycetota; class Actinomycetes; order Actinomycetales; family Actinomycetaceae; genus Pauljensenia. Next base: position 4,910 of record NZ_ALCA01000037.1, on the reverse strand, counting down.
CGACTCCGCCGCTGCCGTGCGCCTGCTCGGCTTCGACGAGAACACTTTCTCCCACATTTCCACTGGTGGTGGTGCCTCCCTCGAGCTCCTCGAGGGCAAGGTTCTGCCCGGTATCGCAGTTCTGGAGGACTGACTCATGGCACGTACCCCCCTCATGGCCGGCAACTGGAAGATGAACCTCGATCACCTCGAGGCCAACCATCTCGTTCAGGGCTTGGCAATGGCACTGTCCGATGCAGGACATGACTACTCCAAGTGCGAGGTCCTGGTCATCCCGCCGTTCACCGACATCCGCACCGTCCAGACCATCGTTGATGCCGACGAACTCAGTATCAAGTATGGTGCGCAGGACGTGTCGATCCACGACAACGGTGCCTACACTGGCGAAATCTCCACTGAGATGCTCAGCAAGCTCGGTGTCACCTATGTTGTCATGGGCCACTCGGAGCGTCGCGAGTACCACAATGAGTCCGACGAGCTCGTCGGTGCGAAGGCTCGCAAGGTCTTTGACGCGGGCATGACCCCGATCCTGTGCTGCGGCGAGGCCCTCGAGGTCCGCAAGGCTGGCACCTACGTTGAGTTTGTGCTCGGCCAGATCCGTGCCGCCCTCGCCGGCTGGAAGGCCGAAGAGGTCGCCAAGATCGTCATCGCCTACGAGCCTATCTGGGCCATCGGCACCGGCGAGACCGCCTCCGCCGAGGACGCCCAGGAAGTGTGCGGTGCTATCCGCGCCGCCCTGGCCGAGGACTTTGGTGCCGAGACCGCTGAAGCGACCCGCATTCTGTACGGCGGCTCCGCTAAGCCCGGCAACATCAAGGAGCTCATGGCTCAGCCCGACGTTGACGGTGGTCTCGTCGGCGGCGCATCCCTCAAGGCCGATTCCTTCGCCGCCATGGCGAACTTCTACGCCTGAGAGAAGCTAACGCTCCTAGCCATCCTCACCACGTGAGGCGGATCTAACGGGAGCGAGGTGGGGTCAACCGGTGTGCCGGTTGGCCCCACCGTCATTCTCCGTTACACTTATGATGTATGTGCCTCAAATTGGGGCGTGACCGCGATAGAAATTGGACCCACAGTGACCATTCTGAACAACGTGCTGATCGTGCTGATTTTCCTAACCAGCATCCTGCTGACCCTGACCATCCTGATGCATAAGGGGCAGGGTGGCGGTCTGTCGGATATGTTCGGTGGCGGCATCTCCTCGTCGGCCGGCTCCTCCGGTGTCGCTGAGCGCAACCTGAACCGCATCACCATGGGGACGCTGTTCATTTGGCTGGTGTGCATCGTCGGCTACGCGCTGCTGGCGAAGTACGGTCGTTGATCGATCAATGATCGATATCGTTTCCTGGCTCCCCACCATCGCGTGGGGAGCCAGTTTCATTTGTTCTTAACGCCGCGAGCCGCGTCAGTTCCCGAACGCGTTTTCTTCTTCCTTTTCTGCTCGTCTATTCTCGGTGCGGCATCCGCCCAACTCGATGTATGGCAGAGGCGGGGTCACAGTGACCCCGCCTCCTTGTGTGTCTGCAGATCCCCTATGGGAGAGCGATCTGCGAAGCTGCCGCCTCGTCCAGATAGACGCGCGTCGTGGGGGAGAGGACGCCCGCGACGGGCAGGTCGAGGGGTGATGCCCCCGCGAAAGCCGCGCCGAGGGCCGAGGCCTTGGCCGCCCCGGTGGTTGTCAGCCACACCTCGGGGCAGGCTTGTATGACCGGCATGGAGACGGAGATGCGCTCGGGCGGAGGCTTGGGGGAGTTGCGAATCGCCAGGATGGGGCTGGTCTCGCCGGGGTCGATCCGACCCGGGAAGAGTGAGCAGATGTGCCCGTCGGGACCCATGCCGATGAGCGCGATGTCGAAGGAACGCTGCCCCATCACATCGGCCCACGTGGCAGCGAAGGCAGCACAGGCCTCGTCGAGGGATCCGCCGCCCGGAGCCCAACTATCGGAGGTTGGCATGCGCATGAACTCCACGCCTGTGGCCGCGTGGAAGAAGCCCTCCCACGCTTGGTCGTCGTTACGGTCCTCGTCTCCCGCGGGCACGTAGCGCTCGTCAACCATCCACACGCGCACGCGCGACCAATCGATCTCGCCGACGCGGGGGAGCAACGACGGAAGCAGCGAGGTCGTTACCGCGCCACCGGAGAGAGCAAGGTTGATCCGTGCGGGTGCCTCCGCCTCGTCGATGAGCATGCGCAGGCGCGCGAGGAAAGCCTCACCGACCGACTCGTTCAATGCGTCGACTGTCGGACGGACCTCGAGCGTGTGAACGCTGAGCATGTCAGCCCTCCGCCCTGCACTCTGCGAGGCGGGGCAGCTCCGTTGTGAGCAGCTCGCCGTAGTAGACGTCGGGATCGAGGCGGCGCAAGTCTTCCATGAGAGAGTCCTGCACGGAGCGGCGCGCCAGGTTCACGTTGCGATCCTCGAGGCCCGGGCGCGAGAGGCGTGCAACCGAGGAGGTGGCGCTACGTGAGAGGGACACGGTCGTGTCGTCGTCGAAGAAGAAGGTGATGTCCGTGATCGTGTACGCCGAGGCGTCGACGACGCGCTCGACGGGCACGCCCAGCTGGTGATGGAGCCACGCGGCCACCAGGAAAGGGGAGGGGTGCGTCGCGTTGCCGGCCACGCGGATCGACGTCGGAAGGCGGTCGAAGTCTTCGGCGACGGCTGCGAGCAGCGCGCGCCACAGAGTGACGCCCGCCCACGCCAGGTCCGTGTCGCCGGGAGTGTAGACGGCTGACAGGGCCGAGAGCGTTTCCATCGGGCACAGCGTTGCACGCGAATCCGTGATGCGCTTGATGGCCAGGCGACCCAACGGGTGCTCGCCCGGATTCTTCGGTGGGGTCACCGGCCAGTAGGTAACGACTGGCGTATCCGATTGGAGCAGCGGCATGACGAGGGAATCGATGTTCGACGCTGCCTCGCCGCGCGGCTCCAGGATGATGATGTCCGACAGGCCCGCCGCATCTCCGACGCGGATCTGGGCGTTCAGGCGCGCGTCACCTGAACTTGAGTCGGGCTCCACGATGACGATGACGCGGCACGGGTGCTCGCGCGAGACTGCGTCCGAAATTTCGATCGCATTGTCGACGTCAATCAGGTCGGGTACGCAGATGAGGAGTGTGAGGACGCGGCTGAGGGCCGCAGCGCCACGTTCGTCGCGCAGCTCCACGATGCGCGACGCCACCTCGGCGGATGTGGTGTTTTTCAGGGTGATGATCATGGGAGCCTCCAGAAACGGCCATCTCGGGCCAGCATGTCGTGCGCGGACTGGGGACCCCACGTGCCCGGCGCGTAGGGTTCGGGCTGGCCCTGGGTCTCCCAGAAGGACAGGATCGGGTCGAGGATCTTCCACGAGGCTTCGACCTCGCGCTGATGCGGGAACAGGGGAGCGGACCCGACGAGCGCGTCGAGGATGAGACGCTCGTAGGCCTCGGGTGAGTCCTCGGTGAACGCATGGCCGTAGGCAAAGTCCATCGTGACGTCGCGCACCTGCATCGAGGTGCCCGGGACCTTCGCGCCAAGCTTGAGGGTCAGACCCTCATCCGGTTGGACGCGGATGACGAGCGCGTTCTGAGCAGACTCGCTGAGGGCCGAGTTGCCGAAGGGCACGTGGGCGGAGCGCTTAAAGATGACGGCGATCTCGGTGACGCGCTTACCGAGGCGCTTGCCGGCGCGCAGGTAGAAGGGAACGCCCGCCCAGCGGCGCGTGTCCACGAAGAGCTTGATCGCGGCGAAGGTATCGGTCGTCGAGTCGGCGGGGATGCCGTCCTCCTCGAGGTAACCGCGCACCTGGGCACCGCCTTGCCAGCCGCTCGCGTACTGGCCTCGCGCGGTGTCGATGGCCAGGTCCTCGGGCAGGCGAACAGCTGAGAGGACCTTTTCCTTCTCCGCGCGGATTTCCTCAGGAGTGAAGTGGACGGGTTCTTCCATGGCGGTCAGCGCCATGAGTTGGAGCAGGTGGTTTTGGATGATGTCGCGGGCAGCGCCGATGCCGTCGTAGTAGCCGGCGCGCGTGCCGATACCGATGTCTTCAGCCATCGTAATCTGCACGGAATCGACGTAGTTGGCCTTCCACAGCGGCTCGAACATGGCGTTCGCGAAGCGCATCGCCATGATGTTCTGGACGGTTTCCTTGCCCAGGTAGTGGTCGATACGGAAGACGTCCTGCTCGTCGAAGATCTGCGAGATGACGTCGGAGAGTTCGCGCGCCGACTCAAGATTGTGCCCGAATGGCTTCTCGATGATGACGCGTCGCCACTCGCGGCCCTGGCGCTTGTTGAGGCCTGTGTCGGACAGATGCTTGGCGACGACGGGGAAGTAGGACGGCGGGATCGACAGGTAGAAGGCGTGGTTACCGCCGGTGCCACGTACGCTGTCGAGTTCGGCGACGGTGTCGGCCAGACGGCGGTAGGCCTCGGGGTCGTCGAAGGTACCGGACACGAAGCGCAAGCCTGAGCGCAGCTGGTTCCACGTCCCCTCGTTGAAACCGGTGCGGGTGTGAGCTTCAATGGAGGCGCGCACGTATTCCTCGAAGTCCTGCGGACTCCAGTCGCGCCGTGCGAAGCCGGTCAGTGAGAAAGCGGGGTGGAGCAGACCGCGGTTGGCGAGGTCGTAGATGGCGGGCAGGAGCTTTTTGCGTGCGAGGTCACCGGTGATGCCGAAGATGACGAGGCCGCAGGGTGGTGAAATGCGCGGAAGCCTGCGGTCTTGGGGATCGCGCAGGGTGGGAATCTCGTTGCTCACGAGGTAACGCTCCGTTCGCTGGGAATTGGGACGAGGCCGTGGCTCCTTCCGGAATCTCGCGCGGTGTGCGCGGGAGCCGGGGCGACCCACTACGTCTACGAGAATAGGGCTGCTGGCGCGCGAGTGCGCGCCAGCAGCCCTTGGTCAGATCAGGTGACTAAAAAGTCA
>NZ_ALCA01000036.1 GCF_000278725.1 Actinomyces sp. ICM47 | reverse complement strand
CCTGCCGGTGCGGGTGTGGCTTTTACGCCGGTGTCCGCTCAGGGGAAGAAGCGCATGAAGCTGATCGGGATTCTGGTCGGCGTTCTCGTGGTGCTGGTGATTGCTGGCGTGGTGGCGATCAAGGTTGCGAATAGTTCTCGTACGCCTGAGGCCGAGGTGCGTAAGTACCTGGATCTGCTGGCTGCCGGTAAGGCGAGCGCGGCGACGGCGATGGTCGATCCTGGCGTGAATAATGATCAGCGCACCTTCCTGACCGACGACGTGATGGCCTCGGCAACTTCGCTGCTGGTCGTGGAAGACGTCGTTGCGGATAAGAACGACGATTCCGACACTCGCACGGTGACCGCGACCATGCAGGTCAACGGCGAGCGCTTCACCCATGCCTTCCGTGTCACTGCGGACGATGCGACGATGGGCGTTCTGGACAACTGGAAGATTCGGGACTCGCTGGCAGTGCCTGTGACCGTGGACGGTGATGGAATCGGTCAGTTCTCCGTCGGTGAGACGAAGGCCTCCATTGACAAAGCCAGTTTCTACGTGGAAGGGCGTTCCTTCCTCTTCTACCCGGGCGCATACAATTTCACGCCTGTCGCACCGAACGAGTATGTTGACACGACTCCTGTCTCCGTCTCCGTGCTCGATGACGTGCGCACTCGAAATAACGATGGCAAGAGCGACGTCACCTTCAAGGCGACCTATAACGACAAGCTGGAAGCCGCTGCTCTCGAAGCAGCTCAGACGCTCGTTGAATCGTGCGGGACCTACCCCGGCAATCAGGGGGATGACTGCTCGTCCCTGATTCGGGGAGATAGTGTCACCGCTATTTCCATCAAAGAAAAGCCGACATCTCTCGATTCGTACAGCTTTGATCCAACGTCATTTTCCGGGAGCGTGACATACACGGTTACGACAGGGGAGGGGGCGCTGTTCCCAGGAACGAGGGACGTCGGCCTGACGGTGAAAGTTGACGCGCGTTTCGACGATGACGGAGTGCTGAAAGTGACCGCCGATGGCAAGCCGGACTTTAGGGTGTCCTTCGCCTTCTAACGTCCGCCACTGTCGCCCATACACCCGGTGCCCGTCCGCGTGAAGCGGACGGGCACCGTCTATCCGCACTGTGATCCTTCTTTGACTCGTCGCATGCGTGGCGTGATACTGGGCACGTCTGAGCGACCGGATTGCGGGGTGCGCAGTGCACACCGCAATCCTGGCTGTGGTTTGTCAAACGTTGTGAGGAGTGCGTGATGAGCACGGAGAAGAACAAAGCAAGTGCGGCACCGATACCGGCGCCGCCTGTGACCCCTGCGATTCCGGGTCCGCCGGCGCTCGCCGGTGCAGGCGTGCCGTCCCCCTCTTCTGGTCGGGGCAAGAAGAAGATGATGCTGATTGGGATGCTGGTCGGCGTTCTCGTGGTGCTGGTGATTGCTGGCGTGGTGGCGATCAAGGTTGCGAATAGTTCGCGTACGCCCGAGGCCGAAGTACGCAAGTACCTGGATCTGTTGGCTGCCGGTAAGGCGAGCGCGGCGACGGCGATGGTCGATCCTGGCGTGAATAATGATCAGCGTACCTTTCTGACCGACGACGCCATGGCCTCGGCGACCTCGCTGCTGGTCATCGAAGAAGTAGCCGCCGACAAGAATGAGGACGCTGAGACCCGTCAGGTGTCGGCCACCCTGCAGGTCAACGGGGAGCGCTTTACCCACGCCTTCACCGTGACCAAGGAAAAGCCGACGATGGGTGTCCTGAATAACTGGACAGTGAAGGGGTCGCTCGCCGCGCCGGTGAGCGTCGACGCCAGCGGGTACACCCAGTTCACGGTCGGCGGCGTGAGCGCCGATGCACCGCGCAAGCTTGTCTCTGGCAAGCCGGCCACCTACCTCTTCTACCCGGGCGTGTACACGTTCACGCCCGTCGCCCCGAGCGAATACGTGGATGTTAACCCTAAGACAGTTGCCGTCCTCGATGGCGTCCACGGTGGGACCACCTCCTATGCTGATGACGCCGACGTCTCCCTGATTGCGACCTACAGTGACGAGCTGAAGGAGGCGGCGCTCGAGTCCGCGAAGGAATTCCTGAACTCCTGCGCCTCCATCCCGGGCAACCAGAATTCTGACTGTCCGTTCGCCCTCCAAAGCGACGCGGTGACCGCGATCTCCGTCAAGACGATGCCCACATCGCTGGAGCCGCTGGAGATTGATCCGGGGGTCTTCCAAGGGCCAGTCACTTTCGCGGTGACCTACTCCGACAAGTACTACATGCCGGGAACACGCGACGTTGATGCGAAGGTAGTGGTCAACGTCCAATTCAGCAACGACGGGCTGCTCAAGCTCACGTCGGACGGCAAGCCTGATTTCTTCGTTGGGGCACCCCTTTAAGGTCATTGCCTCCCTCCGACCCGTGATGTCGCCCGTCCGCGTAGCGGACGGGCGACATGCGTGTGTGCGCCGGAACCCGACCCCGGCCTCGTTCCAGGAATGTGAGCCGCGTGTAGCCTTGAGGTCCCACAATGCTTATGTGACAATTGTCAGGTTGTGTCCGTCGAACCCTGCACCACATCCCAGGCGCGGGACCGGGGCAGAGCGTCGCACAGTGAGGAGAAACAGTGGAACCGAACGCGCAGAACACGACCCAGGGGACGAGCGAGCCGCCTCCCATCCCCGAACAGACTGTCCCCGTGCCTCCGGTACCCGCCGCGCCTCCCGTGCCCGCTGCGCCGCAGACGTACGTGACGCAGCAGGTTCCCGTCATGGCTCCGGTGCCCGGCGAGGTGCCGCCTGCCGCGCCGACGAGCGGAACCATCGCCTTCACTCCCATGTCCACGAAGAGCCGCCGCCGCGTCAAGCGGAGCGTAATCGCCGTCGTCGTCCTCGCAGTTGTCGCGGGAGTGGGCGCGCTCGCCGTCATGTTCGCGAACTGGACGCGCACGCCGGAGGCAACAGTGCGCCAGTACCTGGATTACTTGGCCGCCGGCAAGGCCAGCGCGGCGACAGCAATGGCAGACCCCGGCCTGGCTAACGACAAGCGCGCATTCCTCGCGGACGATGTCATGGCCTCGGCCGACGCACGCATCGTCATCGAGGACATTGTCGCCGACACGAACGAAGACGCAAAGACGCGCACGGTCACCGCCACCATGCAGCTCGACGGGGAGCGTTTCACCTACAACTTCACCGTCTCCTCCGCAAAGCCGACGTTCGGTGTGCTGAAAAACTGGAAGCTCGAAAACTCGATGGTCATGCCCGTACGCATTATGGGAGACAAAGTCTCGAAGTTTTCCATCGGCGAGGTAACGACGTCGGTGAACGCTGGCGACATGAGTACTGGCACGGAGTTTGTGTTCTACCCGGGCATCTACACACTCACTCCCGTCGACGTGGGCGAGTATATCGACGCCGATCCGGTGACCGTGCGGGTTAAGCCGGAGACCGGCTCCGGTCGATCGGGGGATACCGCCCAGCGCGTCCAGCTCAAGGGAGCCTACAACTCCAAGCTGTCGGACGCGGCCCTGAGCGCGGCCGTCGCCCTGACGAACTCGTGCGCCACCGTCCCCGGAAACATTGACCAGGCCTGCCCGAATGCTGTTCGCGCCACAAACCTGGCAGTCCTGCAAGTCAAGAAGACGCCTACCACCATGACGAAGTCGGGTGAGAAGGGCAGCTACACCGGGGAAGCAGTGTTCTCGATCCAGAGCACGAGCAGCTGGGACAAAGAACCTCATGACGTGAACTCGACAGTCACTGCAACCGTGACGCTCGACGAGAACGGGTTGATCAAACTCGACTCGTCGGGCCAGCCGGTGTTTAAGGTGACCTTCGGTTACTGATTGGAAAGCGGCGTGGGGCGCAAGCCTCGCGCCGCCCCGTCTCTTCATGGTTGTTCTCCAATGTGGTGGCAAGCCGCTGGAGGCACGCTATGATGGGTTGTTGGTAACTCTGTCACAGTGAGAGTGGAGCAGTCCCATGAGCAATGACGCGCAGGCAACGAGTACACGGCGGCCCGGTCGGCCTAAGGCTGGCAGTGAGGACAAGAAGGCGCGCATCCTTGCCGAGGCGTTGACGTTGTTCTCGACCCGCGGGTATGTGGGAACCTCCCTGGCGGACATCGCGCGGGCCTCGGATATTTCGAAGGCGGGGCTGCTGCACCACTATTCGTCGAAGGATCAGCTGCTGGCCGCCGTCCTGGATGAGCGTGATCGCCGCACGATGAGTCGGCTGCCCGGCGGCGACGCGGGGGCGGAAGTCGCGCTCGACGCGTGGGTGGAGATGGTTGCCCACAATCAGCGTCATCCTGACGGGGTGGCCCTGTATACGGCGATGTCGGCGGCGGTCATCGATGCTGATCATCAGGCTCATCCGTGGTTCCGTCAGCACCTGATGAGTGCGATCGCCTACCTGGTCGATGCCCTCGAGCGCGGAAAGGCGACAGGCGAGGTGCGTGCGGACGCGCCGAGTGAGCAGATTGCCCGCAAGCTGGTTGCCCTCTCTGATGGTCTTCAGATTCAGTGGCTGTGTGCGCGTGTGGATGGGGGAGGAGACGTCGACATGCGCGGGGTGACGGCTGGTGTGGTTGCCGACGTGAAGGATCGCTGGCTCGTTCGGTCATGAACGAGACCGGGGTTGCCCTCCTGTGAAAAAGACACTCGTCTAGTGAAATGCGTCACGGATGATGAGCCTCATTGACCATTTTGCAAGGATTGGGGCTTAGGTCCCTTGAGCGTGGTGGCTTGTAGTCATCATCTGGCGGTACGGGCGTGCCTCATGCGCGTTAGGATAGACAAACCAGCATGCTTTACAATGTCGGGAGTTTTGCCGAGCGTGCCTAGCGGTGACGCTGTACGCGACGCGGAGTATCCGACGCATTCTCACGCCTGGAGGTCTACGCATGACGAACACCGCTGTTCCCACCCCGCCCCGCCCTGATTCCACCGCTCGACGGTGCCCCGATGATCTGTGGATCCTGGGGGAGCGCGCAGTGACCCGAGCCCGCCGGTGGGCTGATGAGTCTGCTCACGAGCCCACGCCACGGTCGGCCAAGCTCCTGTCCCGCATTCTCGCGGATCCGGATGGTCTGACGTTCACGACCCGATTCGTCGACGACGTCGTGCGCCCCACGGACCTGGACGTGGCCAGCGCGGCCATGAAGCGTCTGTCGGCTGGCCGCAAGAACTTCCTGCCTCCGGCGCTGGCGGCGGCAATGGGGCTGGGATCAACGGCGTCGCGCCTGGCACCGCGCACCGTGACGGCCACGGCGCGTCGCGTGTTCCGTGAGATCGTCGGTGACCTCGTCGTCGATGCAACGGACAAGGGACTCGGCCCGGCGCTCGCTCGCCTGCGTAAGGGTGGGAACCGCCTGAACGTCAACCTTCTTGGCGAAGCGGTTCTCGGTGAGAAGGAGGCATCCCACCGTCTGGCCGAGGTCTCGCGCCTCGTGACGCGCGAGGACGTCGACTACGTCTCCATCAAGGTCTCTGCAGTGACTGGCCCGCACAATCCTTGGGGCTTCCAGGAGGTCGTTGACCATGGCGTGAGTGCACTCCTGCCTCTGTACCGCCTGGCCCGCGATCACGGGACCTTCCTGAACCTCGACATGGAAGACTACAAGGACCTCGACCTGACGATTGCGGTGTTCACCGCCATCCTCGACCAGCCGGACATGCGCGGCTACGAGGCCGGCATCGTTCTTCAGGCCTACCTGCCCGACTCCCTCGGTGCCCTTCAGCGCCTCCAGAAGTGGGCGCGCACGCGCGTGGACGCTGGCGGTTCACGCATCAAGGTCCGCATCGTCAAGGGCGCGAACCTGTCCATGGAGCGGGTGGATGCCGAAATTCACGGGTGGGAGCTCACCACGTGGCCTTCCAAGCAGGCTACCGACACCAACTACAAGCGCATGCTGAACTGGGCCATGACGCCCGAGCGTACCCGAGTGATCCGGCTGGGCGTGGCCGGTCAGAACATCTTCGACATCGCTTTCGCTTACGAGCTGCGCGCAGCACGCGGCGTCGAGGACAGCGTCGAGTTCGAGATGCTTTCCGGCATGGCGACGGGCATCCAGGAAGTCGTGCGTCGCGATGTTGGTTCGCTGCTCCTGTACGTCCCGGTCGTCAACCCCCGCGAGTTCGACGTCGCCATCTCCTACCTGGTGCGTCGCCTCGAAGAGAATGCTGCACCCGAGAACTTCATGTCCGGCGTCTTCGATATCGCCACAAACGAGGACGTGTTCGCCCGTGAACGTGACCGTTTCCTCGCCGCCCTGTCCGACGTCGATCCCGACGCTGTGGTGCCCGTACCCAACCGCGGTCAGGACCGCCTGGCTGAGCGTGCGGCCGGGGTGCCCGCCGAGCAGGGGAGCGTCGCTGAGCGCGCGCGTCGTCCCTTCGCCTCCGAGGCCGACTCCGACCCTGCGCTGGCAGCCAACCGCCAGTGGGCCCGTGAAATCGCTGCGGCTATCCCGGCGTCGACGCGCGGCGTCGAGGCGGTTCGTGCCGGTGCGCAGGCCCTGGCTACGAACGAGGCAGTGGATGCGCTGATCGAGGCGAGTGCCAAGGCGGCCCACGCCTGGCAGGCTCTTGCCCCCGAGGAGCGTGCAGCTGTGCTGCACCGCGTGGGTGATGTCCTGGCTGCGCGGCGTGGCGAGCTGATCGAGGTCGCTGGATCCGAGGCCGGTAAGACCATCGATCAGGCTGATCCTGAGGTCAGCGAGGCCATCGACTTCTGCCACCATTACGCTGCAGCCTCCCTGGAGCTGGCCGACGAGGCACACATGGCGGGCGCGCGATTCGTCCCCGTGGATGTCACCGTCGTCGCCTCCCCGTGGAACTTCCCCGTCGCCATCCCGGTCGGTGGCGTCGCCGCAGCCCTTGCGGCGGGTAGCGCGGTCATCCTTAAGCCTGCCCCGCCTGCCAAGCGCTGCGCGGCCGAGCTGGTCGCCGCCTTCCATGAGGCCGGGGTACCCAAGGATCTGGTGGCGCTGGCCCCACTCGAGGACGGGGATGTCTCCCGGTACCTCGTGACCCATGAGGGCGTCGGTCGCGTTGTGCTGACGGGTTCCTACGACACGGCTCGCCTGTTCCGCTCGTGGAAGCCCGACATGCACCTGCTGGGCGAGACGAGCGGTAAGAATGCCATCATCGTCACGCCCTCGGCCGATCCGGATCTGGCCGTGCGCGACATCGTCCACTCGGCGTTCGCGCACGCTGGACAGAAGTGCTCGGCATCCTCCCTGTTGATCCTCGTCGGCTCGGCCGGTAAGTCCGCGCGTATCGCGCGCCAGCTGGTGGACGCAACCGCGTCGCTGCGCGTGGGGCTGCCGGCATCGCTGGATTCCCAGGTCGGTCCCGTCGTGGTTCCCGACGATGAGAAGGCTGTGCGCGGCCTGACGACACTGGGCGAGGGGGAGCACTGGGTGCTCAAGCCCCGTTACCTGGGCGATGGGCTGTGGACTCCGGGTATTCGCGCGGGCGTCGTGCCCGGTAGCGAATTCCACCTGACCGAGTACTTCGCGCCCGTCCTTGGCGTTATGCGCGTCGATACGCTCGAGGAGGCCATCGAGGCGGTTAACGACGTCGACTACGGTCTGACGTCGGGCCTGCACACCCTCGATACCGAGGAACTCGCGACGTGGTTGGAGGGCATTGAGGCCGGCAATCTCTACGTCAACCGTGGCATCACGGGTGCCATTGTGCGTCGTCAGCCCTTCGGTGGGTGGAAGCGCTCGGCTATCGGCTCGACCACGAAGGCCGGTGGCCCCTCCTACCTGCTGGGGCTGGGAGAGGTCGAACCCGTGCGTGACACCAGCGCGTCGGGCCGTGCCGTGTCTGCGGTGCCGGTTGACCCGCGTGTCCTCGCGCTGTGCAACGCGGCTGCTCCTCACATGGACGGTGCCGACGCGGCCGAGCTAAATCGCGCGGTCGCCGCCGACGCCGCTGCCTGGGCCAGCGACTACGGTGCCAACCGGGACGTTACCGGCATGGCGTGCGAGCGCAATATCCTGCGCTACCGCCCCACCCCGGTCCTCGTGCGAGCCGGGAGCGGAACTGCCCTGGCGGATACCGTTCGCGTCCTCGCGGCGGGCATCCTTGCGGGCGGTCCCATCGGCCTGTCCGTCGCCGACCAGCTGCCGGGCGCGGTGCTGGAACTGGCGGAGGCTGCGGGTATCGAGGTGACGATTGAGGATGCGCGCTCGTGGGATGCTCGCCTGGCGATGGTTGCGACTTCGGGTGGTCTGGGGATGCGTGTGCGCGTCCTCGGACCGCGTGAAGAGTCCTCGGCGCAGCGGTGGGCTCACGCGACCCGCGCGAGCTGGGGCAGCCCCGACGTTGCCCTGTACACGGGTGCTGTCACGGCATGGCCGCACTCGGAGCTGCTGCCCTTCCTGCGTGAGCAGGCAGTCTCGATCACGAACCACCGCTTCGGAACGCCGCTCGACCTGGCTGCGAACCTCCTCTGATCGGTGCGTGCCCCGCGGCATTGACCCATCCGATGGGTCGATACCGCGGGGCACTGCTATCCTTCGGCCGATGCTAGGGGCGCTGGCAACGCGTGGGGGAGCGGTGCCCAAGAAATAGGTAGGCAACAAAGAACGCCCGCGACTCATCGTCGCGGGCGTTTGTCCATGCCCACGTGGGGCAGGTAGGATCCGTCAGATCGCGCGAGCAACCTTGTCGGACTTCAGGCACTTGGTGCACACGTTCAGGCGCTTGGGCGTCCCGTTGACCAGGGCGCGAACGCGCTGGATATTCGGATTCCACCGGCGGTTGGTGCGAACGTGCGAGTGCGACACGCTCTTGCCGAAGCCGGGTCCCTTACCGCACACGTCACAAACGGCAGCCACGATGTTCTCCTCGGTATGTCTTCCAGTTCAGTCTTTGGCTCCCCGCGGTCGCGGGGAAACGCATCCTTCGGTGCTTGAACCGAAGGCAACCATGACAGAATAGCGGATGATGTGCGCTGTCAACAACTCGCACGAGCTTTTGGTCGTGTCAGGTCGCACACAGCGTGCACGGTGGGGACAATTGAGAGTCGTGAAAGGGGAGTCATGGAACTGAATGCATCGGTGATCATTGCGGCATGTCGGGCGGGGGCTGAGGAAGCCGCCAGGCTCGCGCCCTTCCTTGACGACCTGGACGGGTGGGATGGCGCGGACTGCGACACCGGCACAAATGCGGCGGCGACGATGGCTGCGCTGGCGGCGGCCATGGACTCCCTGGAGCCGCGCGCGCACCCGCGCGTCGCGCTTGAGGTGGGTGTCGAGACTCTGATCCGTCGGGGCGTCGGGCACAGCAGCGTCGCGCTCGCAGCCCTGTTCGAGGCCTGGGTCGCTGCTCTGGGTGATGATCGGGAGGTGACGCCCGTCGCGATGCGTCGCATGCTGGCCTCCTCGCTGGTTCCCTCCTCCTCCTTTATTCAGTGGTCCGATGCCCTGGTGGAGATGCTGGGTGGCGCGGTACGGGAACTCGCGGAGCTGGGGCCGACTCTCCCCGACGTGGAAGACGTCTTTTCCCGTTTCTCCACCCAAGCTCAGATCGGCCTGGTCGATGCCACGAATGAGCTGACGGGACGCATTGATCCGGGCGGCGCGTTTATCGCCCTGGTCTTGGCCTGCATTGATGCATCCATGAGGGATGATGCGGGCATTCTGCAGTCTTTCACGGCGATGCTCGCCGACCTGGCGCGTCGCCATTCGCGTGCGCCTGAACCCGCCTCCCCGCCGCCGGGGCGCGATTTCACGGTGGATATCATCCTGGAGGGCACGCAGGAGGACCTGCGCTGCCTCCTGGGACGCCTGGCTGGCCTGGGTGCACGCCTGTCCTACGTGGGGCGCGTCGACCTGTTCGGCATGGGGGAGTGGCGCCTGCACGTGGATACCTCCGCGCCGCTGGCGGCGCACCCAACATCGGGGCAGGTCGTGCGCTTCCAAGTCAGCGACGCGCGGCCCGACGATCAGATCGGCATCGACGAACTGGCGGACGAAGGCCTGACGCACCGTGGGGTGCGTCTGCTCCAGCGTCGTCCGATGCGTCGGGTCGAGCGTGCCCGCGTCATCGCCTGCACGCGCGCCCCCGGCCTCGTCGAAGACCTGGCGCGCGCTGGCGCGGTTGTCTTCCTGGAACCGAGTGCGGTTGATGCGGCGGGGATCGTGTCGGCCGCGGTCTCACGCACGGGCGTGACACTCGTGGCCCCCTGCGATGATGCCAGCGCCGCCCTGGTAGGTACTGTGGCCTCGGTCTTGCCCTCAGTGGCACCGGGTGTGCCCGCGATCCTGCGGGCGGATAGCCGCGACGACCTGGGAGTGCTGGCCGTGGCTCGCGCCTGTGCACCGTTGTTCGTGCCCCAGCCGGGTGGGGTGGAGTCAGCACCGACCCTCGCCCGGATCCTGCGCGACAGTGCGCATGAAGCACTGATGACGAGCGCTAGCGCGCCCCTGCCTCGTGACGGGGATCCCGCTGGCATCGCCGAGGCCTTGGCGGAGGTCACGCAAGAGCGACCGTGCGCGTGGCGCCTCTTGATTTCGCGGGAGGACGACGGTCCCTACACGTTGGCGACCGTGCGTCAGCTGCTTGCGACGCGTGTCCCCGGTATCTTGATCGACCTGGAGACATGGGATGGTGGGCAGGCGGGGCCGAGCCTGGTGGGGTGCACCCTGTGAGTGCACTGGATGTCCCGCTGTCGCTACGACTGCCCAAGAAAATCGCAAAGGCCCTTCACAACGCTGACATCGTCACGGTCGGCGACCTGCTCATGGTCGCGCCGCGTCGCTACTACCACTGGGGTAGGCTCACCCCCCTGTCCTCCCTGCGTGAGGGCGAGGATGTGACGATCCTCGCTGAAGTCGCCGGAGCGCACCTGGTCGCCAACAGAAGCGGCTCAGGAGTACGCCTGGAGGTGAGCCTCACCGACGGCGTCCAGTATCTGTCGGCGACGTTTTTCGCGAAGAGTCAATTCAAGCTAGCCCCCATCGAGCGCCTCCTTGTACCGGGCCAGTCTTTCCTCTTCGCGGGCAAGGTCGGTGCCTACCGCGGCAAGCTCCAGCTCACACACCCGTCTTTTGAGGGCGTTGACGGGGAAGACATCGAGCGCATCGCATCCCGTCCCATCCCGATCTATCCCGTGACCGGCACACTGACCTCATGGGCGATTGCTCGTGCTGTCGGCATGGTGCTCGACCACCTCGACGATTCCGACGTGTCCGACACGGTGCCCGCCGCGATCCGCGAGCGCCAGCGCATCGGCACCTACGCTCAGTGCCTGCGCCGGCTGCATCAACCGGAGTCGGACGAGGACTACCAGCAGGCACGCCGAGCGCTGGCGTTTACAGAGGCCTTTGTTCTTCAGGTGGGACTGGCCGCCCAGCGTCGGGGTGCGCGCTCGATCCCGGCCCTGGCCTCGCCCGCTGACGTGCCGCTTGTTGACCGTTTTATCCAAGGCCTGCCCTTCACGCTGACGGATGCTCAGCGGGGTGCGGTCGACCAGATCGGGGCGGACCTGGCGGACGAGGTCCCGATGCAACGTCTCTTGCAAGGAGACGTGGGGTCCGGCAAGACGGTGGTCGCACTCATCGCCTTCTTGCAGGTCGTCGCCGCAGGCCACCAGGGGGCCTTCGTCGCACCCACCGAGGTGCTCGCCGAGCAGCACACCGCATCCCTGCGGGCTTTGCTCGCGCCCCTCGGCGACGACGCGCCCGACGTGCGCCTGCTCACCGGGTCGACGACCCCCGCCGCGCGCCGAGAAATCGCCCAGGCCATGGCCTCGTCTGCGCCCCTCATTGTCGTGGGCACGCACGCGCTCTTCCAGGAATCCGTGCGCTTTGCTGACCTTGCCCTAGTTGTCGTTGACGAGCAGCACCGTTTCGGTGTCGAGCAGCGCGCCGTCCTGCGAGGAGCACGCGAGGACGGACGCGGCGTCCACGAGCTGGTTATGACGGCCACGCCCATCCCACGCACGATCGCGATGACCGTTTTCGGGGACCTCGACGAGACCCGCATGGGCGGCATGCCAGCCGGGCGCGCCCCCGTGGCCACCTACCTCGCGGACGCGGCCAACGCCGCCTGGGTGGAGCGCACCTGGGCGCGCGCTGCCGAAGAAATCGCCCAGGGGCGGCGCGTCTACGTCGTATGCCCGCGCATCGATGCCTCCGATGAGGTCGCCGACGCCGACGATGAGGGAGTGCGACCGCTGGCATCGGTCGAGCAGGTCGCCGCCTACCTGCGTTCCCACCCCGCGCTTGCGGGCGTTGCCATTCATGAGCTGACGGGGCGCACTCCTTCCGCGCTCAAGGCGCAGATCATGGAGGACTTTTCCGCCGGTCGTGCCCCGCTCCTGGTGGCCACGACCGTCATCGAGGTCGGGGTGGATGTGTCCGAGGCGACCCTCATGGTGATCCTCGATGCCCAGCAATTTGGCTTGGCTCAGCTGCATCAGCTACGCGGGCGCGTCGGGCGTTCCTCCCTGCCCTCCCTGTGCATTGCGATGCACCGTCACGAGCTGACGGATGCGGGCAGGGCGCGCCTTCAGGCGTTCGCAGGCACGACTGACGGCTTTGAGCTGGCCGAGGCCGACCTGCGCCTGCGCAAGGAAGGCGATGTACTCGGGGCCGGGCAGTCGGGGACTGCGACACACCTTCGATTCTTGTCGGTGCGCCGCGACGAGGCCCTCATCCGAGCCGCGAAGGACGAGGCCGAGGCTCTGCTGGCCGAGGATCCGACGCTGCGCTCTCACCCCGACCTGGCGCGCGCCCTGCGTCAGGCGTCCGATGGTCAGCTCGAATGGA
Organism: Actinomyces sp. ICM47; assembly: GCF_000278725.1. GTDB lineage: Bacteria > Actinomycetota > Actinomycetes > Actinomycetales > Actinomycetaceae > Pauljensenia. The sequence goes on along the minus strand of NZ_ALCA01000036.1, from coordinate 2,736 downwards.
TGCAACGCTCCTAGGTGCAGGCCGGTAGGGTAGAGGCATGACCAGAATCGTCGCAGGTAGCGCCAAAGGCAGGACCCTCGCCGTCCCCAAGTCGGGCACGCGCCCCACGTCCGAACGAGTGCGCGAGGCTCTCTTTTCGCGCCTGGATCACATGAACGTCCTGGAAGGGGCGGTCGTGCTCGACCTCTACGCCGGCACCGGGGCCCTCGGCCTTGAAGCGCTCTCCCGTGGTGCCGCGACCGCGACGCTCGTTGAGAAAGCGTCCGGAGCCGCCCGCGTCGCCACGTCCAACGTGCGTTCGACCGGTCTGAATGCCCGCGTCGTGACCGCCGACGCTCGCGCCTACCTGGCCGCGCGCAGCGGCCAGGTCCTGAGTGGCGAGGTCGACCTGGTGTTCATCGATCCGCCCTACGATATCGCCGAGGCTGACATGACCGCCGTCCTGGAGGGCCTCGCCCCGTGGATTGGACCCGACGCTCTCGTCGTCGTCGAACGCTCCACGCGCGCGCCCGCCCCCACCTGGCCGACATTCCTGATCCTCGAAGACGCGCGCGCCTGGGGGGAGACGGTCGCCTACTTCGCGGGTCCGCCCCTACCCGAGGTGGAACTCGAGGATACTGACGAATCCGACGGCACCCCGGCCTCGTCGATGAACGACGGGAACGCCCAGTGATCGCTCTTTTCCCCGGCTCCTTCGACCCCTTCACCCTCGGTCACCTCGACGTGGCCGAGCGCGCCGCCGCTGTCGCTGATCGCCTCATTATTGGAGTGGGAATCAACCCCGCCAAACGTGGACTCATCGCGCCCGAAGACCGCGTCGACCTAGTCCGGGAGGCGACCGCGTACCTGCCGGGCGTGGAGGTCACCCTTCTCGCAGGTGCCACCATGGACGAAGCCTCCCGCCTGGGTGCAACCCTCATCGTCAAGGGCGTTCGCGGCTCGCAGGACGCGGATTTTGAAGCGCCGCAGGCCGCCCTCAACCTTGAAGTCGGAGGTATCGACACGTGGTGGATTCCCACGCGGCCCGGACTCGGGCATGTGTCGTCGAGCGCCGTGCGCGAACTTCTCAGCCTCGAAAAAGATGTGTCACGGTATGTCCCACCAGCGATTGTGCGCTATTTGACGGACAATAGACAGTGAAGCATGCCCGGTGAACGCAGGAGGGATTCATGGCTGACGTACCCGCAGACAAGAACCAGGACGAGTGGAACGAGGAGACCGTCTACGGCCCCTCCACCGTGATCGCTGCCCTCGACCAGATCGAAGACCTCGTCGAGTCCTCCCGCTCAGTTCCCCTGTCCGCTTCCATCATGATCAACAAGGCCGAAATCCTCGACCTGCTGGATCAGGCGCGCGAAGCCCTGCCCGAGGACCTCGTCGCCGCTGACGCCGTCGTCGCCGACGCGGACGCCGTCCTGGGACGTGCCGATTCCGCCGCTGAGACGCGCATCGCCGAGGCCAACTCGCGTGCCTCCTCCACCCTCGACCAGGCCAACGAGCGTGCCGCCCAAATCCGCTCTGACGCCGAAGAAGAGGCTGAGCGCACGCGCGCACGTGCCGACGCCGAGGCTACCGCCCTGATCTCCCAGGCGCGCGCTGACGCCGAAGCCACCATTGCCGACGCGAACGCGCAGGCCGATCGCATCGTCTCCACCGAGAACATCGTGCGCATGGCCGAAGACCGCGCCCGCGAAATCGTCTCCGAAGCCAAGCGTTCGGCGACCCAGCTGCGCGAGGGTGCCGACGACTACGTCGCCACCTCCCTTGACGAACTCGCGCGCCTTATTTCCGACGTGTCACGCCGCACTGAGGCCGGTCGCCGAGCGATCGCTGAACGCCGCGGCGTCGACGTCACCGATGTGGACCTGAGTGATGAATGACAAGACCTTGACCCTCTCCCTGGCGCGCCTACCGCGCGCGCTGGGATCCGCGCTCCACGAAGACATCGTGTGGAGCGCCCCAGACGACCTGGGCACCCCCTCCATGGCGGTTGCCCCAGGCACGCCCCTGGACGTGTCCGTTGACCTGACCAGCGTCGAGGACGGCGTCCTTGTTCAGATCGCGACGTCCGTGGACCTGGTGGGGGAGTGCGTGCGCTGCCTCGACGAGGTGCGCGACCACCACGACGTGTCCAGTGCGGAGGTCTACTTCGAACCCGGTGCTCCCGCCTTGACATCCTCCGACGAGGAGGACGAGGAAGCCGACGACCTTTTTGTGATCGGTGAACGCGACACGATCAACATCGACACGCAGCTGCGCGATGCCATCATCACCCTCGTCGACCCGCTTCCCCTGTGCAGCCCCGACTGCGCGGGCCTATGCGACGTGTGCGGAGACAAGTGGGCTGACCTGCCCGCCGATCACGAACACTTTGTCGTCGATCCGCGTCTGGCCTCCCTGGCGTCCCTGCTGGACGAGCACACCGAGCCGGGGCGATCCTGATGGCCCGCTCAAAGCACCTTCCCGTCCCGCCGCGCACCGACACCGACGCGCTCGTGGAGGCGTGGGGCACGCGCATTGATGCTCCCTTGTTGCAGCTCGCGCTCGTGCACCGCTCCTACGCGAACGAGGCCGGAGGAATCGCGAACAATGAACGCCTGGAATTCCTGGGTGACTCGGTGCTCTCGATCATCATTGCGCAGAAGCTCTACGAGCAGTATCCGGACGTGGCCGAGTCGGACCTGTCGCGCATGCGTGCGGCTACCGTCTCCCAACAGCCCCTCGCGGCGGCCGCCC